>NZ_JABDWC010000023.1:0-108453 GCF_019685155.1 Rhizobium sp. NZLR1b
TCCGAACTCCTCTGTGATGCACGGCATCTATCCGCAGCAGATTCCGGCAGCCACGCAAGGTGAATGAAGCCGCTCCTAAAGACTGCTCTCCGCCCCTCCCCACTTCGGCTTGTGTGTTCCGGTCGATCCATTATGCGAGATGTTATACTGTAGCCGCAAAGTTAGAATGTCCTGTTTCCGCAAAGTTGGAATGTCACACTCCCCGCGTTTGATGACGCGGAGACGAGCAGATGGGATTGATAGCGATGAGCGAGCGCGATCTGCAGCGGATCGAGGTTCTGTCGAAGGTTATGGCCGGCCGGATGACGATGGTCTCGGCGGTTTCCACCACAGGAGCTTCGAGAGCCCTATCTTGGGCGCGACCAACTGCTGCGCGGGCGGTGGCTAACGCGGCGATACCGGCCAACGCTCCGTACTTGAGCACTTCGCGTCTGGTTCCGAAAGCTTGTAGATGTGGTCTCACTTGGGTCCCCTCGAATCTTCATGAACTGTCGAACTGATTAGACGGTTAAAATGAGTAGACTATCAAAAAATAGTACGCACAAGTATGTAATCGTAGTTCCCCAAAGTTGACGGCGAACAAGTCGAAAATCCTGCTCTGGATGGAGGAATTTGCTACTTAGCGAAAATCCAGCTGCGCCCGTGCAAGGGGCGGGGATCGTCGAACCACGCGGACGGCCGCCATTAAAAGCGGTCTCTACGGCAGCCTTTTCGACTGTCGAGAATGCCACAGAGCTTATTGGAAAATGGGCGTTGCAAACCCCAACCAGATATGTCTTTATACTCGTACGTCAGTTTTTAAAACTCTCCGATCAGAAAAGAATAATCGGGACGAATGGGGAGTGACTGAAGGGAGTCGAATTTTGTCCGAAATCATCCGCCTCGAAACCAGTTCCCGCTCTCGTGGATCACATCAAGCAGGGCCCAATCGAAACGGGCAGGTCGAAAGAATGTCCCCGATGACCGAGCAATCCCCGACCGAGCAATCGCAACACGCAGAGGAAATCCTTCGTGTTTCGAACGTCGAAAAGTCCTTTGGAACGCATCGGGTCCTGGAAGATATCAACTTTGCCATGAAGACGGGTGAGGTCGTTGCCATCATCGGCCCGAGCGGCTCTGGCAAAAGCACGCTTCTACGATGCCTCAATCAGCTCGAGCCGCCGACACAGGGCTCGATCCGCATCGCCGGCATCAGCGTTGATGCCAAGCGTCCTGCCACGAAAAAGCAACTGACCGAACTTCGCCGCGCCGCCGGCATGGTATTTCAATCGTTCAATCTTTTCCCGCACATGTCGGTGCTGGCCAATGTCAGCCTGCCGCAGCAGCGTGTACTCGGCCGTAGCAAGGCCGAAGCCGACAGGCGCTCGCTTGCCCTTCTCAAACGTGTCGGGCTGGAGAACAAAGGCGATCAGTATCCCGTGCGGTGTTCGGGTGGTCAGCAGCAGCGTATCGCGATTGCGCGCGCGCTTGCTCTCGACCCGAAAATCATGCTGTTCGACGAGCCGACCTCCGCACTCGACCCGGAACTCGGTCTGGAAGTCCTCGCCGTCATGAAGGAGCTTGCCGAGGGTGGAATGACCATGATCGTCGTCACCCACGAGATGCACTTTGCGGAAACGGTCTCCGATCGTGTGATCATCATGGCCGATGGCCGCATCCTCGAAGAGGGTCCGAGCGAATCGCTAATGCGCAACCCTCAGACGGAGCGGGCGAAACGCTTTCTACAAGCGGTCAAGAACCGATGAACGCAGAATCATTCGCTATCATTTTGAGTGGCATTCCCTGGACGATCGCCATCACGATCGGGGCGTTCATGTTCGGAGCGCTGCTTGGGCTCCCCCTCTGCGCCATGAAAGTGTCGGGGTCGTGGTTGCTTCGCGCGCTTGCAACCGCACTCATTTTGACCTTTCGGTCGATCCCGCCCATCGTATGCCTTTTCTTCCTCTATTTCGGCATTGGCTCGGGATACCTTCAGGTCGGCCCGGTCGAGTCTGCGATCGTTGCGCTGGGCGTCATCACTGGCGCGAACATGGCCGAGATCTATCGCGGCGCGTTGAAGAGCATCCATGTCGGGCAGTGGGAAGCCTCACACGCGCTGAACATGCCGCGTTGGTCGGTATTTTTCGACATCATGGCCCCACAGCTGATCCGGGTCATCCTTCCGTCAGCGACGAGCTACATTATTGGGCTCCTGAAGGATTCAGCCATTGCCTCGACGGTCGGCGTCACAGAAGTCGCCTTCCAGGCCAGTTTCGTGTCGCGCCGCAATTTCGAAGGTCTGGAGGTCTTTGCAGTCGCCGGCCTTCTTTACATTCTCATCAGTCTGCCTGTTGCGGCTCTCGCCCGCTACAGTGACGGCGTCATGCGTGCAAAGGTGGCCCGATGAGCGATCTTATCGATTTCTGGCAAGAAAACCTGCCAACGATGGTCGACGGGCTTCTTGTGAGCCTTGAGGTGACAGGGGTCGCCTTGTTCATCGGCATTCCGCTGGGATTGATTCTGGCATTGGGCGTTCAGACAAAATCAATGTTTACTCGCGCGATATCGATTTTCGTGGTGGAGATCGGCCGCGGTGCACCAGCACTCATCCTACTGCAATTTGCCTATTACGGCCTTCCAAGCACTGGCATCAGTCTGACATCCTTTGCCGCTGCCGCGGCTGCCTTATCCTGGACGACCGCGGCCTATACCAGCGAGATCATTCGGGCCGGACTGCAGGCCGTTCCCCACGGCCAGAAGGAAGCCGCCGTGGCCGTCGGTTTCACGTCACTCGATGCGCTTCGCTATGTGATCGTCCCGCAAGGACTTCGCGTGGCGGCCCCTGCCCTGCTGGGCTTTGCGATCCTTATGCTCCAGGCCACGTCGCTTTGCTTTGCGATCGCTCTGCCGGAACTGCTGTCGCAGGCCTATATGATCGGCACGACCACGTTCCAGTATCTGCCAATCCTTCTACTTGCGGGCCTGCTTTATGCGTCCATCTGTATTCCGGCAACAATTCTCGTGTCGTCGCTTGAAAGGCGGCTTGGCCGGCACACGGCCTAGACCCTGGGAACCACCTCTCGAGGTGGCCTTCGCTTCTCGGCGACGAGTCCAAACGGGCTCCAAGACCGTCGGGATATCGAATATGTTGCTTTTGCGTGCGTTGCCACATGCAATCCGCCCAATTTTTAATCCGATCAGTCCGAATCAATTGACTGATTGGTCAAAATTTTTGTAAGTTTGCGTTGCGCTAAGTGGTTAATCACGCCACTGCCGCGACAGCCGGAATCAAGCCAACCCATCCGAAACCATTTGAGCTGGCGACGATCATTAGAAATTGAGCACGAGGCAAATATGAATTTGAAAGTGCGGGAAGAGTTGAAAGCGAAAAAGCAAGCCTATGTTCAGGAGGAAATCCTGACTGCTGCTGCTACGCTTTTTGCGGAGACCGGCATTCGCGCTGTCACCATCGACGATATCGCAAAAAGCCTGGGCTACACAAAGTCCGTCGTCTACTATTATTTCAAGAACAAGAATCAGGTCCTGTGGGAAATCTTCCAGCGTATCCACGAAGCTTGGTGGCAGGATATGGTCGCCATCATCGAGACGGACTTGCCAGCTGACAAGCTTCTGGGTGCAATGATCCGCAAGCATGCGCTGAACGTCATGGGCCGCGCGGCTTGGACTGCGATCTATTTCCGCGATCAGGGTGAACTAACCGATGATCAGCAGAAAATCATCGTCAAGCGCAAGCGGGAATATGACCAGCTTTTCAAGAACGCTTACGTCAAAGGCGTGGAAGCAGGCATCTTCCGCGACATCCCGACCTATCTGATCGTCAGTTCGATCATCGGCATGTGCAATTTCACGCACGCGTGGTTCAAGCCGAAGGGACAGCTTTCACCGGACGACATCGCCAGCCATTATGTCGAGATCATTCTCAATGGCTGCAAGGCGTAGAAGCCAATCCACCAACTAGCCAAGCTTTGTTCAACGCCCTAAAGCAGCATATCTTTGGCCGACCCGCGTCACTGCATGTGCTTGAGTTCTGATGGCTCACAATCAAACAGGCTCCGCTTCGAACGACGAAAGCGGAGCCTCGATTGTCAGATCAAGCAGCAGCCTTTGAGTGGAACATGACCTTCCACTCGCCTTCTTGGCAAACGGTGCCTTCCTGATTGCGGACCTCGACCCAGAAGTTGACGATGCCACGCGCCGGGTTGCTGGTGGCGCGAACGCCGGCGACCTTTTGATAGACATGAATGGTGTCACCGATCTTGACGGGAGCCTTTAGGTTCCAGGTCATGCCGAGGAAGGCGATTGCGGTTCCTTCCTTCAAGCCCAGACGAAATTCAAGGCCGGTCGCGATCGCAAAGACTGCGGGCCCATGCAGAATGCGTGTGCCGAACGGTGTTGTCTTTGCAAATTCCTCGTCTGTGTGGACCGGGTTAAAGTCACCCGTCATACCCGCGAACATGACGATGTCGGCTTCGGTAATCGTGCGTCGCGGCGTGATCCAGTTCTGATCGACCTCGAAATCGTCGAAGAATTTTGCGTTCGGCCCTACGTTGAGTTCGCCAGTCATAACCTCTCCTTAAGATTAGAATACTTGTTAGTCTTTTTTTCGACCTATTGGTCAAAATAGTCAAGCTATTGTTCTGATTTGACTTATTAAACCCGACCTCGATAGCGATCTATCCAGGGCTCGGCCTCTTCTAGCCTGGCCGAGAGGCGCAGGAGCTCGGATTCCTTGCCGAAATGACCGATGAACTGGATCCCGACAGGAATACCGTCCTCTGTCCAGTATAGAGGAACATTGGTGGCCGGCTGACCGGAGGCGTTGATGATCGCCAGGAACGTCGTGTATTCACCGACACGGTTGCGGAACGTCCTGAAGTCGCTCTCCATCGTCATTATGCCGAGCTTGGCCGGAAGTTGCGTCAGCGTCGGCGACAATACGAAATCGTAACCGGACATGTAGACTTCCATTTGCCGGGCAAGCGCATGAAAGCGGTTGATGGCAAGCGCGTATGTCTCCGCGCTCAAGGTGGTGCCGATGTCGTAGGCGTCGACGATCGCCGGCTCAAGCTTTTCGCGCCAGGCCGCGTCCGGACTCGACCGCAGCTTGCCGTTGACGGTCAATGTAACACTTGCGGCAAGGACGTCCTGATGGGCGCGAAGAAAGCTCTTGTATTTGAGATCTGGAAGCGGAGCCGACACCACCTCGTGCCCCATGGATGCCAAGAGCCTTGCGGCTTGATCGACGGCCGCTATGCATTCATCCGCGACGGGGATGTCGTCGAAAGCCTGCGTCCACGTGGCGATCCTCAGCGGCCGGTCGAACGCGACATCAAGCAGGTCCAGATACTTTCCCGGAACCTCCGGGGCAGCATAGGGGGCGCCGATCTCCATACCGACAATGCCGTCCAAAGCGGCCGCGGTATCGCGCACCGTCCTGGTCAGGACGCCGTCGGCAGCAAGGCCGCCCCAGGCCTCTCCGCGCGATGGTCCGAGCGGCACCAGCCCGCGTGACGGCTTCAGACCAAAGACACCGCAGCAGGCGGCAGGAATGCGGATCGAACCGCCCCCGTCACTGCCATGGGCGATCGGAACAACACCCGTGCTGACTGCGACCGCAGCACCACCGCTCGATCCGCCCGCCGACCGCGTCTTGTCCCAGGGATTGAGCGTGGGACCCGAGTTCTGCACGGCCTCCGTTGTCGGCGCCATGCAGAATTCCGGAACCGTCGTGCGGCCGAAGGAGATAAACCCATCGGAAATGAACCGCTCGTTCAGCGTCGCGTTGATCGGTGATTTGAGCCCAGCAAACAATCGGGAGCCTACACTGAACGGCAAGGTCGTCGAAGCAAGCCCAGAATCCTTCAACAGGAACGGCAGGGCACCAAACTGCCCCCTAAGCTCGGACGTTTCCGCCTGCGCCAAAGCCTCTTCGGGTCTGACATAGCAAAGCGCATTAAATTCGTTGTCGCAGTCTTCGGCCAGGACCAGCGCACAGCGCATCAGTTCTGCAGAAGAGACTTGCCGGGAATGAAGCAAAGAGGCAAGGCTCAGGCCGTCAAGGGATCGATATTGCAAACGGTCCATCGCATCACTCCAAGGGGTCGATCACTGGCTAGTCAGCGAGCTGCCAAAAGCGGCTCGAAACGCTCTTTCAGAAGCTTCTTGTCGGTCTTTCCAGTCTTTCCCTGGGGCAGGACTGGCTCGAAGAAAATCGTGCGTGGCACCTTGAAGTCGGACAAAGTGGCTTCGACATGCGCAATGAGCTCGTCCTGCGTCACCTTCGATCCGTGACGGCGCACGACAATTGCGACTGGGATCTCCCCGAAGATGCGGTCAGTCGCCCCAATGACGGCCGCATCCTGGACACCTGGATGAGCGATCAATACCTTTTCAACCTCGGAGGGCGAGATATTCGCCCCGCCGCGAATGATGATCTCCTTAATGCGGCCGGTGATGTAGAAGAAGCCGTCTTCGTCGCGCTTGACGAGATCCCCTGTTCTAAAGAGGCCATCCGTCATAGAGGCCTGCGTCATCTCAGGATTTTTCAAATACCGCTTCATCGTGGCGGCCGCCTGCACAAGGAGCTCGCCGTCCTCGTCCACGGCGCACTCGCTTCCATCTGAGCGAACAACCTTGACGATCGCGCCGGGCGCCGCCCGACCGATCGAGCCATCAGGGAGAGCGTGCGCTTCATCAAAATACCGTCCGAAGACCGGGGTGCATTCGGTCAGCGCGTAGTAATTTTCCAGCGTTCGCGCAAACTTGCCGTCGAAACGGCGGGCCATTTCGTCCGAGAGGGGTGCGCCGGCGCAGATCAATTTGCGCACGCCGCTCAGATCGAACTTGAGACCACGTTGCTCGCAATATTCAAGCATCATGGAAAACATAGTCGGCACACCGTGGAATACCGAAACCTTGTGTTCGATGAAGGCTTCCAGGACGTCGCGCGGGTGGAAGCGGCGAAGAATGATCACTGTCCCACCTGCCTGCAATCCCGCTGCAGCGGCGGTCGAGAGTCCATAGAGATAGCCGAGCGGCAGCGCGACAAGCGTCCTGTCGGCCGACGTCACGCCCCACAGCCTTGCCAGGGCGATCGGGCAATTGATCTGCGCCTTGTGATCAAGAATGATTGCCTTCGGCGCTCCTGTTGAGCCGGACGTGTAAATGATCAAGAAGTCGTCGTCTGGCTCGACCGATGGCGCGGCGATTTCCGTTGCGGGCAGAACGTTTCCTAACCGGCTCATGGGGACGAGCGCCTCTGCAGCGACTGCGCCCTTGGCGGTATCGGCGACCAAGTCGTCGTAGATCAGGATTTTTGCGTCGCTGTGTCGGAAGCTATATTCGACTTCGCTTTGCGTCAGGTTTGGATTGAGCGGCACGAAGATTGCTCCCAATCTGGCCGCAGCATAGTAGCAATAGATCAGCTCAGGGCGGTTTTGCGCAAATGCGGCAACGGTTTCGCCTTTGCCTATACCGAGCGCTAGCAGATGGCGCGCCGTGTTGTCGACCTTCTCGAGCAATTGCCGGTAGCTCAGGGACTGATCTTCAAAAATAACAGCCACCTTGTCAGGGTTTGTCCGAACCGAAGCCTCAAGGGCTGCAAAGACGGATGGAATTGGCGCTGCGGAATTGTCTGTCACGTTCAAACCCTCGTTTGCGATATCAGCCATATCGCTTTTTGTCGCTGGCCCTGAGGACCTGTCAGAAGAAAGACTGTCTCGTCGCGCCCAATTCGGCGGGCGCAACTGGCGCTTGGGCAGGCTAAAGAGATCGCGCCCGCCAATGTCGGGCCGCATCTGCAACCGTCGAGAACGTCGTGCCCGATGTCGATTTCATGTGGTCTATCAGGCGCGACAGCATTGCCATGCGCGGGCCGCGGCCGATGATTTCGGGATGCATGGTCAAGGTGAATACCGAACCTTCGATCGTGACCGAGAAATCGAATTCTTCGCGCCAGAGCTCGTAGACCTCAGCCGGGGTTCGCATGCCGAGATAGAGCGGCTTGTTCAAAAACATGAAGTGCGGAAAGTCGTCGAGCTCCCAGGCAACCGGAATCTCGACCACCTTTGAGGCTGGACCTGCCTGGTATGCTTCTTCCGAGACTTGAAAGCCTCTCGAGGCCCAATATGGCTTGTAGTCGTCGGCCATCAGGCTGCTGTCGTAGACAATGCCCCGCTCTTCGAGCAGCGCGATTGAATTCTCCGACAGATCCCAGGCGGGCGAGCGGTATCCGACCGGCGTGAAATCCTGGCCGAGCGCATTGCGTAGTTTGGCGATCGCTCTATCCAGGAGGGATGCCTCATCGGACTTACTCAAGCCAACCGGCGTTTCGTGACAGTATCCGTGGATCCCGATCTCATGGCCGTCGTCCAGAATGCGCCTCGTCTCGGCGTTGAACGAGACCGCGGTGTGCGCCGGCACGAAAAAGGTTGCCTTCACGCCCTTTTCCAACAGGAGCGCCAAGACCCTGGGCAACCCGACCCTCGGAGCAAACTCGCCGCGCGACATCGGATTGGCCGTGGTCTGCTTCAGCGAACTGATCCATAGCGAGACGGCATCGAAATCGAAGGTGAGGCAAACGGTGGTCATGGCACAAGTCCGAGATAGGTCTGCTCTTCGTCGCCATTGATGCGGCGAGAGATGACGATCCGGTTGATGTCGTTCGTGCCTTCCCCGATCGTATAAAGTAACGCCTCGCGGTAAAGCCTTTCGACCGCATATTCCTGGATGTAGCCGGCGCCCCCATGAACCTTGACAGCGTCGTGAACGATCTCCACCGCCGCGTCGCTGGCGTACATTTTCGCCATTGCGCTGATCATGTCGCAACGCCCGCCGCGTTCCTTCATCCAGGCTGCTTCCATGGTGATCAAACGCGCGGTCACGAGTTTCGTCGCCATGTCGGCCAGCTTGAACTGGATTGCCTGGTGCTTGTCGATCGTCACGCCGAAGGTGACGCGCTCCGATGCGTAGCGCCTTGCTTCAGACAGTGAATTTGCGGCAAGACCGACCGCGCTGATGGCAATCGCAATCCGGCCGATCTCAAGAGAATCGAACAATTGATGGAAACCCTTGCCTTCGGCAGCACCGAGCAGGTTCGCTTTGGGAACGGCGACGTTGTCCATTTCGATTTGCACGGTATCGACCAAGCCAAAGGCCATCTTGTGGAACGTCGTGGTCACGGTCACGCCGGCGGCGGCTTTATCGACGAGAAGCAGGCTGAACTTCTGTTTTGCCTCCAGGATCTCCTTTGGATGCTTGACCAGCGTCAGCAGGAGCGTCGCCTTGTCGCCATTTGTCACGTAGGTTTTGCTCGCCGTCAGATCGTAGGCCTCTCCCCGGTCGACCGCGTTCGCGCGAATGGCCTGGAGATCAGATCCGCAGCCCGGTTCCGTCAGGCAAAGCGAGCCCCTGAAATCGCCCGTCGCTAGACCCGGCAGGTATTTTTCCTTTTGCTCGCCGGTTCCGTGCGACGCTATCGCATAGGCCACTGTCGAATGGCTGTTGATATAGGCTGCAAGTGTGGTCCAGCCGCGCGCGACGATCTCCATAACGGCGGCAAAGACCGGAAGCCTGAGGCCGAGACCCCCAAACTCTTCTGGAACCGCGATCCCGAACAGACCAAGCTCTTTCATCTCCTCGACAATGGCCTGCGGGTAGATGCGGTCCCTCTCAAAGACCATGACATCTGGCCGGACGCGCTCTTCGATGAACCGCTCCACGGTGGAGACGATTTCGTTTTCTTCGGGCGTAAATTGCTCGTAGTTCATCTGCCGTCCACTGCCTCCCTATGGGCGAACCTTGGCCGGAAACGCCTTGCCGAGGTCCCGGAGAATTTCACGTGCCGCATTGTGACCGGGCACGCCGTTAACGCCGCCGCCCGGGTGGCAGGCTGCGCCGCACATGTACATCCCAGAAATCGGTGTACGATAGTCGGCGTAGTGCTGGATCGGTCGGCGGAAGAACACTTGGTCGAGGCTCATCTCACCATGGTGAACATGACCGTCAACCATGGCAAACATCTCCTCGATGTCCTTCGGCGTCAGGATCTGGGCGTGCAGGACTTCTTTTTCGAAACCCGGCGCATAGCGGCAAATCTGATCGATGACGATGTCGAGAAGTTCCTTTTTCGTCGTCTCGTCCCACTCACGTCCGTTGAGCTTGTAGGGGACGTGTCCGCCCATGATCTGAACGACGTGCTTGCCCTCAGGGGCGACGGTCTCGTCAAAGGCGCTCGGCGTGGTGATCCAGAGATATGGATGTTTGGCCATCTCACCGTTTTGAGCGGTGTGAAACGCATCTTCCAGCTCACCGGAATTTTCAGCAAGTGTGACAGAGCCTGGGTTCGGCTCGTTTAGTCTGCGGCTGTCGTAGGCCGTCCATCGCGGTAATGCATTGCAGGCGAGGTTGATCTTAAAGGCAATCGACTTGGTGCGATGGCGCTCGACCTGGCCCTTGACGGCGTCCGAAAGGTGTTCTGTGCCGATCAGGTCGAAGTAGGTCATCTTCGCGCCAGCGTTTGAGACGACCGTCTTGGCTATAAGATGCGGGCCGCTTTCGAGTTCGACGCCAACGGCTTTGCCATTACTGATATCGACTTTCCTAACCTTCTCACCGGTCAAGACCTCGACGCCGTGAGCCTTGGCGACACGCAGAAGCGCTTCAGATATCGAACCCATACCGCCTTTGATCAGCCCGCCTCCGCCAGCAGATGTCGAGTTGTCGCGCATGTAAGGTCTCGCGAGCACGTAGGCTGAGCCTTGGGTCTTCGGGCTGATCAGACCTGCCGAACCCGATGCATAACTGCCGAATGCCGTCAAAACCTCATCGCTTTCGAACCAGCGGCGCAGATAATCGTCAGCGCTGAGGGTGAGCAGGTCCCAGATGTCATAGACGCGGGCGCCGATGTCGCGTAGCCGCCAGGCAAGCGACATGGCCTTTGTGATGTCCTTGATCTTGCCGGTCATCGGGTCTACCGGAGTCTCAAACATCAGCCGGCGGATATAGGGAATGATGTCGGCCATATGGGCGGCAAACTTGGGATAGTTCGCGGCGTCCTTTTTCGAGAACTGTGCGAGTTCCTCGACGAAGCGCTGCTCATCGGGCCAATAGACGATGCTCTTTCCACTATCGAACGGATGAAAGCTCGGAGGGACAGAGATGACTTCAACGCCATTTTCCTGGAGCCTGAGGTCGAGCATGATCTTCGGCTGCAGCATGCTCATCCAGTAGGACGCGACAGAGATCGTAAAGCCCGGCCAGACCTCGCGGGAGATCGCAGCCCCGCCGACGAACGGCTGCCGTTCCACGACGCAAACCTTCAGTCCGGCCTTTGCGAGATAGCACGCACAGACGAGACCATTATGGCCACCGCCGATGACGATTACGTCGAACTTTCTCATCGAGACCTCCGGCATTACGGGACGACCGCGAGCACTTCGGCTTCGACCAGCAGGCGGGGATCGTAGAGGGCCGCCTGAACAATCACGCTTGAGGGCGGGCAGTCCTGGTTCCAGTAACGGGCTCTGACGGAACGCAAGGTCGCCATCGTCGTCTCGTCGAAGCTTTTGACATAGCAGGTCATCCGCGCAACGTTGCCAAACTCCAGGCCAGCGGCGGTCAGCGTCGCCCTTAGGTTGTCGAACAACGCGACGATCTGATCTTCCGGCGAAGATACGATGATCTCGCCGGCCGCGTCGGTTCCAACATGCCCTGTCGAAACGAAAACGCCGCTACCCTTAAGGATAACGCCTTGCGAAACGCCGGGCCACGCGCTTCCTGGCGGGTTCACTGCGGTCAACATCATGCAACTCCTTCAAGCCTGTCGGTGTTATCCTGACGATAATTCCGTTAGTCCCAGATGTACAGCAAATCTGACTGATAGTACAAATAAAAATACTTGATCGTCAGTTTTTCGAGCGAGCTAGTTTTGGAACGAAATCGCTCTGTTAAACGCGAATGTCTACGACCGAGACGCTGCCCACCAAGCCGCTGAAGAGGCAGCCCGCAGGGTCGGAGGCAAAGCGTCCGGCAGCGGCGGTCTTTCGAAGGAGAAAGCTGAGAGCCTTTAGGAGCAAAGTCGACCAGCGAATGTCATCGGGTGAGCCGGAGCTCCCGGGCCATATCATGCCGCGGCCATGGACAGCCTGCGTTTTGTTCTCGTCGATCTGCATGCGAGCCCCTTTTTTTGTTCTTATCGGCAGACGATACCACTTCGGTCGTGCCGGTCAAACATTGTGACGTCAAGGTATGCTTGGCGGACCAGCCGATCAAAAAAGGAAAAAGGCCGCTCAAGGGCGGCCCTCGCCCATGTCAGATGCTGAGGCAAAGATATTTGAGTTCGACATAGTCATCGATCCCATATTTCGACCCTTCCCGGCCCTGACCGGACTGCTTGATGCCACCAAAAGGTGCCACTTCCGTCGAAATAAGACCGGTATTTATGCCGACCATTCCGTATTCGAGTGCTTCAGCGACCCTAAAGATCTTGGAGACGTCCTTGGCGTAAAAATAGGAGGCAAGTCCGAATTCGGTGTCGTTGGCGAGTTCGATGACCTCCTCTTCGTCCTCGAACTTGAACAGTGGTGCGACCGGGCCGAACGTCTCTTCGCGTGCAACCTTCATGTCCTTCGTGACGCCGGTCAGAACCGTCGGCTCGAAGAAGAACGCGCCCTTGCTGTGCCGCTTTCCGCCCAAGGCAAGCTTTGCCCCTTTGCTGAGTGCGTCTTCGATATGCTCTTCCACCTTCTCAAGCGCCTTTTCGGAAATCAACGGGCCGGCCTGGACGCCGTCGTCGAATCCGTCACCGACCTTGAGCGCTTCAACCTTGGCGGCAAGCTTTTTGGAAAACGCGTCGTAGACGCCCGATTGAACATAGAGTCGATTCGCGCAGACGCAGGTCTGGCCATTGTTGCGATATTTCGAGATCATGGCGCCTTCGACCGCTGCATCCAGGTCAGCGTCATCAAAGACGATGAATGGCGCATTGCCGCCGAGTTCGAGGCCAAGCTTCATGATCTGGTCGGCGCCCTGACGCATCAGGATGCGCCCGACATCGGTCGATCCGGTGAAGGTGAGCTTGCGGACCTTCTCGTTCTCGGTGAACTCCTTGCCGATCGCAGCGGAATCCCTCGACAGGACCACGTTGAACACGCCGGCCGGCAGCCCGGCGCGTTCGCTGAGAACGGCGAGCGCCAGTGCCGAAAGTGGCGTCTCGCGGGCCGGTTTGGAGACCATTGCGCATCCGGCTGCAATGGCGGGCGCAAATTTGCGCGCAAGCATTGCGTTGGGGAAATTCCACGGTGTGATCGCGGCAACAACACCCACCGGCTGCTTGATGACGATGATGCGCTTGTCGGCCTGGTGACCAGGAATAGTGTCGCCATAGACGCGCTTTGCTTCTTCGCCAAACCACTCGACGTAGGATGCGCCGTAGAGTATCTCACCCTTAGCTTCGGCGAGCGGCTTTCCCATCTCGCTCGTCAGGATGACAGCAAGATCGTCGGCATTGGCGACCATAAGGTCGTACAGTTTGCGAAGGACCCCTGCCCGCTCCTTGCCTGTCTTCTTGGCCCATGGCTTCTGGGCCTTGTCGGCCAGATCGATTGCACGGGCAGTCTCGGCGCGGTTCATGTCGGGTAAGGTGGCGATCAGTGCGCCCGTCGATGGATTAAGGACATCGAACTGCTTGCCCGTCTCGCTTGTTGCGACCCACTCGCCGCCGATCCGCGCCTTATCCGTTACAAGGGTCTTGTCTTTCAGTTTGTTCAAGAGTTCGTCGGAAATCGACATGGCTCACGCTCCTTTTGCACAATCGCGCAATACGCTTTCGAGGATATCCAGGGCCTCGGCAAAAACCTCGTCCTGGATCGTGATTGGGGCCAGGAAACGCACGACGTTTCCGTAGACGCCGCACGTGAGAAGAATGAGGCCCTTTTCGAGGGCGCGGACACGTACCTTGTTGGTAAAGTCGGCGTCAGGCGTGCCCGAGCCTGGCACATTGAACTCAACCGCATTCATGAAGCCGGGTCCGCGGATATCGACGATCTGCGGCACCGTCTCGCGCAACGACTGAAGACGCTGCTTGAGGCGGGCGCCGAGCCTGTCTGCGCGTTCGCACAGATTCTCGCTTTCAATGACATCCAGGACGGCGTTGCCGGCGGCAATCCCGATCGGGTTGCCGCCATAGGTGCCACCAAGCCCGCCTGGGCCGGGTGCGTCCATGATGTCTGCTCGCCCTGTAACCGCTGCAATCGGGAACCCGCCGCCTAGCCCCTTTGCCATGGTCGTCAGGTCTGCGACAACACCAAAGTGCTCCATGGCAAACAGTTTGCCGGTTCGCGCAAAGCCCGTCTGAACCTCGTCGGCGATCAGAAGGATCCCGTGCTGATCGGCGATCTCGCGAAGTTTCAGCATGAACGCCTTCGGCACTTCGTAAAAGCCGCCCTCCCCCTGAACCGGCTCGATGAGGAAGGCTGCGACCCGGCTTGGATCGACATCGGCTTTGAACAGTTTTTCGAGCACCGATAAGGCGTCCTCGACCGAGGTGCCATGCAGCTCGACAGGAAACGGCACATGGAAGACATCGGGCATCATTGCGCCGAAGCCGACCTTATAAGGCTGCACCTTGCCGGTCAGCGTCATGCCCATGAATGTGCGGCCATGAAAACGCCGGTAAAGGCAATGACGGCAGAGCGGTTGGTGGCCGCCCGCGCAATCTTGACCGCGTTTTCTACCGCTTCCGCGCCTGTGGTGACGAACACTGTCTTTTTCTTGAAGTTGCCTGGAACGAGGTCGTTCAGGCGTTCGGCAAGGCGAACATAGTTCTCGTAAGGCACCTCCTGATGGCAGCTATGAGTAAAGCGATCAATCTGATCCTTCACAGCGGCGATGACCTTGGGATGGCGGTGGCCGGTGTTGACGACGGCAATGCCTGCGGCAAAGTCTATGTAGCGACGGCCCTCCACATCCCAAATTTCGGCATTCTCCGCGCGTTCGGCATAGACCTGTGTGGTGACGCCGACACCGCGGGAGACCGCTTCCGCGCGGCGCGCGGCAATTTGCGAGTTTTGCATCGAGATATCCTCTTAATGTGATCGTTGAAGGTCGCTTAGAACCGGGAAGCAACAGTGGGTTTGACGTTCACTGACAGTCGCACCGCGCTCAAGATGGCGTCGATCTGCTGGGACACGCGTTCGATACTGCCCATCCCGTCGATGGTATGCAGCAGACCAACCGTTTCGTAGAACTCCACGACTGGCTCGATCTTTTGACGAAATTCATGGATGCGCTTTTTTAGCACCTCCGGATCGTCGTCGTCGCGAACGGGCTGACCGCTGAGGCGCGCCTCTTCGGCCCGTCGCTCGATACGCGCGGCCAGAGCATTCTCATCGACCGAAATCGAAATGACGGCGTCGATCTGTGCATGCGACGAACGGAGAATTTTCTGCAGATCCTGCGCCTGCGCAATCGTTCGGGGAAAGCCATCAAGGATGAAGCCGGTACGGCAGTCTTCATGGAACAGGCGATCGGCGACAACACCGGTGACAATATCGTCAGGAACGAGCTCGCCCGATTGCATCAGGTCCGCTGCCTTTCTGCCGATATCCGATCCTGACGATACGGCGGCGCGTAGCATGTCGCCCGTAGACAACTGCGGGATCCGATACTCGGTGGCGAGATGACGGGCCTGCGTGCCCTTTCCGGCGCCTGGCGGTCCAAGCAAAATGATCCTCATAGACGGCATCCTCGTCGCTGGTTTGATGTTGCTTTGGTCACCAATCCACGGAGGGACCATTCCAGTTGCAAATGGCACAGACTAATCTTTCCGTTTTTTTGACCCATCCGTCAGTTACATCCAAATCGGCTGGCTGACAAGCTGATCCACTCGCATCCAAGCCGCAGAGTGCTGTGAAAAATTGAAATTCTGACCTTCCGGTCATTTGATTTGACTTATCGGTATGTTTTGCTAGCTTCGGTCCGCAGCGACGCTTTGCCCTCGGTTGGCGAGGCAGAAATCCCTTGAAGGTGAGCCATGAAGATTCTCGTTCCTGTTAAGCGGGTGGTTGATTACAACGTAAAGATCCGCGTCAAGCCGGATGGCACGGGTGTTGAACTCACCAACGTCAAGATGTCGATGAACCCGTTCGACGAGATCTCGGTGGAAGAGGCCCTGCGCCTGAAGGAAGCCGGCAAGGCCGAGGAAGTGGTCGTCGTCTCCATCGGCACGGCCAAGGCCGAGGAAACTTTGCGAACCGCGCTCGCCATGGGCGCCGACCGGGCGATTCTTGTTGAAACCGACGATGCCGTCGAGCCCCTCGCCGTCGCCAAGATCCTCAAGGCCGTCGCCGATGCTGAACAGCCGGGTCTTATCATCGTCGGCAAGCAGGCGATCGACGACGACAGCAACCAGACCGGCCAGATGCTGGCGGCCCTGATGGGCGTCGCCCAAGCGACCTTCGCCTCGAAGATCGAAATCGGCGACGGCAAGGCAACCGTGACCCGCGAAGTCGACGGCGGCCTGCAGACCATCGAGATCAAGCTGCCCGCGGTGATCACCACCGACCTTCGCCTCAACGAGCCGCGCTACGCATCGCTGCCGAACATCATGAAGGCGAAGAAGAAGCCGCTCGACAAGAAGTCACCGGCCGACTTCGACGTGACGACGACGCCGCGCCTGAAAGTGCTGAAGACCGAGGAACCCGGCGGCCGCAAGGCCGGCGTCAAGGTCAAGTCGGTGGCAGAGCTCGTCGACAAGCTGAAAAACGAAGCTGGCGTGCTTTAATTTACGGAAAGGAAGAACAGAACCATGGCCATTCTTCTTCTGGCTGACCACGATAACGCAAGCCTTTCCGACCAGACCGCCAAGGCGCTGAGCGCCGCGGCAAAGATCGGCGGTGACGTGCACGTGCTGGTGGCAGGCAAAGGCGCCAAGCCCGCTGCCGATGCAGCTGCCAAGCTCGCAGGCGTCTCCAAGGTTCTGCTTGCCGAAAGCGACGAACTCGCCAACAATCTGGCCGAACCACTCGCCGACCTGATCGTCTCGCTGGCAGGCAGCTACGACGTGATCATCGCCGCCGCCACCTCGACCGGCAAAAACGTGCTTCCGCGCGTTGCAGCCCTGCTCGATGTCGCGCAGATCTCGGAAATCATCGAGGTCGTCTCCGCCGACACGTTCAAGCGCCCGATCTATGCTGGCAATGCGATCCAGACGGTGCAGTCGACCGACGCCAAGAAGGTCATCACCGTGCGCACCGCTTCCTTTTCCCCGGCCTCCCAAGGCCCGACTGCTGCTGTCGAGCAGATCTCGACGGCAGCCCTTTCTTCACTGCTCTCGTCGTTCGTGTCCGAGGATGTCTCCGCCTCCGATCGCCCGGAGCTGACCTCTGCTAAGATCATCATCTCGGGCGGCCGCGCGCTCGGCTCGGCGGAGAAGTTCCGTGAAGTCATCCTGCCGGTTGCCGACAAGCTCGGTGCGGCCGTCGGCGCCTCGCGCGCTGCCGTCGATGCCGGTTACGCTCCGAACGACTGGCAGGTCGGCCAAACCGGCAAGGTCGTCGCACCGCAGCTCTACATCGCCGTCGGCATCTCTGGTGCCATCCAGCAT
Source organism: Rhizobium sp. NZLR1b (assembly GCF_019685155.1). Classification (NCBI taxonomy): domain Bacteria; kingdom Pseudomonadati; phylum Pseudomonadota; class Alphaproteobacteria; order Hyphomicrobiales; family Rhizobiaceae; genus Rhizobium; species Rhizobium sp. NZLR1b. The sequence continues at coordinate 17,603 of NZ_JABDWC010000023.1, forward strand.
CTCGCCGGCATGAAGGACTCGAAGGTCATCGTCGCCATCAACAAGGACGAGGAAGCGCCGATCTTCCAGGTCGCTGACTACGGCCTCATCGGGGATCTCTTCGAGATCCTGCCACAACTCGAAAAGTCACTCTAACGCCAGATGTCCCAAAGCTTCCGCAGGACGCCAGACCGCCGCGATGATCTATTGCTCCTTGGCGAGACGAGTGGAGCAAAGAGGGGAGACGGTCGCTCTGTCGGGCGGCCGGTTGCCCTGCAGAGCATTTTGAACGGGATGTACGGCGCAATGGTAGCTCCGGATACGCCGCTAATGCCGAAACGCATCGCGGGAAAGGTCTTCGAGAAGCTGATCAGGCCCGGCCGCTTCGCGCTCGCGGAGGCCTCGTCGGCACTGTCTGCGCAAATGAGCGAGACTTTTGACAGCGCATTGGGAAGTTTATCCCACAGCACTGGCATCCTCGGCGATTTAAGGCAAAACTTTCATGCATTGACACGAAATTTCGAATGGACGCGAAGCCCTTCGGGACCGTTCGCCAGCTGTAACTTTGACAGCGGGCACGCGCATGCGCTTCTGGTCGGTCCAGGTGGCATCGAAGAACGCAGCGATGTTCGCATCGGCCTGTTGCTGATGGCGCCGTTCACACGCTTTCCCGATCACATCCAGTATCAAGCGCGGTCGTTTCTCGCGCTTTCCCCGATGGAATTCTCTGCCACTCAGGAAGGATGGAAGCGTGTGAGCGTTGGAGAGCTCAGCTATTGCGGCGCCGGCGAGCTTGTGGCCCTCCGTTCCGTTTCAAAGCCCCTCCTTTGCCTCTGGTGCAACATGGAACGGCGGTAAGGAGGATTGATGAACGAGATGACTGATCTGCCCGAACGCGAAAGCATGGAATTCGACGTGGTGATCGCAGGAGCTGGCCCTGCAGGGCTTTCTGCGGCTATCCGGCTGAAGCAGGTCAATCCGGACCTGAAGGTTGTCGTCCTCGAAAAGGGTGCTGAAGTCGGCGCCCATATCCTGTCAGGCGCCGTTGTCGATCCGATCGGCATCGACCGGCTGCTGCCGGGCTGGTGCGAGGAGGAGGGGCATCCGTTCAAGACGGAAGTGAAAGACGACCAGTTCCTGCTGCTCGGCCCGGCCGGCTCGATCCGCCTGCCGAATTTCGCCATGCCGCCGCTGATGAACAATCACGGCAACTACATCGTCTCGCTCGGCCTCGTCTGTCGGTGGCTGGCCGAGAAGGCCGAAGCGCTCGGTGTCGAGATCTATCCGGGTTTTGCCGGAACCGAAGTGCTCTACAATGATCAGGGCGCCGTCATCGGCGTTGCCACTGGCGACATGGGCGTCGAGAAGAACGGTGAGCCCGGCCCGAACTTTGCCCGCGGCATGGAACTGCTCGGCAAGTATACGCTGATCGGCGAAGGCGTGCGCGGCTCGCTTGCCAAGCTGTTGATCGCCAAGTTTGATCTCTCGAAGGACCGCGAACCCCAGAAATTCGGCCTTGGCATCAAGGAGCTCTGGCAGGTCAAACCCGAGAACCACAAACAGGGTCTCGTCCAGCATTCCTTCGGCTGGCCACTCGGCATGAAGACGGGCGGTGGTTCGTTCCTCTATCATCTGGAGGACAATCTCGTTGCCGTCGGCTTTGTCGTGCACCTGAACTACAAGAACCCCTATCTTTACCCTTTCGAGGAATTCCAGCGTTTCAAGACGCATCCGGCGATCCGTGGAACTTTCGAGGGCGGCAAGCGGCTCTCCTACGGCGCTCGCGCCATCACCGAGGGCGGCTACCAGTCGGTGCCGAAGCTGACGTTTCCGGGCGGCGCGCTGATCGGTTGCTCGGCCGGTTTCGTAAACGTGCCGCGTATCAAGGGCAGCCACAATGCGGTTCTGTCGGGCATGCTGGCCGCCGAAAAGATTGCCGCTGCGATCGAAGCGGGACGTGCCAATGACGAGGTCGTCGAGATCGAGAACGAATGGCGTAAGGGTGATATCGGCAAGGACCTGAAGCGGGTTCGCAACGTCAAGCCGCTGTGGTCGAACTTCGGCACGCTCATCGGCATCGGCCTCGGCGGGCTCGACATGTGGACGAACCAGCTGTTCGGTTTCTCCTTCTTCGGCACGCTGAAGCACGGCAAAACCGACGCGCAATCGCTGGAACCGGCCGCACAGCATAAGCCGATCGCCTATCCGAAGCCGGATGGCGTGCTGACCTTCGACCGTCTGTCCTCGGTGTTCCTGTCGAACACCAATCACGAGGAGGATCAGCCGGTGCATCTGCAGGTCAAGGACATGGGCCTGCAGAAGCGATCCGAGCACGATATCTATGCCGGCCCGTCGACGCGTTACTGTCCGGCCGGCGTCTACGAATGGGTGGAGAAGAACGGCAAGGACACCTTCGTCATCAACGCCCAGAACTGCGTGCACTGCAAGACGTGCGACATCAAGGACCCCAACCAGAACATCAACTGGGTGCCGCCGCAGGGCGGCGAGGGGCCGGTCTATCCGAACATGTAGCCGTGGCCGTCCGGTCTCGAATTCGTAGGAAGCTCAAGTGAAAGATTTATGGTTTGAAGACCTGTCGATTGGCTTCGGTGTTCGTAGCGAGCCTATCTTGCTAACAAGGGACGCCATTATCCGATTTGCCGGCGAGTTCGATCCACAACCGTTTCACTTGAGTGAAGAAGGAGCAGCCAACAGCTTCTTCGCGACTCTTGTCGCGAGTGGGGCACACTCGTACGCGCTGACTATGCGGCTGGGCGTCAACGCTGGGGTCTTCACGGGCAATGCTATTGCAGGGCTGGGCGTGGATGAAATGCGTTTCCTCAAGCCGCTGCTTCCTGAAAGTAAGCTCAGCGCGACTTTCACGGTGAAGTCTTTACGCGAGTCTCGAAGCAAGCCTCACCTCGGCATTGTTCATTGGCTCGCAGAAACCTACGATGACAACGGCGTTCGGGTATTTTCAGCGATCATTAAGAACCTCGTCCTGCGCGATCCCCAACGGCAGATCGTATCCGAATAGAAATCCGAAACGGCTCACCGGCCTGCGCCGTGAACGCACCGATGCTCAACGAACAATTGTTTCCATGCGAATGGTCATCATTGGTCCTCATCTGGCAGGAATCGGCGCACAGGCATCGCTTCTTTCAAAAAGACTGTCTGTTCCGCATTTTTCTCCAGGAGAGATGCTACGCGCGGCCGTCAGAAACGGAACGGTAGGTGGCGCAGCCGCCCAGCAGGAGATGGAAGGCGGCGGTGTCGTCTTAGACGATACCACGCAAGGAGTAGTGATCGAGCGACTTTCTGAGTCGGATGCGCGCAATGGCTTTATTCTGCATGGTTTCCCAGAAACGATCCAGCAAGCTGTCGCACTGGATGAAACGCTCCGCCAGAAGCGCTTTAGACTGGATGCTGTCATCGAGCTGTGCCGAATTGAGCAGACCTCCGCCTTTCCTGCCAGCCTAAAAGAGCCTGCAGGCCCAAATGGAAGCGTTGGACCTGTAGCAATCTACTACTGGAACCAGCAGCGGCTCATCGTGCTCGACGCTCCGAGAGACGACAGCGCAATGTCAGAAGCAATCTACAAAGCACTTGCCCTACACGATCTCGTCTGAAGCTGCCAAGGCGACAGGCACAGCGCGATATGCGCTGTGCCGACCTCGTTACGATCCCACACCCACGTCAAGGCTCGCAAGGAGTTTGCGAACGTCGCCACCTAATGGATCGGCAATGACGACGGATTCACTGTCGAGCCGCATGACTTGTCTCGTCTTGGTGTCGTAGGCCGGCCATGTGGGCAACGCGTTTGCGGATGGCTTTCCATCTCGCGCAAAGCTCGACCACAAACCTATCACAGCGTCACGGAGCTTGTATCTATTCTCATTAGGATCGAGCTTCTGGCGAGCAGCGTCGAGATTTGGGTCTCCCCAAATCAGGTCGATGTCGAGATGGTCGAACAAGAACGGTAATTCGGCCGCATGCGTAGCCCATTCTCCACCAAAGCAAGGTTCCTTCCAGCCAAAGCGATACATGTAGACATCGGACGCACTGTGCTCGAAACGGGATTCTGCCTGTTCGATGGCATCACGCGTCATCCACAACTCAGTAGAGACCGCCACAAGCAGGTGGTAGGGATCAATGTCCGGGTTCTTTTTCTTTGTTGCGTCAATCAATTCGGCGAGTTTCGTCCGACCTTCATCTACAACCTTCGAAAACAGCTGCTCCAGAATTCCGCTGACCGACTTCTCATCGGCCGGAGCTTTAAGCAAGTCAGCAATCAAAAGCGGAAACGTGCCCTCGGCTTCGTTGGTGCCGACAAGGAGCGGAATGCTCTTCGAGTTGTCAATCGCTTCCGGTGAACCAGGGTGAAACGGCAGTGTGTCCGGGTCGAGTACCGGCGAGAAGGCAATGTCTGAAAAACCGCCACGAATGTTTGCTTCTGATACTTTGATGTAGGTATCCCAAATCGTCTGCGGCGGAATGCTCTCCAAGGCCTGGAGATTGTCTTCGGAGACGCCCAACAGCTTTAGAGCTGCTCTTGCATCCGCTGTTGTTTTTTCAGCAGAGCGTAAGCGCAACTGCGATCCGCTCTGAACAATCGCTCTATGGAAGAGCCCATTTGCCGCAGGCATTGCCATTAAGCAGCTGACTTTTCCGCCCCCACCCGACTCCCCGAAGATAGTGACATTCTCGGCGTCACCGCCGAAGGCGGCAATGTTTCTCTTGATCCATCGGAGCGCTTCAACGAGATCAAGCAGTCCAGCGTTGGAGCATCCCTTGTAATCTGCAGACAGACCTGCGAGGTGCATAAAGCCAAGCATGTGAATGCGATGGTTGACGGTCACTGCCAAGACGTCGCCACGTTCGGCAAGATGGGCAGCGTCATACATTGGCGCACCACCAGAACCGTACATGTAAGAGCCGCCATGGAAAAACACCATCACTGGCTTCTTCGTGCTACCGCGAGCACTCCAAATGTTCAGGACCAGGCAGTCCTCACTGCCGTTGTTATCCTCTTTCCAACCAACCCAATCTGGGTTGTTTTGGAAGCATGGATCGCCAAGCGCGGTCGCCTCTCGAATGCCGTTCCAAGGCTTTAGGGGCGTCGGCTGTCGAAAGCGGCCGTTCCCCTCAGTCGTTTCGCCATATCGGACGCCTTTGAAGATGTTGAGCTTGTCGGTGGATGTTCCCCGAAGCTTTCCCTCGTGAGTGGTCACGAGCGGCCCGTCTAACGCCGCGTCAGCGAACACAGGATATGCGAAATTCAGAAGTGCTCCTCCGGCCCCGACGGCGGCGCATTTCAAAGCGTTGCGGCGAGAAATAGTCAGGATGCGATTATCTATGCTCATTCGTTCCCTCCTGGTTCGGTCGCACAAGGCGACGCAAACTGAACTAACAATCAAAAATACATACTGACAAGTCTATAAAAGAGTCTATGCATTCAAATTGCAATAGAATGGATTTCGGATCGTGGAAGTGGCAGCCTCATCACTCGTCCTTGGCAAACTCCTTGATGGTTTCGCGTTGCGTAATGAGTCTGGCACTGTGCTGGCCGCTGATAGAAATCCAGAGCCAGCTCCAGGCGACAGCAAACCGCCAGCGGGTTCCAATGAGAAAATAAATATGGGCAAGACCCCATATCCACCACGCCAGCGAACCCTTAAGTTTGATACGCCCGAAATCGATGATGGCTGCACTGTTACCTATCGTCGCGAGGCTGCCTTGATGGCGATAGCGGAATGGTCCCGGCGGATTCTTTCCTGCTAGCCGGGCGCGGAGAACCTTGGCCACATAAGCACCCTGTTGCTTGGCGGCCGGCGCAATCCCTGGCACAGGCTTCCCCTCAGCTTGGATCACGCAAGCGGTATCGCCAATGACAAACACGTTCGGCTGGCCGGAGACGGTCAGATCCGGATCCACGATCGTGCGTCCCGCGCGATCGGAATTTGTACCCAACCATTTGGCCGCAGGCGACGCCTTCACACCTGCAGCCCAAATGATGGTCTTGCAGGCTATGAAATCGTCACCGACCGTGACCCCCTCGACGGAGCAATTGGTCACCGGCCGACCGAGTATGATTTCAACGCCGCGCTTACGCAGGCTATCGTGTGCATAACGCGCAAGCGCTTCGTCAAAACTTGGCAATATCCGTCCCCCTGCCTCAATCAGGAGGACGCGGGTCGCACGCGTATCGATACGGCGGAATTCCTGCGGAAGCGTTCTGTGGGCAAGCTCGGCGATGATCCCCGCAAGCTCAACGCCTGTTGGCCCTGCCCCGACAATCGCAAACGTTAGAAACGCTGCTTTCTCTCCTGACGACCGCGTTGCCTCTGCCCTCTCGAAGGCGAGCAAGGCTCGTCGACGGATTGTCGTCGCATCCTCCAGCGTCTTGAGTCCGGGAGCGACCGGCTCCCATTCATCCCGGCCGAAGTAGGCGTGCGTTGCGCCCGTTGCAAGCACCAGACTGTCGTATGAGATAGCCTCGCCATTGCTGAGCGACAGCTCATTGGCTTTCGCGTCCACGGAAACGACCTCGCCGAGCAGCGTCGTCACCTCCGACCGGTTCCGATAAAGAGAGCGGATCGGCCAGGCGATTTCCGATGTCGCCAAGAGTGTCGTTGCCACTTGGTAGAGCAGAGGCTGGAAAAGGTGATGGTTGCGCCTGTCGATGAGCGTTATCCGGGTCGGAACGCCCTTGAGGTCGTTGATCAGTTGCAGGCCGGCGAACCCGCCACCGACGACGACGAGATGATGATCTTTCATACGGGCCCTGCCTGTGGTTTGCGCGTCGGGTTAGAGCGGCTGAATGTCCTGGAGCCTGAAGAGCGACTGCTCTGCCTCCAATCTGATCACGTCAGGCAACGGCAAGCTTCTCCGCTCCTTGAGGTCGAAGTAGACCGATTTGATCTCGTTCGCCGCGGAGAGGTTGCCGGCCATATCGTAGAGCTTATGGAGCGTTGTCAGTGACGTTTGTCCCACGCGCCCGACGTTACTGTCGATGTAGAAGAGGCTGCCGATCTTAAGCTCCTTTGAAAAGCTCACCGTGTGCTGGACGTCCGCCCAGCCTTGGCTACGCTCTGTCTGCCACTCTGCGCGGTAGCCCAGGGCATGAACCAAGTGCCACATCGCTTGGTCGAAAGCGGCAACATAGTACTGGACGTTCATGTGGCCCATGGCATCACAATTCAAAGGATAAACCACGCCAGAGTAAGTTCTCAAAAGAGCCTCCAATGATGATGCCGCGATCAGCTCCGCGCGGGACGGATTCGCAACGATCGCCTCCAAAAGAAATTATACCATAAAATCCAAAAAACATACCCGCTGGACAAATATTTCGATCCTTGATAACTATTTTGGCGAGCGGCCAGTCGATGGTCGGAATACCAGTTCAGGAAGGACCGAGTAGATGACCACCGATGTGCGAAAGTCGTGGACTACCAGCGTGAGCGATGTCGAGGATGCAGATGTCTTCATCCGCGGCTACAGCCTGGGCGACATTATCGGCAACATGTCCTTTGCGGCGGCAACCTATCTGCTCATTCGCGGAAAGCTCCCGACACCGGGACAGACGAAGATGATCGACGCGGTCCTTTGCTCCGTCCTCGATTATTCTCTGAAGAAGCCGGGAACCGTGGCAGCTCGCTACTGTGTCTCCGGCAATCCCTCAATGGTTGCCGGTCTTGCGACGGCAATGCTTTCGGCAGGCGAATATACGCTTGCGCCTGATAGCGCCGGGACCTTCATCCGCAACACCTACGACACGCACCGCAAGCCCGGCGCATCCATCGACGAATGTGCGGAAGCCGCGGTCGACGAGATCCGCCAGACGAAGATGCGCGTTGGCGGCTTCGGCCATCCGAACTTCAAATATCTCGACCCGCGAGCGCAGAAGCTTAAGACGATTGCTGTCGAGGCGGGCGTGTGGGGCGATGTCTGCGACTGGTATGAAGCGGTTCATCGCGCTTTCATCAAGCGGGTGACCAAGCCCGAGATGGCCATCAACGAAGTCGGCATGATGGCTGCCATCCTCACGGAAATGTCGTTCACCCCCGACGAAATGACAGGTCTTGCCCTTCTGTCGACGTTCCCCGGCGTCGTTGCCCATATCTCCGAGGAGCTTCAGTCGAAGACCCGTATTCGCACGCTTCCCGACGATATTGTCGACTATGCGCGCGAGCGCAAGGAATTGAACAGGGATATGGCCGCCGCGGGCTGGACTGCTTGACCGATCAGGCGAGCGGGCGTCCCATCTGAGAGGCGCCCGGCTCATCGAAACACCAACACCGGATCAGCTATCCTCAGGCAAGGCGATGGATATCGCGGTCGCCGCCCCGATCGGTCCGGACCGCCGCTCCAGCATTTGAGCGACTTTTTCCTCTCGGCTCTCATCAAACTGCTGTCCGACATTGCATTTCAAAAGATCAACGACCCAGAATTCAAGGCGCCAATTGCCGGAAGCCTGCGCACAGTCGAGCTGAGCATATGTGGGCGATTCTCCCTCCTTGAGGGCTTCCAGCAACGTCTCGACGGCGCCCGTCGTCCGCACCCGGCAACCGACCGGAGCCTCTTCAAATCGGACATACTTACCGGGTCGATGACGGCACGGTCGGTGGATTATAAAGGAGGTAGTAGACGACCTCGCCAAAGACGTTGTTCATGTCCTTCATCGCCGCCACCTGCTTGCTGCCCGCTTTCAGGGCAGCGTATTTACAGCCGTCCACGAAATCATACTGGACGTTCAACTTGTGCAACGGTGAGTGAGGATCCCGACGCAGAAACTCGTTCATGCCATATTGAAATCCCACCGGGTCTTCGTCCTGGACATCATTGTTCTAGGGGTAGAGCCGCTTGGACTGTAATAGACCAATCTTTTGCGCAATAAGCGCCTCGGCCCGGTAGACGAAAACAAGGATTGCAATATCGGCTGTCTCCCAACTGTAGAGACGTCGCAGGCCACCAATATTGCGCACGTCCATTTGCACGACCGCTCCGGACGGCAGAAGTCTTGGGGCGCAAGAGGGTATGATTGCTTCGATGAGCCCGTCATCCAGGCTGGTTTCGCGCATGTTGGGAACATTGATCAATCGCTCCGACACGATGCGGTTCGCCTCGGCGAACACCTTGTAAAAGAACTCAATTGCATCATCGGGAATGCCAGGCCAGTTCAACATATAGCTCCTCCGCGGTCACGTCCCGTTCCAATCGACGCCGGACACGCAATGGTCTTGCCGACGACCTCACCCGAGATCCGTTGCCAGAAAAATAGAACCCGGACGTAAGCTCGCAAAGCCGTTCAAGCCACCAAGCATGGACGGCCGCAAAAACCAAAAGACCGCTTCGGCTGCCCGAAGCGGTCTTCACGGTAAAAAGGCTGAAAAGGACTACTTCACCATACGAGGCTCACCGACGTCTCCGACCTTCTTGTCAAAGCCGGCAGCTTCTAGTTCTTTTACAATCGTCCCATCCTTGTGCTGGCCTTCGATGCTTTTGTCGAGGGCGGCCCCGAGCGATTCATTCCCCTTCGTGTAGATCACGCCGGCCTGGGCGGGCAGGATCGAAGCCTGGATGCGCTCGTCAGGCTTTGCGAGCTTGATCTGGATGCCCTTGTAGCCGTCCGCCGTCTTCTGGATGTAAGCGCCTGAATTGTAACCGTCCGCGGCGATATCGATACGTCCGGCTTCTAGGTCCTGTGCGAGCGCCACAGGCGTCGGATAAAGCTTCAACTTGGGTCCGAGCATCGTCTGCATCTCGCCAACCCAAAGATAGCCCTGAACGGTACCGACATTCTTGCCGTCGAAGGCGGCCACAGTGTCTGCGCCATCCTTGGAGAAGATCCCCATTGGATCGAGATAGGTCGGCGCCGACATCGACACGGCCTTGGCTCGTTTTTCGGTGCGGTTCCAGCTTCCTATGGCAACGTCTGCCTTACCGCTGACGACCGCCTGGATTGTTGCTGCCGGATCGAGCACCATGGGAACGACCTCCAGACAATTTTCTTTGGCGGCGCGGGTGACAATGTCGACGTCGATGCCGGAAATGCCCTGGCCCGAGGTGACCGAGAAAGGCGGGTAGTCGTAGGCAGCAACGATCAGCTTACCTTCCTGGACGGTTTTGACCTTTGTCGCACAGTCGGCCGCGAAACTGGATGCGGCCTGGGCCAGCAGAGCCATTGCTGTAAATGCTAGAATACGCTTCATAGTTATTCCCTCTCTTTGCTTTTTGACGAAGGTGACTGGCTTGCCGGTCTCACCCTGTAACCGGATCTTGGAAAACACAGAGGCTTTCGAATTCTCGGACGGGCGGGGCTCAGTCCTGCAGCAGGCTCTCCATGCGCTCCATCGCGTCGACATATTCGGTCAACATGTCGTAGACGACCTGCTTGACGGTCTTCGGCTCGTTGACCTGGCCGACGACTTGACCTGCTGCATAGGTCATCCAGTCCTTTCGATGGGACCGCTCCGCCCTGCGGAAAGGCTCGCCCGACAAAATTGACTGGAGAGGGACTTTCAGAGGCTTGGGCGCGTCTTCAGCCGCCCAGGCCTCGGTGAACTTGCTTTTCAGCGCACGGCACGGCTTGCCGGTATAGCCGTAGGTGATGACTGCATCGGTGGATTTGGCCGCGTATAGGACGTCGCGCATATCCGGATTGAGCTCGCTTTCGACGGTACCGAGCCAAACCGTTCCGCACCAGACGCCCTCTGCGCCTAGGGCAAGTGCTGCCGCCATCTGGCGGCCGTTGCCGACGCCGCCGGCAGCCAAAACCGGGATCGGATGAACGCGATCGACCACTTCCGGCCACAAGACCATTGAAGCCACGGTTCCGGTGTGTCCACCGCCCTCTGTGCCCTGGGCAATGATCAGGTCCATGCCGGCTTCAACCTGTTTTTCGGCTTGGCGGGACGATCCGACTAGGGCGCCGAACTTGATCCCGGCAGCGTGAGCCCTGTCGATCACGCTTGATGGGGCAACGCCGAGTGCGCTGACAACCAGCTTGACGGGGTGGCGCATAGCGACCTCAAAAAGGGCGTCACTCTCCTCCTGCGTGAAGCTCAAGTTCGCGGCATAGTCCTCGTACCAGCCGTCGACATCTTCTTGCGGCAGTTCGGGCACACCATCCTGGGACATCAGGCCGTTGATATAGTCGACCTGCTCGCGTGGAAGGATCTTGCGGGGACTCTTGCCGCCTGAGATGTCGGAGGCGGTCGAGGTGAAGATCATGTCCACACCGTAGGGCTTGCCCTCAATGTGATTGTCGATCCACTTCAGTTCCTGCTCAAGATGCTCAGGCGTCATCCAGGCGGCTCCGAGAACCCCGATCCCACCGGCTTTTGACGTCGCGACGACGACATCGCGGCAGTGGCTGAAGGCAAAGATCGGGGCTTCGATGCCAAACATTTCAGTGATGGCCGTTTTCATCAAACCTCTCCGCCTAAATTAAAGACTTTTAATACGTTTAATTTGACTAGTGAGTATGTCAACAGAAATTTTAGTCGTCCGCGTCGTGCCCAGCCTGGCGATATGCGCTTGACAAGGCGCCGAAAGAGTAATCAAACTTTCGAGTCTAATTTACATTCCCTTTGGTCCGTTTTTGTGAGCGCCAATGACAAAACGCATCAATTTCATCAATCCGTTCGGGTCGGAAAGTTATGACGCGATCATCCTAAAGACGTTGTCGCACTACGCGTCCGAGGGCACGGCCCTTGACGTCACGCATCTCGACAATTCCCCGGCGGACATCGATTTCTTCTATTCAAAACACATGATCGAACAATCGCTCTTCGAGCAGATCATGGTCGCGCAGGAAGCCGGATACGACGCCGTGATCGTCGGCTGCCTCTACGATCCGGGCGTCAGGATCGCGCGCGAGCTCGTCGACATTCCGGTTATCGGCCCACTTGAAGCATCGTTTCAGATGGCGGCTTACTACGGACACTCAACGATGGTGCTGACTGATCACCGCAAGGCTGTTCCCTATATCTACGATCAGGCTCGCCTGAATGGCCAGGGCAACACGGTTCGCGGCGTCGATGCAATCGATTGGTTCGTTAAGGACATGATCCATGACCGCCAGGCCGTTGCCAAGGACGTGGTGCGCCTGTCCAAACAGGCCGCAGAGCGCTTCGGCGCCGAAACCGTCATCATGGGCTGCACCATAATCGCAGCGATCTACCAGGAGTACCTGATGGACGGCGGCAGTCCCTCGGAGGTGCCAATCATCAACCCCAACCTGATGGCGCTGAAAATAGCGGAAGGACTTGCCGATCTTCACAAGAAAGGCGGCTATCAGCTGGCTCGCCAGGGCTTCTACATGCAACCCACCGGGCATTTCAAGGACGAGTTCGATAATGCCCGACGCGTCTGGAATGCATCGAAGCCGCAATTTGCCAGATAGCTAGAGCCGCACCCGCGGCGACACTCGAAAACAGATCTATGATTGGAGAATGGTATGGAACTGAGCTTGTCGGGACGAACAGCAGTCATCACCGGCGGAGAAACCGGGATTGGCGCTGCCATCACGCGCGCCTTGGCCGAGGCGGGCGCAAACGTTGTCATCGGCGGGATCCTCGACCAAGTCGGGACGAAATTTTCCGATGAACTGGTCGCAGCTGGTTTGAAGGTCTCTTTCCAGAAGACCGACGTCCGCGTGGAAGGAGAGGTCAACGCTCTGGTGGAAGGCGCTGTCGAGCGATTTGGCGCAATCGACGTCATGGTGAACAATGCCGGCGTGTTCGACGGATTTGCCGATTGTCTGGAGACGACTGAAGCACTTTGGGACCAGATTATCGACATCAATCTGAAGGGTACCTTCTTCGGATGCCGGGCAGCACTGAAGCACATGATGGCAAAAGGCGCAGGCAGGATCATCAACACATCGTCGGTTGGCGGACTACGTGGTGCGGCGGATGGCGCCTCCTATACGGCGTCGAAATTTGGCGTTGTGGGCCTTACACGCCAGATCGCTGTCAGTCACAGCCAGTATGGGATCACGGTCAACGCAATTTGCCCGGGCGTAATCCAGACCGACATTCGCGGTAACTCTGCGGCCATCTTGGGTGCCGACGGTCCCGACATGCAAAAGGGCGTCGGCAGTGATCCGGAGGGATACAAGCGGCTAGTTCCGGCAAAGCGCAAGGGCTTGCCGCACGAAGTTGCTGCGGTTGCTCTGTTTCTGGCGACAGATGCCGGAAGCTACGTCTCCGGCCAGGCGATTGCCATTGATGGCGGGTGGACGGCCACCTAACAGATACGATCTCGGCAGCACCCCTTGCCACCGTTAGGGGTGCATATGCCGCGATCGAAACACGGCATACACGCCACTGGCCGGGCTGGGCACTCCCCTTATTAGTAAGTTCTCTTTCAGGGTTGACCATGCTGGCCAGGATCTCGCTGCGCCATCCCCCGTCCTTGAAACAAACGGCATTCCAGAACTGAAAAGGCCGCAGACGGGTTGTCCGTTGCGGCTTTATCGTTCCTCACCGAGTGATCGTCGGCTGTTCATTCGGCAATGTAGCTGCTCACGAGGTTCGACTTTGCGTTGCGCCACGCCTGACGGGTGACTTCTGTGACAGCCTGGAAGTGGGGGTCTTTCGGCTGACCGTAATAGCCAAGCCGTGAAACGTGGTAGTTCCCCTTCTGGTAAAGATTAGCAAGTGTTTCGGCCATGCCAAGCGCCATCAGATTGGGATTGAGGATCGGGAACGGTGCCGGCTCTCCGCCGTCCATCAAGAACTTCTGGTAGGAGGCTGCGATGATGGTGCAGTTCAAAATGACGGCTTCGGCTCCAGTGCGCTCGATCGACTTTGCGGTTTGTTCGACGACAGCATGGGCGACCGCCGAGGTGTCCAGTACCATGTCCTTGACGTACCAGTCGATCACATCAAGGCCAAGGATCCTATCCGAGGCACCGTAGAGCTTGACATTGTCCTTCATCTGCGAACCGGCTTTGACATGATCAGCCACAATGACGGCGGTGCGTCCATAGAAGGAAAGCATGTTCAAGCTTGCCTCGAACGGACCGATAACCGGAATGTTAACCAGCTCACGCGATACCATAACGCCCGGATCATAGCAGCAGCCGACGATCACAGCGTCAAATCCATCTTCCTCGGATTTCCTGACGGCTTCGAATAGAGCCGCTTCGACCATGTGCTTCGGATAAAAATAGTCCATATCCGCCGGGCAGCCTTCGAGATGGGTGACCTCGAGCTGCGTGTCCTGCATGGCGTAATGCGTCAGCGTTTCCTGGATGAGGTCGTCATAGGCTGTGGTCCCGAACGGGTTGATGAAATTGATCCGACGCGGCATCTGGATTCTCCGTCACGCTGTTTTTGATAGATCTGACCAATGGGTATTTTAAATTGTCCCTCTAGTCAATGTTTTGGAGACCTTTGCCAGCAATGTTGGCGTCCGATCGCACGACGATATGTAAAGGCCCAAGGCCGCTTGACCGGGAAGCTGTTGTTGCGATATTCTGACCCACGGGTTTATTTTTTTAACTCACAAGTCAGCACTTTCATCAGGAAGTCGAACTGACTTTCAGGAACTGAGGCTGTCAGAACTGGATCCCGGCGAAATGTACGTTGAGGTCACACGATCTGTAGGTCCCACGTCATCTATGGAACGATATCATGGCCGTAGCCGAACGATTTGACTATGTCATCATTGGAGCTGGATCCGCTGGGAGCGTCCTTGCCAATCGGCTTAGCGCCGACCCCGCCGTGAAGGTCTTGGTGCTTGAAGCTGGCGGTCCTGACCGTCGGTGGGACTTCAGGATTACCATGCCAGCCGCACTGGTCTATCCTCTTAACAGCCCGACCTATAACTGGCAGTTCCTGAGCGAGCCAGTGCAAGCGCTGAACAATAGGCAGTTGCCATTCTTCCGGGGAAAGGGTTTGGGCGGCTCTTCGACAATCAACGGCATGGTCTACGTGCGTGGAAACGCGATGGACTTCGACAACTGGGCTCTCGACGAGGGCTTGGACGACTGGGACTATGCGCACTGCCTACCTTATTTCAGGCGTTCGGAGACGTACTCGGAAGGCGGCGATGACTATCGCGGCTCTACCGGGCCGCTGCATGTGTCGCGTGGCAAGCCAGAAAGTCCCCTTTACGAGATTTTCCTGCAGGCGGCCTACGAGGCGGGGCACCAGCACACCCCCGACGTGAATGGCTTTCGCCAGGAAGGTTTTGGCTATTTCGACGCGACGATTCACAACGGGATCCGCGAAAGCGCTTCGCGCGCCTATCTGCACCCGATCATGAAAACCCGTCCCAACCTGACGGTCGTGACTGGGGCGATGGTCGGGCAGTTGAACTTTCAAAACCGCCGCTCCGAAAGCGTGGCCTACAGAAGCGAAGGGAAGACTCAGACCGCCCACGTCGAGCGCGAGATCATTCTCTGTGCCGGCGCAATCCAGTCACCACAGCTGTTGATGCTGTCGGGGATTGGCAACGCCGACGATCTGAGATCGAAGGGTATCGAACCGGTGATCGACCTTAACGGTGTCGGCAAGAACCTCGGCGATCACCTCGAATGGATCGTGTCATACAAATGCACGAAACCACTTTCCTACTATGGTGCAACCAAACCCTTGAAGCAGGCGATGATTGGCGCCCAATGGCTTGCCAACCAAACCGGGCTTGGCGCATCCAATTTCTTCGAGGCCGGCGGTTTCCTACGATCGACGCCGTCGAAAGCCTATGCGGACGTTCACCTGCATTTCGTGGCGCTCGCGGCCGAATATAGCGGTCGCGTTTCTGCTCCGGGCCATAGTTTCCAGGTTCATCTTAGCCCTGGCCTGCCTGAAAGCCGCGGATGGATCTCCCTGAAATCACGGAATCCCGAGGACCATCCCGTCATTCAACCGAATTACCTGTCGGAACAGCGTGACTGGGTCGAGGCGCGTGCAGCAATCCGGCGGTCTTTCGAAATCCTGGAAATGCCAACGCTCAGCGAATATCGCGGCGAACGCATCCATCCCAACAAGACGCTCGACGATGATACTCTCCTGGATGAATACATTCGCGCCCATGCCGAAACCGGGTACCACTACGCCGGGACCTGCCGAATGGGAGATGGGCCTGACTGTGTTGTGGATGGGCAATTGCGCGTGCACGGCATCAAGGGGCTGAGGGTCGTTGATGCATCGGTCATGCCGCGGCCGACAAACGGCAACACCAATGCCCCGACCATCATGATCGCGGAAAAGGCGGCCGACCTCATTCTGGGTCTTGGGCCCCTTGCACCTTCCGACGCGCCTTCCTTCCGACATACCTAAGGAAAAAGAACGGCGGCCAAAGCCGGATTTGGTCGCCGTTTGTGATCTTCGATACGTTATCGCGAAACTATCCGTGACCGACCATCGCCTTGATCTCCAAATATTCGCTCAGGGAATGGTGTCCGGCTTCCCGACCATTGCCCGATTGCTTGTAACCGCCGAAAGGTGCGACTGCATCCCAGTCGGGATAGTTGATGTAGACGGAGCCGGCCCGTAACTTCCGTGCGACTTTCCGTGCTCGTTGGATATCGGCCGATTGCACATAGGCTGCTAGGCCATAGGGGGTGTCGTTAGCGATGCGGATCGCGTCCTCTTCATCGTCATATGGCAAGATGCAAAGAACGGGACCAAAGATTTCCTCCCTGGCGATCGCCATGTCATTCGAGACATGACCGAAAATCGTCGGCCGGACATAGTATCCAACATCGAGACCGTCTGGTTTACCAACGCCGCCGCAGATGACCGTCGCCCCTTCCTCGATACCTTTCCCGATCAACGTCTGGATTTTCGAAAACTGCATTTCGCTTGCGACCGGACCGAGAATGGTTGCGGGATCGGCCGGATTGCCGACGGCCTGCCCGCGCGCTGTTGCCTCTGCAATATCGAGCGCCTCCGCGTAAGAGGACCGGTGCACCAGCATGCGCGTCGGCGCGTCACACGACTGGCCGCTATTTGCAAAGCAGGCTATGACGCCATCCCGCACAGCCGTTGATAGGTCGACGTCATCGAGCAGGATGTTGGCGGACTTGCCACCCAATTCCTGAGTCACACGCTTGACAGTGTCGGCGGCAGCTTTGGCGACACGCACGCCGGCACGGGTCGAACCGGTAAAGGAAACCATGTCGATATCGGGGTGAGAAGACATGGCTTCGCCGACGATCGGCCCCTCGCCATTGACTAGATTGAAGACGCCAGACGCGAGACCGGCCTCGTCGAGGATCTCGGCAAAAATCGTGGCATCCAGCGGCGCGACTTCGCTGGGCTTCAAGACGATCGTGCAGCCTGCGGCAAGCGCGGGAAGCACCTTGCAGATGACCTGATTGATCGGCCAGTTCCAAGGCGTAATGAGACCAACAACGCCTATCGGCTCCTTGGCGATCAGGGTCGTGCCACTTTGCTCTTGGAAGTTGTAATTGCCGAGGATCTCCATAATGGCTTCGAGATGTGCGACGCAGGTCGCCGTTTGAGCTTCGATGCTGAAAGTGATTGGCGAGCCCATTTCCCGCGTGACGATATCGGCGATTTCATGCTGACGGCGCTTGAAGATATCGAGCACGCGTTTGAAAAACGCAATTCGGTCCGAAACCGACGTTTGGGAATAGGCGTCAAAGGCGCGCCGTGCGGCCTTAACGGCGGCATCAACATCGTCTGCGGACCCGAGAGCGATGCGTGCGAAAGGTTTCTCGGTGGCAGGATCGATGACATCCATGAAGCGAGCGGAAAACGGCTCTATCCAGGCGCCATCAATAAAAAACTTCGAAAAATGATCCATCCTCATGATCCTCTTGTTTGCCGGCGCAAGGGTGGACATCTCCCCTGGACGGCGCCCTCAACTTAGCGGGAGGGCACTTTTACGCTTATCGTCCCTGCCATTGGTACCGGAGCATGAAAAATCTGTCCAGTGGGTCAGTTTTTTTGTTTAGTGCGTATGTCGCGTTTCAGCGCTGCGCGGTTTCCCAATTTGGATTGGTCCAGAAGGGGGCGGACTGCGGTGCAAGAGCCCCGCCGAGGATCAGGTCGGCGGCTTTTTCGCCGATCATGATGGTCGACGCATTGAGGTTGGCACTGACCTCAAGCGGCATGATCGAGGCATCAGCTATCCTTAATCCATCGACGCCTCGCACTTTGAGATCCGGATCGACGACACTTGCCGCGTCGTTGCCCATTCTGCACGTCCCAGCCGGGTGGTAGGCAGTCGCAACGTGATCCCTCAGCCAGGCGTCGATCGCGTCATCGGCCTGAACATCACGGCCCGGCGCAATCTCCGCCCTCGCCAGTCCCTGGAATGCCGGTTGAGCGACGATTTCCCGGGTAAGCCGGATGGCTTCGCGCAGGACCATGATGTCGCGGGGATCCTGGAGATAGTTGAACACCACTGATGGCAACTGTACGGGGTTTGCGCTCACGAGGGCGACACGGCCCCGGCTTTCGGCACGAAGCAGCGTCATGTGGATCTGGAAGGATGGTCCTGGATGCGGATCAAAGCTGTCATGCTGAAAGGCAAGCGGCAGCAACTCAAGCTTCAGGTTTGGATATGGGATGCCGGCACGGGTCCTCAGATAGGCGGCGGCTTCAAACTGGTTGCTCGCGGCAAGGCCGGATTTCAGCGAGAACCATTGCAGGCCCGTCATGATCTTTCTGACACCTCGTGTGGCGGAGAATAGACCGACCGAGCCTGCGGCCCAAAACTGAATCGTGACATCAGGATGATCCTGCAGGTTTCGACCGACGTCCGGCGAGGCAATCAGAGGATCGATGCCGAGGTCGCGCAACTCCTCGGCCGGTCCGATTCCTGAACGCAGCAGGATTGCCGGGGTGCCAAAAGACCCGGCCGACAAAATGATCTCTCGCCTTGCTCGCGCAACCGATCGCTGCTGGCCATTAAAATAGACAACGTCCGTGGCCCGGCCCCGTGTTAATGCAACCTTGTCAACCAGGACGTCGCGGACGACCTTAAGATTGCGACGCTTCCTTGCCCCGTCGAGATAGGCGCGCGCCGCGCTCCAGCGCCGGCCTTGAAAGATCGTCTGCTCATTGGGGCCAAAACCCTCCATCTGGTAGCCATTGCTGTCGGGCGTTGCCGGATACCCGGCCTCCTCTCCAGCTTTCATGAACGCACTGTTTAACGGCTCGCGGCTGAGATCAGGCTTGGTGACCATCAGCGGACCATCGCTACCGCGGTAGGTATCTCCTCCAGCGAGACAAGTTTCGGCGCGCTTGAAGTAGGGAAGAACGTCGGTATAGCCCCAGCCATGGCAGCCTGCCTCTTGCTTCCAGCTCTCGAAATCAAGCGGATGTCCTCTGGTATAGACCATGCCGTTGATCGACGAGGAGCCACCAAGCAGCCGGCCTCGCGGATGTACGACCCTTCGGCCGTTCAAATATGGCTCGTGTTCGGTCAGGAAATTCCAGTTGCGAGGATCTTCACCGAGCAGCCTCTCAACCGCGAGAGGCATGTCCACTGCCCAGTTGTTGTGATCACCGCCCGCCTCCAGCAAGAGAACCGAGCATGATGGATCCTGCGACAGCCGTGACGCCACAGCGCATCCGGCAGACCCCGCGCCAACCACGATGAAATCGAACTCCATACTCATCCTTCCATGTCTCCCTGACCTCACCGCGATCGTCATGCCGGCCCCGGCCCGTGCGAACTGCGCCATTCCGCCTCAAAGGGGCGTGTACTTTTGCGTTACGAATCCACTTGCGAATTCGACTGATTAGTTCATAATCTGACGCACCAGTCAAATTAACAGTACAGCTGGTCAATAAGATTGAAAATCAATTCAGAGGAGAGCACGTCTTGAGCAAGTCCCTTTCTTTAACCCGTCGCCAGGCCCTGATTTCGGCTGCGGCTGGTACTACACTGCTGGCAATGCCATCAATTTTGCGCGCTGCAGACAAGACCGTCAAAGTCGGCGCGCTGGTTCCCGAGACCGGTGACCTGTCCCTCTGGGGCCTGCCGGCCAAGAATGGCGCGGAAATCTGGGCCAATCGTCTCAACAAGGCCGGTGGCTTGACCGTGAAAGGTGAAAAATACAGCGTCGAGGTCGTCTCCTTCGATGGAGCCTACATTGCCGAGAAGACCCTGCAAGGTGCACGCGCCTTCGTGGATCAGGATGTGAAATTCACCATGGTCATCGGCGGCGACGACTGGTCGGCCCTTCAAGATTTTTCGAACCGCAACAAGATGCTGACGTCGACGCTCTACGTGTCGGACCTCAATGCCGACGCAAAGTATCTGATCGCACCGGTTGAAATTCATCCGTTTTATTTTGGTCTTGGCGTCCAATATCTGCGCAAGACAGAACCTGCAGCCAAGACGGTTGCGCTTTGCGCGCAGGATGACGTCACGGGACGCTCCTCGCTTGCGGCATGGCGCGCCGGCTTTGACGCCCACGATTTTCAGATCGTCGCCGATCAATATTTCGACAATTCCACGACGGACTTTGCGCCTGTCGTGAGTGCCATGCTTTCGGCCAAGCCAGATGTGGCCTGCATCGATACCACCTACCCCTCTGTCGCGCTTCTTCTCGTTGAGCAACTGTTCACGCAGGGCTTCAAAGGCAAGATCCTGCATGCAGGTTTCGAGCTTTTGCCCGACATGGTCGCGCGCACCAGCAAGGAGTTCATGGAGGGATCGATCGCATTCTTCCCGCGCTTCGACGATCCCTCGATCGCAAAAACGGCAAGCGGCTTCGACGACCCCGCCGGATTTTACCAGGATTTCATCAAGGCCTATCCGAAAGAATGGAACAACACGTCGTGGGAATTCCCTGCAGCGCTTCAGGTGTGGAAGCAGGGTGTTGAGGGCGCTGGTTCCTTCGATGCCGACGAGGTTCTTGCCAGCATGAAGGCCAACCCGCCGCAGCATATCTTTGGCAAGGCGCGGTGGTGGGGCAAGGAACTTTTTGGAGCCGACAGCGCACTGGTCGGAAACTGGCCGGTCGTCGCCGTCAAGGATGGCAAGGTCAACATCGTCGACGTCGGCGACCAGGTTGCATGGTACGATGCGCACAAGGACGTTTTCCTGAAGCGCTGGCGCGAAGAGCAACTCATGCCCGATCAGAAGCGATAAGACGGACTGGCGGTGGATTGACATGCAGTTCTTGATTGAGACTCTTCTCAATTCCGCTATGGCGAGCGCGGCTTCCGCGCTCGTTGTGGTCGGTCTTGCTCTGATTTTCGGCGTAATGCGCATCGAAAACTTCGCCCATGGCGAGCTTTATATGGTCGGCGCTTACGCCACTTGGTACTTCGGCACCCACCTTGGAGCCGGTTACGCGGTGGGTCTTGTCGCCGCCATTGTGCTCACCGCCGCCATTGGCGCGTTCATGGAGTTCTTCCTCTTTCGACGACTTAAGGGAAACCCCTTGGGGCCACTGATTGTGACCATTGGCGTTTTGCTGGTGTTGCAGACGGCAGCCGCCTGGCTCTTTGGCGTGAACGCGAATTACCTGGTCGATAGCCCGTTTACGGGCGTCGTAAAAATTGCCGGCGCCAATATGCCACTTCACCGCCTGTTCGTGATCGCGGCCGCGATCGTTCTGCTTGGCGGTCTGACAATTTTGTTGCGGACGACCCGGTTCGGCTGGGCGCTTCGCGCCGTTGCGCAGGACCGTGACGCCGCCTGCCTGCAGGGGATTTCGATCGGCACTATTTCGCTGATGGCGATGGCGCTCAGTGCAGCGCTTGCCGGTGTTGCCGGTGGATTGATGGCTCCGATCGTTCGGGTCAGCCCCTACATGGGTCAGCCCATCATCATCACCGCCTTCATTGTGATCATTCTTGGCGGGATCGGCTCCATGGAGGGTGCGATCCTGGCTGCAATCATCTACTCGACGTTCTTCACCTTCGTCTCAGCGTACTTTGACAGCACCATCGCCAGCATTGCGGGCCTGTGCCTGATGCTCGTCGTGCTCATCGTCATGCCAAGCGGACTGATGGGTAAGGCGCAGAAAGTTTAACTCATGGACGCTCGGAAAAAAATTGGTCTCGGTGCCGCGGTTCTAGCGCTTGCTGCGGCTGCCATGATCCCTGCGGTGACGGGAGACTACTACGTCTCCTTCTCCACCGAAATCGTGATCATGGTGCTCATGTTGTCGAGCTATCGCATTGTTGTGCTCACGGGCGAATGGTCCTTCGCCCACGTCGTCCTTCAGGGCGTGGGCGCCTATACAGCCGCGATCCTCGTCAAGGACTGGGGAGCACCCTTCATGGTGTCGCTTCTTGCCGGTGCTCTAGTGGCAGGCTTAGTTGCGGCAGTCCTCAGCTTTCCTCTCCTGAAGATGCGCGGCTTCTACTTCCTGATGGGGACGTTCGGCGCTGCGGAAGCCGTTCGCCTGCTCTGGCGCAAATTTAACTATTTCGGCGGCACGCGGGGCTTTTCGGGCATCTCTCCGCCCTTTCTGCGTATCGGCAATTTCGCCATCGACTTTGGGCACCCCGCAGCGTTCTTCTATCTTGCGCTGACGGTTTGCGTCGTCTCTCTCCTCGTCATCTGGAGCATCGAACAGTCGCGTTTGGGGCAAATCTGGCGGACGATTGAGCAGCAAGACGTGCTTGCTCAGGCCGTTGGGATCGACACCAGGAGATATCGCCGCATTGCCTTCGTCATATCAGCCGTATTTGCAGGCGTTGCTGGCGTCCTGCTTGCCTATGCCTTCGGAACCGTTACGCCCAACCGCTTCAACCTCAACTTCGCACTTTATCTGATGATCTGGGCAATCGTTGGCGGGACACGCTCCTTCTATGGTGTGATCCTGGGAGGCATCTTGTTGATGGGATTTGACGAGTCCTTGCGTTTTGCCGACGAATTGCGGCCTGGCGTTTACGGCGTCATTCTCATCTTGGTCATGCTCTTCTGGCCGCAAGGATTGGAACGACTGATCGGCTTTGCCGCAGTTCCGGTAGCCAAGCAAACGCCCGGCACTCCAAGTGGTATGGCAGCGCCTTCGAAAGGAGATGCGTGATGACAATCCTATCGTTACATGGAGTCACTAAAAAGTTCGGCGGGCTTACGGCTGTCAACGACGTGACGTTCAGTGTCCAGCGTGGAAGCATTCACGGGCTGATCGGGCCGAACGGTGCGGGTAAGACCACCCTATTTAGCCTCATTACGGGCTTTTATCGTCCGACCGCCGGCCGTGTCGAATTGGATGGCAAGGACGTCACGTCGCTATCGACCAGTCTTCGCGCACGCAACGGACTGGTGCGCACCTTCCAAGGGACCGTGCTTTTTCCCGAACAGACGGTGGAGCAGAATATTGGCAACGGCCTCTTGGCAAAGGCATCGAGCTCTTGGGTCGATTGGATTGTGGAGAGCAATGCCTATGCAAAATCAAGGCGCGACGAAGTCGAGCGGCTCCTTGTTTTCTCACGGCTGACGGACCTGAAACACAGTGCAGCACGCGATCTGTCTCACGGCCAACAGCGGGTTCTTGGCATTGCGATCGCGCTTGCCGCCAAGCCGCGCGTCCTTCTGCTGGACGAACCTTTTACCGGCATGACAGCCAGTGAAAAGGACCGCCTGGTCGAAATGCTTCGGGAAATCCGCAAGAGCGGCACGACGGTAGTACTGGTGGAGCACGATATGCGCACAGTCATGCGCCTTTGCGACGTCATCACTGTTTTAAACTTCGGTCGTGTGCTGACGGAAGGTACGCCTGAACATGTTCGACGCCATCCTGAAGTGATGTCCGCCTATCTGGGAACTACCGCATGATAGAGCTTCGCAACCTGGTCGTCCACTACGGTCGTGTCGCTGCGGTCCACGATATTTCGCTGTCCTTTGACCATGGCATCAATTGTATCATCGGCTCCAATGGCGCCGGCAAGAGCACGATCATGCGCTCGATCTCCGGTCTCGTCAGACCAAGTTCAGGGAGTATTTTGTTCGAGGGAGAGGCGATCGAGAGCCTTACGCCAAAGGCGATCGTCGAACGCGGTATCGCCCATGTCCCGGAAGGTCGTCACGTCTTTCCAGAGCTCACGGTCGATGAAAACCTCAAGATCGGCGCTTATCTCAGGCGTGATCACGTCGCGGTCAAGCGCGACTACGACAACATCTGTAGCGTCTTCCCAAGGCTTGCCGAACGGCGCAAGCAATACGCCAACACGTTAAGCGGCGGTGAGCAGCAGATGCTGGCGATCGGGCGGGCTATCATGGCTGCACCAAAACTCGTTTTGATGGATGAACCGTCGATGGGTCTTTCGCCAGTGATGGTCGCTGCGATGGCCGAGGTGATCAGGTCGATCAATGCCGAGGGCAAGTCGGTTCTTCTCGTGGAGCAGAATGCCAATGTGGCATTGGGTCTGAGCGCAAAGGCCGCAGTCCTGGAGCAGGGACGAATTTCTCTTCAAGGCATGGCTACCGACATGAAGGATAACGAACATGTCCGAGTCGCATATATCGGTGTCTAATCCGGACTACGAAGACACTATTGGTCTCCTCTGGAAATTGAGTGATCGTGCTCGCTCCGGGGTCGACATCAGAAGCGCACTCGGACGCGTCAGACTTGATGGTTTGAGCAAGCTCGAAACCGAGGTATGCTTTGCCGTCAGGTCGCACCTGGGGGCTATAGCTAAACTAACGGATGGTGTGTCTGAGGATGAGGCTCGGACGGGGGCACTTTCCAGGTGGGATGCAGTCCTGGCTGAGGTCCAGCATATGCGCGCATCCCTAACCCCCCAAGCACACGCGTTTCACATGCGTTTGGCGAGCAAATATGCCGAATACTATCGGGGCTTTGAGGAAAAATCCCTGACACAATGGGTCAATGCAAGCCGCCTCAAAAGCGCGTTTGTAGACGCCGTCGCCATCTATCGGCATGGCGATCTCGAAGGAGCCGCAGGGGCCGTCGCAAGATTATCTCATCTATGGCGAGAGAGTTTGCCAATCAGACTGCCCGGACTGCGGGAAATCGAGCAGGCCGGGCACGTCTGGGCGGATCGAGCAGGAAACAGCCCGCTGGCTGACAAGCTCGCAGCTAACGCCGACGAGCTAACGGGCCGCCTTTCACCTTATGCGGAGGACGATGTTTCCGTTTGGAGCGCACCACGTACAACGGAGCAAGTCGTGCGATTTGGTTTCGCCGCGACGATCTTGCCGCCGAAGATGCTGCTCAGCTGACACCGAGATCACAGGAACGATTGAAATGGTGGATCAAGAGCTCGCGTTCACGCTTGGGCAATGGGGATTGCATGAAATCCAGTCGGGCCCTCAAGGGCTGGCAACACTGCGACCATGGCGGTCCGACCCTGATCCAAGCGAAATAGGGCTCGATCAGCTGTCGGCGGAAGTCGATCGACTGCGAGTTCTCAGGCCAGCGTTTCGCGAAGGCTGGCTAACTAGAGGATCCGGAAACTCCAGTATCGACGGAGGGTCAGATCGGTTTGTCGAGCTGTGGAGCCCGATCGCCAGATGCCATTCCGTCCCGTCCAGCATCGCGCCTGCCGTGCGCACCGCATGGTCGAGCTGGGCGATCCCGGCCGACACCTCGGCGACGAAGTGACGCCCGGCTTCGGTCAGCCGGACACCGCGATGACGCCGCTCGAACAGCAGAACGCCGAGTGCGTCTTCCAGTCCCTTGATCCGGGCGCTGACGCTCGATTGTGTCGTGCCCAGCACATTGGCGGCGTGATGGAAGTTGAGCACTTCGGCGACGACGACGGCATGGCGAAGGGAAATCAGTGGAATGCCACGAAGATGGTCATTGCCCGCCGCCGACGCTTCCCGCCCATTCTTCCGCCCCCAGCGCATCTTCCCATCCAGCGCGTCAGCGCAGCCCGATTTGCGTCAGCTCCGCCGACAGATTCCACAATCGTTCGGCTTCGCCCGCGTCCGCCGCATAGGCTTTGACGCCGACAAACGGTTCGCCTGCCGCTTCCGCCCGGGCAGCGATATCGCAGTCCTCGCAATAAAGACCGCCAAGGCCATCGAGTTGCGACGACGTCGCGGCCCATACCTGCGTCGCAGCACCCTGCGCCGGCGTCTTGAAGGTCGGATCGGCCGGTGCGCCGCTTTCGTCGAGCCAGCCTGCGGCTGTCATCTCGGTTTGCGTCAGGTGACGCTGGAGCGGCGTGAAGATCTTGCCGGGATGGAGCGAGAAGGCCCGGATGCCGTGGTCCCGGCCGAGCCGGTCGAGCTGAACCGCGAACAGGGCATTCGCCGTCTTTGACTGCCCATAGGCCAGCCATTTGTCATAGCCGCGCGTGAACTGCACACCGTCCCAGCGGATCGGCGAAGCGTGATGGCCGGCGGAAGACACGGAGACGACGCGCGCGCCGCCTTCGAGCAACGGCCAGAGCAGGTTCGTCAGCGCAAAATGCCCGAGATGGTTGGTGGCGAACTGCGCTTCCCATCCCGGTCCCACCCGCGTCTCCGGGCAGGCCATGATGCCCGCGTTATTGATGAGCATGTCGATGTGGGAGCCGGAAGCGAGAATGTGTTTGGCGAACAGATCGACGCTGGCAAGGTCTCCCAAGTCGAGCGCCTCCGCCGTCACATTGGCAAGATCGCGCGTCGCCGCCCGTGCCGCTTCCGGGTTTCGCGCGGCGACGATCACCTCCGCGCCGGCCGCCGTCAGCGCCTTAGCGGTTTCCAGCCCGAGGCCGGAATGACCGCCGGTGACGATCGCACGTTTGCCGGTGAGATCGACGCTGGCCAGCACATCGGAAGCGGTGGTTCGCGCTCCAAAGCCCGAGCCCAAGGGTTTCTGACGATCGATCATGGTGGTTCTCCGATGTTGAGGACGGCCCCGCACGATGCGGCGGCGGTCGCGGTTGCTTCGGAGAAGATGAGAGATGGTGGCTGAACGATCCATACGGTATAGTCCGATTATCTTTGGCGATAATACGGACTTTCCCCTTTGGACCCTTTGTCGGACGTTCTTTCCCTGCTGAGGCCCAAGACCGCGATCAGCGCCGGCCTCGATGCTGGCGGTGAATGGGCGATCCGATTCCCGGCCCATGAAGGCATCAAGTTCAACACCGTGATAAAGGGGGCCTGCTGGGTGTCGGTGGATGGCGAAGCCGAACCGCTGCGGATCGAGGCCGGAGATTGTTTCTTGCTGACCCGTGGCCGGCCGTTCCTGTTCGCCACCGACAGGGCGCCGCCGGCCATCGACTCCGCGACGATCTACGACAAGGCGGCGGACGGGATCGCGACCTGCAATGGTGGCGGCGATTTCTTCCTGATCGGTGGGCGCTTCGCGTTCGAGGGCGATCATGCCGGGCTGCTGTTCGGTGCGCTGCCGGCCATCGTCCATGTCCGAGACGCTTCCAATCAGGCAGCGGTGCTGCGCTGGGCGCTGGAACAACTGGCGTTGGAACTGAAGCACGGATCGCCCGGCGGCACGCTGATGGCCGATCACCTCGCGCAGATCATGCTGCTTCAGGTCCTGCGGCTTTGGCTCGCCTCCGGCAAACATTCCGGCTGGCTGGGGGCGCTGGCCGACCAGCGGCTGACCCGCGCGCTCGGCGCGATGCACGCCGAGCCGGAGCGCCGCTGGACGCTGGTGGAGTTTGCTGATCTCGCCAGCATGTCGCGTACCACCTTCGCCGAACGCTTCCGCGATGTCGTAGGACAGACGCCGCTCGACTATCTGGCCGGCTGGCGGATGCGGCTCGCCGCCGATCGCCTGCATCGCAGCGGCGACAGCGTCGCGGCGATCGGCTTTTCCGTCGGCTATGAATCCGAAGCCGCGTTCAGCACCGCGTTCCGGCGCGTCATGGGTCGGACCCCAATGCAGCATCGGCGCATGGCCGTGGCGTGATCTTTTATTGCAGCCGCTCGTCACTCTTTCTGTAAACGGCATCCAACTGTGGAGGACGAACATTCGTTACCCCCTACGTTTCGGTGCTGGTCTTGCGGTCCGCACGTTGCGCTGACCGATCCAGACGATCGCTAGCGCGGCTGCGAGTGCGTAAACGGCGGCCGCCAGGACTGCCACGGTCCATAATGCGTTTGCGCCATGCAGCGTGAGAGCCACGGCGGCGCTCGCGACCGCGACGCCGAACAGGCTGCCGAGCTGACGCAAGGCATTCAACAGGCCGGAAGCAACGCCCGATGCGGTTTCGGGAACCTGTTCGAGCACGACCGCGATCATCGGCGGGACGGAGGCAGACGTGCCCATTCCGAAGACGGCAAGTGCAGCAACGATCGCAAGCCAGGATACATGAACGACCAGCAGTTCCGCGGCCAGCGGCGCCGACAGGGCCGCGAGGATCAGGCTGGTTGCGATGAGGCGGTGGGGCGACATACGCCCCTGAAGCCTGCCGGCGATCACATTGCCGACCGACAGGCTTGCCGCAACCGGCAGCAGGGCAAGGCCGGCCTGGCGCGCGTCGAGCCCGTAATCGCCATGCAGGTAAAGACTGAGGACGAACAGCATCCCGAAATAACCGACATAGACAAGGCACCCGACGAGATTGGCGGCAACGAACACCGGATTGCGGAACCAGACGAGCGGGATCATGGGATCACGGACCCGGCGCTCGATCAGGAACCAGAGCATTGAGGTGCCGGCCACAATGGCGCCCGCAAGCCAAACCGCCGGTGATGCAATGCCCCGTTCCGGGTACTCGATCGCAGCAAAGCAAAGGGCGCCCAGCATTATGATGCTGGTGAGTTGCCCGCCCCAATCGAACTGGTGCGCGCGATGCGCCGATCGATCGGGCACGATCCACGCCGCAAGGGCTAACGCCAGCAAGCCGGTGGGCAGGTTGACGAAGAACACGCTGCGCCAGCCGAAGCTGCCGACCAGGACGCCACCGGCAACGGGACCGAACGCTGCGGCGACGGACGCGATGCCGGCCCATGTCGCGATCGCCTTCGCGCGCTCTTCGTGATCGTTAAAGACGCTTCGCACGATGGCCAGAGAGGCAGGCAGAAACAGAGCGCGCCAGCGCCTTGCGCAAACCGCGCCGCGACGAGCCACGCGACCGTCCCGGCTCCGCCGCATATCGCGGAGGCCACGGCAAACACGGCAAGGCCGAAAAGGTAGATGTGTTTTGCGCCCCAGCGATCGGCGAGGATGCCCCCCGCAAGGATCAGGGCCGCCATGCTGAGTGTATAGGCATCGACAATCCAGGCGAGGCCGCTAACCGTTGCATGGAGATCGACGCGCATCGTCGGCAAAGCGACATTGACGATGGTGGCGTCGAGCACCGCCATGAACATACCTGCGGCCACCAGCCAGAGAGCCAGCTTGCGCCGCCTCGGCGAAATCGCCTCATTTCCCATGCCGATGCGATCGGCCTGGCTGCTGTTCAAAGTGTCGCATCTGGTCATCGGACATCTCCTGTCCGAGCCAATTCTATACATGGAAATGATGCAATAAAGCAGCGTATATGCTTTACTCCGATGCATAAATGCATCGTCAATTCTGGTTAGTGGAGGATGCCTGCATTGAACTGGGACCACGCCCGCTTCTTCCTGGCGGTGACGCGCGCCGGCACCTTGCGCAGCGCCGCCCGCCAGTTGAATGTCGATCAAGCAACGGTTGGGCGCCGATTGGCGGCGTTGGAAGATGAACTCGGCGCGCGGCTGTTTCTGCGCACGCCGTCCCTCTATGTGCTGACACCCGCCGGCGAGGCATTGGTCGAACCAGCCGAAGCGATCGAGCGATCCGTCGCCCAGATGGAGCGCCGGGTATTGGGACTGGATGAGCGGCTGACCGGATCGGTACGGATCGCGACCACTGATTCGCTCGCGAAGCGGTATGTGCTTCCCGCGATTGCCGCCATGCCCAGCGTGCATCCGGGCATAGAGGTCGTTTGCCTGACCTCGCAGGACATCGCCAACCTGACCCGGCGCGAAGCCGACATCGCCATCCGCACGTTGCGACCGGATGCGCCCGATCTGATCGTGCGTCGCCTCGCGACGTTGGAAACAGGCATTTATGCCTCGCGCGCCTATCTCGCCTCGCACGGCGCTCCGGTCGCCGGCGCCGAGTTCGCGGGCCATGATCTGGTCGTCTATCAGCAGAAGATCGCGCCGACAGGGCCGTCCGCGCTGTGCGGGGAATCTGCTGTTAACGGCAGGGTCGTATTGCGGGCATCGTCTTCCGTTACCCTCGTCGATGCGACGGCCGCCGGTATCGGCGTTGCCGAACTGCCCTGCTACCGTGCCGATGCCGAAACAGAACTGGTGCGGATCATGCCGGATCGTTCTGCCGATTTCGACGTCTGGCTCGTCACCCACGGCGATCTCTACAGGACTGCACGGATTCAGGTGACGATCGACGCCCTGGTTCGGCAGTTCTCGCCGGAAGCGTCCTGACTGGCGTGGTTGAGGTAGCGAAAAGCTCCCTTGCATCACGTTTCCCCATCTATGATGGCGGGGCGTTCCGGTCTCCGACAGCTTGCCTGGTTTTGTGCGACCGCGATGGAAATGACTGCCGTCACCGCCGCCAGCCTGGCCACGCATCCGCCGGGCGATTGGTCGCACGCCGATGCAGCATCGATGGACGGCCCTCGCTTGAAGCCGGTTTGATGCTCTTCCCAACCATCGGATGTGAGGACCGGCGTGCAATGGGAACCCCGTAGCGGGGTGATAGGCGTCGAAGAAGGACTCCACATCCTGATGGTTTAAGCCAAGCAACGATTGCTCAAACATGCTTGGTAGAAGTGGAGCGTTTCGCGGGGGAATTGCCCCCTGCAACCGCCTTCGACTTGCCAGATGGAATAGCCAAGGCTTGAGCCTATCAATGCAGAAAGAGCGGGTGAGCTAACGGGCTGCTCGCCCCTTATGCGGATGACAATTCCTCGACATGGAAAGGCTGTCCATATTGCTTCGCCGCAACGACAATTGCGAACCGGGATCTTCAGGCTCACTTGACGAGGCGCGGTTCTCCGACGTCAAGGATAGAAGTGTCGAATCCCGCATCGCTGATGGACTTTGCCATAGAGCGGTCTTCGTGCTGAATTTTGATACTCGCGTCGAGTGCCTGACCAAGAGATTCATTGCCCTTGGTATAGAGGATACTGATTTGAGGCGGCAAGACCGACGCATTCACCCGCTCGTCGGGTGTGGCCATCTTGATCTCGATGCCCTTGTAGGCGCCGTTGTTTCTCTGGTTGAAGATGCCGGTATTGTAGCCCAGGAAGCCGACGTCGATCCGCCCGGTCGCCAGATCCTGGCCCATCGCAACCGGAGTTGGATAAAGCTTCAGATTTGCGCCGAACAGCTTTTGCAGATCGGGAACCCAGAAAAAACCGGATACGGTGCCGGCCTGATGGCCGATGGTGGCTTCCAGACTATCGTACCCAGCCTTCGAATAAATACCCATGTGGTCAAGATACAAGGGTGCTGAAAGCCCGAGCACTTTCGTGCGCTTTTCGGTTCGATTCCAACTGCCGATGGCAACATCGGCTTTGTTGGCGACAACGGCTTGTACCGTTGCGGCTGGATCAGTCACTAAAGTTACTACCTCAAGGCAATTGTCCGCGGCCATCCGTTTGACGACGGCGGCATCAATGCCTGAAATCTGGCCGTCAGGGGAAGCGATCGAAAACGGCGGATAGTCGTACGCGGCTACCGTCAGCTTGCCCTGGGTCACGGTTTGGACATCGCCCTTGCACTCCGCACTGAATGCGACCGGCGTGTTGGCCAAAACGAGAATGGAAATAAGTGTCAGGAGGGATTTCATCTCCAACGCGTCCTTGTTGCTCTATTCTTCCCACTGACCCGAGAGTCAGTTTTCGTACGATACGTTCAGATTTTAGGTCTGCATAGCCCGTCAAAGCACTAAAATTACTCTCCTGCTGAACGCGAGCGCTTCGGGAGGGTGTCATACAGCACGCGAGCCGGCGGTCGAAGCGTCGCTCTGTGCAATCGGCAACTTCGATGAGGAGGAGTCCTTGCTGAGCAGCAGTGCACCAGGGGGCGATATGATCGCAAGACAGGGAAGCTACAGATGCGGGCAAGGTTCGCTACCATGTCCGTGAGGCGCCAATCGGAATGGATCTGTCATTGCACGGATTGCCGGCAGGAGGGCGAATCGGCGTTCACCTACTTCGTAGTCTGGACGCGTGACGCCCGCAATGACGAGATAGACCGCCGCGCGCGACGGCAGGAGCTCTCGCCCCGCCTGCGGCCGCGGCTGTTCTCGTTCGACGCCCACAAGGCCGAGGTGACGCTCGGTTTGGTTCGGACAATAAAAAGATCATAAGGTCGTATTTTTAGACTTGTCGGTCTGTTTTAAGCGAGCTATCGTCTGACTGCTGGCTCAAGTGCTCCCCTCGACGAGAGGAATCACAACATCGGTTCGGGTAACGAGGCTTTCACCATCTGCCGCACGTGGAATGGGGCAACCCTCGAACATGCCAGGCTTCTGAAGCTCCAGGGCCGCATCGACAAAGCCTGATCGGGAAGGGAGACGGCTATGTTAGGGAAAATCGTCGTTGTAGGAGCAAGCGCTGCTGGATGCAGACTTGCGCTCGCGGCTCACTCGGTCGGACAAGACGTCACGCTCGTCGACGAGCATCCACAAGCAATGAAAGAGATGAGCTTCGATGCTCCATGGTTCTACGGGGCTGGTCTCCCCTCGGCACTCTTGAACGACAACTCGATTGCGCAAACCCTACTTGAAGGAAGCCCCGAGCTCGTCGAATGTCTGGAGGCAGGTGTCGATGTTCGCGTTTCCACCATCCTGTGGGGCGCATTCCGGAACGGTCCGAATTGCGTCAACGTTGGAAGACCAAAGGTCGGGTTGGTCACCCGGGACGGAAACGAAATCCTTGAGCACGACTCTCTGATCATCGCCACGGGCGTTCGCGACTTTGTCCCTTCGTTCAAGGGTTGGGAGTTGCCTGGCGTCTTCGGAGGCAAGGCTGGTATCGCGCTGCTCGACCTCTATCAGGTTTTCGAGGGTCGGAAGGTGGTCGTACTGGGCACCTCCGAGCTCGCGTTGCGTTTCATTCGGTCCGCGTTGTCACGTGGAGTGGAGATCGTCGCTGTTATCGAAGCCGGCGACGAGGTCGCTGCAGGTATCGAGGCAGCTGAATGGCTGTCGCAACAGACTATCCCCGTACACCTCGGTCATGTTCTGCAGGAAGCGAAAGGTTCAGTCGCTGTCACCGGAGCTCGATGCGCGTCGCTCGATGGCAGCTCGACTTTCGATCTCGATTGCGATTCCATTGCGGTGGCAATTGCAACTTTGCCCAATATTGAATTGCCGGCGGCCATGGGCTGCAAGATGCAATATGACCCGAACGTTGCCTCTTGGGTCCCGGAAATCAACGCTCAGGGCGAAACCAGCCTTGAGAACGTCTTCTGGGCAGCCAATGATCGAGCGGTTGACGCTCTTCTTGAGCGGATCAATGGCGCGGAGCCGGATGCGCCTCCAGGACTACCTCCCGCCGCCTCAACCTCTACGTTGGACTACATCAAGACGTGGATAAGCGCCTTGCACCAGAGCGGCGGTGACGCAGTCACCCTCTGCCAATGCGAGTCTGTCAGCCGAGGCGAATTCTGTGGGATCGCCCCACCTGCGTACCTGGGTAAGGAGCTGCGCAACCAGCAAACGCCTGTTAATCACAGTGACAGTGCCGATGCTCCTCGTATCAATCAAGACTTTATGAAGCGGATGACGCGTGTATCGATGGGCCATTGCCAAGGCAAGCGTTGTCGCGATGAAGCAGTTGTGGCGCTGTCGCTCCGCTTTGGTTGTGACGTCGAGGCGATCCGCCCGGCTAGCTACCGCTTCCCTCTGCGCCCAATTGACCTTGGTCTTATTGCGGACGACGACGAGAGCGACGAAATTCGTCTAAATTGGCAGATGTGGCCTTACGAAACCCGCCAAGACTGATCAGATTGCCAACCTGGGTAAGACAATGAAAAACTTCGATATAATTGTTGTTGGCGCCGGGATATTGGGACTGGCAACCGCTTACCAGGCGCAAAAAGCAGGCGCTAAGGTGCTGGTTCTGGATGCAGGCGCGACTGCCTATGAAGCGTCGTCGCGCGCAACGGGTTATCTCAGTCTGCGGGGTGAAACGCCCGCAGAAAGTCCGCTTGCCCAGGAAGCCGAAAAGCTCTGGGACAGCCTGGACGATGAACTGGGTTACCCGACCGAGTGGACACAGAAAGGGCGAATCTGGGCCGCACTGGATGAACGCGAACTGGACGAACTTAAATCGCTGTATGGCACCTTCCAGAAAACAGACATCCCGTTCGAATTCCTGGACGGTGACGCGATGCGAAAGCTGATCCCGTGCCTGAGCCCGAATTGTCTCGGGGGCATCTGGACGAGCCGGTCGGGGCACGCCAATCCGCAACGGACGTCCCAGGCATTTGCCTGGGCTTTTAACGATCTTGGCGGGGAAATACGCGAGTATACCCCCGTCCTCGAGCTGCTCGCCGAAGGCGGTAAGGTGAAGGGTGTTCGCACCCCGCAGGGTGAACTTCATTGTGACAAGTTGGCTCTTTGCGCTGCTGCTCACAATTCCTTGCTCCTTGCGCCGCTGGGCATCCATTTCCCACTTGCTCCGGTGAGACTGGAAGCGCTCGTCACAACACCGATGCCGCCTCTGTTTGAGCAAGCGTTTATCGGCAATGGTCTCTCGATCCGCCAAACGAAGCGAGGAAACCTTCACATGAACGGCGGACCGTATGAGTGGGTTGATCTGGAAATCGGGAAAGAGCCGGCAAAGCCCAACACACAAATCGTCCGCAATATTCTGCGCAGGGCGATCGAGACGATGCCTGTCCTCAAGGGCGCGCAGTTCCTTCGCAGTTGGGCGGGTATCGTCGACATGGCACCTGACCAAATGACAACGATTCATCGATTTGAAGGCCCCGCGGGCCTCGTGACCGCAGCATGCTCGGGCCACGGCTTCGGTATGGCACCTGCAGTGGGAATTGCCGTCTCTCAGTTGCTGATGAATCGTGAAACGGCGATGCCGGTCGGCCAGCTCTCGCTTGACCGCTTCAAAAATGTAGCTCCCGATTGGCGGGTGAGAAGAAACTGGCAAGCGGGGCGGTACAACAGCTAATTAAGGAACTGGGGCCTAAGTCCGCAGTGCGGCGTCGGCGTTTTCAGTGGGTTTCTGGATTGAGCGCCTCGAGCTAAGTTAGATCCAACCTCATCGGCAGCCACAACAACAATCGGCGTTCCCTACTTGCCTCGCGTCTCCAAACGCCGATGTCGTTAGCATCGCAGCGTTGACCTGGAATTTGCATAGGCCTCCGTAGGAAGGATAGCGAAGACCTTCCTCGTGCTGTTAGCCAAGAAATTGAATGTCATCGCTTAAATCGCTGCAGGTGCCGACACCGAGGCGCACTCCGATGCCCATCGGTGGTCTATGCCTTGGTCTTGATGGGATACGAACCGTCGATCTGTCTCCACCAAAATCTATGTAATTGAAAATCATAGAGATTCGCGTGGAGTGCGAGGTCACACCTATCTGATCATCTCTGCTGAATAGCAATCGTGCTCCCACTGGCGGCTTCGCTTTTGGAGTAGCTTGTCGAAAGTTCTGCATCGGTAGCAGTCGCTGCGCCAACGCTTAGGCCTGTGGATCCGATGCAATCGAGCGGCAAGGCTGTTGGAAACTTCGCCGCCTTGTTCCGGCGGCGCGTCTCAGTTGAAATCGCCGTTTGGCTTTAGGCATCTGCTCCCGAACCAACATGACCCTATTTATCAGGCTGATCTGCTCTAATGAAACCAGCGCAACAGCTAAGCTGTGTCAGAGCTCAAGCATTTGCACCTCCGTCAACGGTAAGGGTTGCGCCTGTGATCATATCTGCGCTAGGGCTCGCCAGAAATGCAACAACACCTGCGATCTCGCGAGGATCTGCAAAACGCCCGATCGACGAAAGGCTTCGCTGGAAATCTGCGCCAGCACCGTCTGCCGGATTTGCCTCTGTGTCGGTTGATCCGGGTGCGACCAGGTTGACGGTAATGCCTTGTGGTCCAAGTTCACGCGAAAGACCACGCGTGAACGAATGCAGTGCCGACTTCGACATTGCGTAGGCTGTCACACCCGCAAACGGGACGCGGTCACCAAGCGCCGAACCGATCGAAATGATACGACTGCCCTTGGTGAAGTGTGGGATGGCAGCTTTTGAAAAAGCGACCGGACCGCGCACGTTGACGTCCATCAAGGCCTGGAATTGCTGCAAATCGAGGTCAGCTATTGGTCCGGCCAGTCCGATGGCCGCACTGTTCACCAGAATGTCAATGCCACCGAGCTTTTCGACAGTCTTGGCAACGGCCAACTCGGCAGCGTCCTCTTCCGCGCTGTCCGCTTTTACTGCAAGACCAAGGCGGCCCAGCTTTTCGATCGATGCGACGATTTCGTCCGCTCGCTCGGGCGACTTGTTGTATGTAATCGCAACGTCAGCACCGTTCTCAGCTAACACCAGCGCGATTGCGGCGCCAATACCCCGCGAGCCTCCCGTGACGAGTGCGCGCTTTCCCTTGAGATCAATCATATTCCATCCTCACGCTGTATGGTTCAGGCCCAGGCTTGGGCCGAAAGAACGTATTTTGTTAGCTTCGACCTCTAGATAAGAGGTCAGGCCAGAATCGACATCCACGATCGCACCAGAGACTTGCCTGATCCTACCAAATATCTAATGTCTTTTAGAATGAGCTCGATTGGAAATATTACAGATCGCTTGTTGAACGATGTTGCTTCTCTTGTTGCCGGTCGCACGGGATTGGCCGGAATTGCGACGCCTGTCCCGCGTCTGACTGTCTGGACAAGCACAGTAACAACTTTACCCACGCCAGCCGTCTTTGAGCCGATGCTCTATGTCGTCCTGCGTGGTACCAAGCTGCTGATCATGGGAGCCAACCGCTTTGAGCTAGAGGCAGGTGCTTGCGCGGCTTCATCATTTGGTCTGCCCTTCCTCCATCAGTTCACCGCCGCCACGCCGGATCTGCCTTACGTCGCAATCAGCCTTCACCTCGATACCACTCTGCTTACGCGCGTCATGCTTGATATGCCCAAACGGGAAGATCGTTGGACCTGTGCGGTGGCAGCGGGGGATTTGAGCGGTCCGGTGGGCGAGCCTTTGGCCCGGCTTGTCGGACTCTTGCACACTCCGGAAGACATCGGAATGCTCGGGCTGCATTATGAGAGTGAACTTTACTACCGCCTGCTCCAGAGTCCAATGGGCGACACGCTACGTCAGATCCGTCAGCGAAACGAGCGGTTCCAGCAGCTCAAGACGGCCGCCGACTGGCTTGCTTCCAACCATAACGAGGCCGTCAATATTCGCGATCTGGCAGCGTCCGCGGGGATGAGCGTCACTTCGTTTCATCGTCACTTCAAGGGGGTGACCGGGTTCAGCCCGCTCGCTTTTCAACGCCATATCCGTCTTCTGGAAGCTCGCAAGCTCCTGGCCAGTGGCTCGGCCAACGTATCGGATATCGCTTATGACGTAGGCTACGTCAGCCCATCGCAGTTCAGCCGGGAGTACAAAAACATGTTCGGCAACCCGCCAGTAGCCGACTTACAACGGTAGAGATCCGCCGCATTCCTTAGAGGAAAGGCTATCGTCCGCTTCTCTCAGCTATTCAGCGACATCGGCTTTTTTCCGCCCTTGGGCAGACCGAAAAAATGCCTTACCCGATTGAGGAATACCCCGTAAGGCCGCCCCAGAACGAGCATCATGACCGTCGCGCCAGCAATACCACTCAGCAATCCGCCACCTTCTGCGCCGCTCACCGCGATAATGGCTGCGTAAATCGGCACCTGGAACGTCATGAGAGCGGCACAGTCCCAGAACAGTTGCGAAAGCTCAGTCTTTCTTGCGCGCTGCACGAGCCAGTCACGCCAAAGGCCATCAGGGCGCGCAACCGGTACCATAAGGACTGCTCCCAGCAACCGGGCATGAAAGACCTACTCCCATGTCATTCCGGCAATCATCCGCTCGTTGATTGCACCTGTTGTGGTAAAGAACAAAACAAGCGCCAGTGTGTCGGCAATAAATGATCGACGACGGACTGATTTTTCCTCCGGACGGACAGCCATAACGTAGTCTTTTCCTGCCTTCTCATATCGTGGCTGCCCATTGCCTAGGCCGGAAGCCGCGTTCTGAACCGGTTCAAATTATTTTGCGGCTTCCTCGATCAGATCCGCCACGACCTCTGGTTTTGAAACCATGACCACGTGCGACGCTCCTTCAACGACAACCGTGCGCTTCGAGCCCGCTCGATCGGCCATGAACCCGAGCGCCTTGGCCGGTATGTTCTTATCGCCGTCACCGTAAACAAAGTAGGATGGGAGTGATTTCCAAGCCGGTTCACCGGATTTCTCCGTTAGTGCGGCTTCGGCGATAGGTCGTTGACCAACCGCCATCAATGCAGCAGCTTCGGCTGGAACGTCGTGAGCAAATTGCTCGTGGAATTTCGCCTGATCAATGTAGAGATCGACTCCACCCCCAGACAGCTTGACCGGAGGCGCTAGCGCTTCCCCGAGCGTTCCGCCTGGAAACTTGCCCGCCAGGTCAGCCGCCGCTTCGCCAGCATCTGGTGCGAAGGCCGCCACGTAGACGAGCGACTTGACGTTATCGTGTCCGTTCGCGGCATTTGAAATAACCTGGCCACCATAGGAATGTCCGACGAGAACCACCGGTCCGTCGATCCCGTCGACAACATCAGAAACGAAACGCGCGTCGCCCGAGACGCTGCGCAGCGGATTGGCAACCGCAACGGCTTTGTATCCGTCTCGCTGAAGTCGGGTAATCACGCCGTTCCAGCTTGATGAGTCAGCGAATGCCCCATGCACGAGAACGATGGTAGGCTTTGCTTGTTGCGCAACAGCGGTCCCGGACAAAAGAGCGCTTGCAACGACTGCCGTGACGGCAAAATTGGACATGAAATTCTCCTTGCTGAGCTTATGGTTCGAATGCGAGAGGCTGCATCTGCTGAGGCACGAATGGGTGCTAAGAGATTGAAGCTAGGGTTTCATTAGTTCGCAGAATTTCGTCAGAGCAGCCAGAGATTTGGCGTTCCTCTATTCGCGACAGTCTTTTGCAATCCAGGCGTCTATCCAGGCAATCCCCGCAACGGTACGAATGGCGATCAGGGAACTCAACGGCGAACACCCCCAACTGTTCGTTGTTGGCTACTTGTCGAATTCCAGCCCGACAAGAGGGCAAAATGGCGCAATCGGAGGGTCCCAGTGGCCCGGGTGACAAATCGGGAGGTGAACGATTGGCTGAAGTGGGTTTGGGGCAGACAGTCGGACCTGCGATCGTCCTGATGGGGGCCGCTGTTGTCGCAGTGCCGCTGTTTCGGCGGCTCGGTCTGGGGTCGGTGCTGGGTTATTTTGCTGCCGGTGTGCTGGTCGGTCCATCGGTACTCGGCCTGTTCACCGACGCCGTATCCATCCTGCACTTCTCCGAGCTCGGCGTCGTAATGTTCCTGTTCGTGATCGGACTTGAGCTGCGGCCGCTCAAGCTGTGGGCGATGCGTGGCCAGATTTTCGGACTGGGATTGGTGCAGGTTGCCTTGGCAATCGTAAGTCTTGCGCTGACGGGAATGCTGATGTTCGGCCTCTCCGCCCCGGTAGCCTTTATTGCCGGTGCGGGCTTCGTTCTTTCATCGACAGCCGTCATCATGTCGGTCCTGCAGGACCGCGGGGAGATCTCAAGCGCCGAGGGTCAGAAATCTGTCTCCATTCTCCTTTTCGAGGATCTGATGATCGTGCCGCTTCTGGCGGTTGTCGCCTTTATGTCGCCCTTGTCGCAGGCGCAATCTGGCTGGACTGATGTGCTTCTGGCGCTCGGCGCTTTGTTGGTCCTTCTGGGCGTTTCGAAATGGGGCCTGAACCCCTTCTTTGCCTTGCTTGCAAAAACGCGGACGCGTGAAGTGATGACGGCAGGTGCACTGCTGGTCGTGCTCGGGGCCGCGTTACTGATGGCAGCCGTTGGCCTTTCCATGGCGATGGGCGCATTCCTTGCCGGGGTCATGTTGTCGGGTTCCAGCTACAGGCATCAGATCGAATCCGATATCGAGCCATTTCGCGGCCTGCTGATGGGGCTGTTCTTCATGGCCGTCGGCATGTCGCTCGACCTTGCCGTCGTGGTCGCCGACTGGTCGCTTCTCCTCGCTATGCTGATCGCTTTCATCATTGCCAAGGGCGCCGTGGTCTATGGGGTCGCGCGTGCGTTCGGCAGCTCCGGTCATCAGGCACGCCGTCGCACCTCAATGTTCCTGCAGGGCGGCGAATTTGCTTTTGTTCTCTACGCAGCCGCGGCGAGCGGGGGCGTGATTGATGCGCGGGAAAATGCGCTGTTCACCACCGTTGTGATCTTTTCCATGGCCTTGACGCCCATACTGATGATCGCAGCCGAACGGTTGCTGAGACGCGAGGCATCGATGGAAGGCGTGGAGGCCGCTTACGATCTGCATGGACGGGTGCTGATTATCGGGTTTGGCCGCTTCGGGCAGATCGCATCGCAACTGCTGCTGTCCAAGGGCGTAAGTCTATCGGTGATTGACATGAACCCCGATCGTATCCGCGAAGCGGCACTGTTCGGCTTTAAGGTCTTTTTCGGTGACGGCACCCGCCTCGACACGCTGCGACATTCCGCAGCCGGGTCGGCCGAGGCATTGCTGATCTGCATCGACGACCCCAAAGCTGCCATGCAGATCGTGGGACTGGCGCAGCACGAGTTCCCGCAGGCAAAGATCCTGGTGCGTAGCTATGATCGCGGCCATGCGGTGGAACTGATCCAGTCTGGCGTCGACTATCAAATCCGCGAAACGGTCGAATCCGCTTACATGATGGGAGCGGAAGGGCTGCGGGCGCTGGGGTATGCCGAGCTCGATGTGCAGGAGGCCGCAGAGGACGTGCGTCAGCGCGACAATGAACGGCTGTCCGAACAGGTGCAGGGCCATGCAATGTCCGGCCGCAGCCGGTTGCATGTCCAGCCTGTTCCAGAGCCCCTCAGCAAAGCGACCATGCAAAAACAGCAATGAAAGTGAATGCACATGCGGACGCTACGAGTTGCGATCGCCGGGTTCGGGGGCGTGGGGCGTGCCACTGCAAGCCTTCTCCTGTCGCGGCGCGCACGTTATCGTCAGCTCTATGGGTTAGACATCTGCCTGGTTGCGGTCTGCGGCTCACGGGCCGGCTTGCACGACGATCGCGGCCTTGAAGAAGACCAGCTCGGCGCGCTTGAGGAGGGTCTCTCTGGCCTGGCTTTCATAAAGGCGAGCGGGGCGGATATCCTCATCGAATCCGGACCGAGCGATTTTCGCACAGGCGGCCCGGGACTTGGCTACATTCGTTCTGCCCTGTCTGCCGGGCGTGACACAATCGTCATATCCAAGGGTGCGCTCGTCCACAGCGGGAGAGAGCTTCGCGGACTTGCGAGTAGATCGGGCGCACTGCTGAAGCTCAGCGGGGCGGCCGCGGCGGCCCTGCCGACGATCGATCTTGTGGATTACAGCCTTAAGGGCTGCAGGGTGCTTGAGGTCGAAGGCATTCTGAATGCCACGACCAACTACCTGCTCGACGCCATGATGACACGTGGGATCGGCTTCGAAACCGCGTTGCGCGAGGCGCAGCTCGGCGGCTTTGCCGAAGGCGATCCGCGAAACGACACGGAAGGGTGGGATACCGCCTGCAAGCTGCTGATCCTCGCCAATTTCGGCCTCGACGCCGCCCTGACGATGGATGACGTGACCGTCGAGGGTATTCAATCGGTGACAGACGAGCGTATTGAAGCATGGCGCAGGGAGGGGCTCGTTCCGAAACTGGTCGGCAGTCTTGCGCGGGCTGACGGCGCATTTAGAGCAGCCGTCGGCATAAAGGCCTATCCTCTCTCCGATCCATTCGCAAACGTTCGCGGAAAGGACAAGGCGATCCGCGTCATATCGGACGCAATGGGAGATACGATCGCGATCAGCTCCGGCACGGAGCCTCTGGCGACATCTGCCGCTGCGCTGAAGGATCTCGAGCACATTCTAAAGGTGCGGGCCGCATAACACCTGTCGGAGGAAAGACGGGCAAGCCTCCTCCAACTACAAGGAAAAGACAATGAAAGCAGCAGTCTATGATAGTCCCGGGCCGGCCACAGTCTTGAGATATACCGATGTCCCGGATCCCTTGCCTGGGCCAAACGATGTTCTCATAGCCGTCGAGGCGATTTCGATCGAAGGCGGTGATCTAATCAACCGCCGTTCGACCAAGCAGGCATCTCCTTGGATAGTCGGCTATGCGGCCGCAGGAACCATCCTGTCGGTTGGTGAGAACGTGCATAACCGGACAGTCGGCCAAAGGGTCACCGCCTTTGATATGCAGGGTTCTCATGCGGAACTCTGGTCGGTGCCTGCCACGCGCACATGGCTGGTCCCGGATGGTTTAGACATTGGACAGGCTGCCGCGCTTCCTATTTCCTTCGGCACTGCTTACCATTGCCTGGTCACACAAGGCCGCTTGCGCCAAACGGAAACAGTGCTGATCCAGGCGGCCGCCGGGGGCGTTGGTCTTGCTGCTATCCAATTGGCACGCGACGCGGGCGCGACGGTCATCGCCGTCGCCCGCGGCAAGGAACGACAGGCCCGCCTAACCAGTCTTGGAGCGTCGCACATTATCGATCGGCTGGACCAGGACGTCGTCGAAACAGTTCTTCAGGTGACGGGTGGAAGGGGCGCGAATCTTGCCGTCGATCCTGTCGGATCTACCTTGCAAGACTCGCTAGCGGCACTCGCTCCCGAGGGACGTCTTGTCTTCGTTGGAAATGCCGGCGGCGGAGGCCTGAATGTAGATTTGTGGCAGCCAATGCAGAAAAATCAAACGCTCCACGGCGTCTTTATGGGCTCACTGTTCGAGAAGCCAGCCATACACCGGACGGTCGACGAGCTCCTGTCGGCAGCAGCGCTCAAGAAGCTCGAGGTCGTGATTGATCGGATCTTCCCACTTCGGGAAGCACCGAGCGCTCATCACTATTCCGAAACGGCCAAACCGCTGGGCCGCGTGGTCATGAGGCCCTGACTCCGCCGTTCCAAATTCCGCACTCAGGCAGCCAATGTGTTCCCTATGCGACGCTGCTCACCAACCAGTGTCGGGCGCACTGAGCGAAAGCGCGCGATAGTACTGAAAGGACAATCGAGATGAAGCGCATTTCATTCAAGAACAGACATATCGACGTGGTGGGCAATCTCCATCTCCCGCCGGACTTCACCGAGAGTGGATCCTACCCAACGCTCGTCCTTGCGACACCAGGCAGTAGTGTGAAGGAACAAGTCGGCGCAATCTATGCAGTGAGACTGGCTGAACGCGGCTTTCTCGCTCTGACTTTTGATCCGTCTTACCAGGGCGAAAGTGGCGGCGAGCCCCGGGATCTTGAAGATCCGGCCGCTCGCGTCGAGGACATTCACTGCGCGGTCGATTACCTGATGACGTTACCTTACGTGAGCGAGGAGCGTCTCGGCCTGTTGGGAATATGCGCCGGTGGTGGCTACGCGATCCATGCGGCGCTGACCCAAAGACGCTTCAAGGCGGTCGGGACGGTCGTCGCCAACGA
Source organism: Rhizobium sp. NZLR1b (assembly GCF_019685155.1). Taxonomy (NCBI): domain Bacteria; kingdom Pseudomonadati; phylum Pseudomonadota; class Alphaproteobacteria; order Hyphomicrobiales; family Rhizobiaceae; genus Rhizobium; species Rhizobium sp. NZLR1b. Next base: position 61,082 of record NZ_JABDWC010000023.1, read on the forward strand.
CATCGGTGAGGCGTTGCGGCGGCTTCTGCCGGACGCCAGCCAGACGCTAGTAGACGTCGGCAACCAGAGGACAACCGAAGCACGTGGTGGCCGACCGCGAAGAGACCCGTGGATTCCGGATAGCCTAAAGGACGCTAAGGCAGCTGGCATTGAAGACCCAGACCTGTTGGAAGCGGTCACGTTCTACCGGGAGTCGCATTACCGGCACCCAAACTCCACGAACCGGCTGCTGTTCGTGAGCTACGGCAGCCTTCTCAAATTTGACGCTTTTAGTCTCGTCCCCGATCTGCTGACGCAACCGCTTCAAGTCATCGTCGGCGGCCGCCGCGGAAATACCGGTCAATATGAAGCGGGACAGCGTCTGTTCGACCTTTCTCCATCACACGAAAAACACTTGATGGTGGTTGAGGGAGCCGGCCATTACGACATGTACTACAAGCCTCAATATGTGAGCCAAGCCGTCGAGAGGCTAGCTGATTTTTATAAGGCACGCTTCTTCGCTTGAGGCGCCGACAGCTTCCCAGGCCGCTTCCAGGCAGCGCATCCGATCCCTAATGCATTCGCTCAGCGTATGGCTTAGCCCCGGTTACCGGCTGATGCCTTGCGGACATTCTAAACGCTCAACCGAGGACATTGTGATGCAAGACCCGAAGATTTCAGCAAATGCGAGCAGCGACGGGGCGACCTGGATTCCTGAAAGCAAATCAGCCGTCACTCATCCCCATATGACGGACGATTTCGCGCGCGTCTACGAGATGACGGCGAACCGGAATACCGGTCAGATCGCCGCGCTGGCTCTTGATCGGGGGAGCTATTATGCTCCCGGACTGGCGACGGGCGCTCGCTGAGCAGGCACGCGTAACCCGAAGCGGTGGAAAGGCTTGTGTGGCCACGTGGCGCAGACCGCCGGGCGGCGGCCCTTTCATGGTCATGGCGCAGGCCCTGCGCTCCGTCTTTCCAGACATGCGAGCGCCTGCGCCTCCCGAGGGGTTTCTCCTGCTTTCCGATCCCGATCGGTTGGCCAAGGAGATGACTGAGGCTAACCTTTCCGCGGTTGACGTGGAAGAGATCGAGACCGTCTGGGAAGGCCCCGCCGGGCACGCTTATCTTGACGAGCTTCGTGACTTGCACAGCTATGTGGGTGTCTACGCGCAGCTTGATAATGATCAACAACGGCGTGTCGACACAGCAATACTTGAGGTGATTGACGGATTGGCTAGCGGCAATACGGTTGTCCTCCGCGCGACCGCCCTTCTTGCTGTGGGAACGAAACGATGAAGGGCGTTCGATTGTCGGCCTGCGCGCGGCGACCGTGACGCTTCCAGTTGGGGCCGCCCCGTGGGCCACCTTCACCTCCAGAGGTCGAGCCTAAAATACGGCCGACCTCTCGATGGGCCGGCCTTGAGGCAACCTCGATCATTCGAACTGATGTGGTTTTGTCCAGGCGGATGATGCCATGTCTCCGCGCCCTGAATAAATCAGATCCCTAAGTGGCGTTCCTCATTTCGCGACAGTGCTTCGCAGGATCGAGCACTATCGCATGAGCGGCTGAGATGACACTCTCAGCCGGTAGGTGCTCATTTCCCGTGGTGAAAGAAGCTCTGCGCCACACAACTTTCAGGGATTCACAATGGAAATCGGAATCGACAGTTTTGCAGCCATTCTCCCCGATCCGGCGACTGGTCGGGTTCCGTCGGCGACCGATCGGATGGCAGAACTGATCGAGGAAGTCGAAGTGGCGGACCGCGTCGGACTGGACGTGTTCGGTGTCGGTGAACATCACCGCGCAGAGTTTCTCGACTCCGCGCCGACGATCATATTGGCTGCTGCAGCGGCCCGGACCAGCCAGATTAGGCTAACCAGTGCGGTAACGATCTTGAGTGCCGCCGATCCTGTGCGAGTTTTTCAGGAATTTGCAACTCTCGACCTGATATCGAAGGGTCGTGCCGAAGTCGTGGTCGGTCGCGGGTCCTTCGTCGAGGCTTACCCTCTGTTTGGCCTCGACACGCGTGACTACGACGACCTTTTTGCAGAAAAGCTCGATCTTTTACTCGCGCTGCAAGAGTCGACGAATGTCACCTGGGAGGGGCGTTTTCGACCGCCGCTCAGCGGACAAGGCGTCTATCCGCGTCCTCATCAACAGCGACTGCCGATATGGATCGGCGTCGGCGGTACGCCGCAATCATTTGCCCGCGCAGGTGCACTTGGCCTTCCACTGATGATCGCCATCATAGGTGGAAGCTTTGAGCGCTTTCGCCCACTCGTCGATCTCTACCGAGAAGCTGGAAAACGCGCGGGGCACAGCTCCGATGTCCTCAAGATCGGGGTTCATGCGATGGGCTTTGTCGGCGAAAGCGACGCCGCAGCCAAGGACGCCTTTTTCCCTGGCTGGGCGCATCTGACAGCGAATATCGGTCGCGAGCGCGGCTGGTCGCCGCCGACGCGTCAACAGTTCGAGACCATGGCGGGACCTGAAGGTGCATTCCTGGTTGGTGATCCGACGACGGTGGCGGCCAAAATGCTGCAGGCCAGTGAGACACTGGGTGGCGTATCACGGATCACCTTCCAGATGAGCACGGCCGCTCTCGATACCGCAGCGATGAAACGATCGATAGAACTGCTGGGCATTGAAGTGGCGCCGGTGGTCAGAGCAGCACAGCGCACTTGAATGCTGAGCTTGATCCTGAACAGGGGACCCGAAATGGATACCGAAGATCTGCGGACCTTTGTCGAAGTTGCCGATTCAGGCGGTGTGTCGCCCGCGGCGCGGCGGCTAGGGGTTTCCAAGTCGATGGTCAGTCGGCGGCTTGCCCGGCTCGAGATAGAGCTCGGTGTTCAGCTTCTTGCGCGCACAACCCGCGGTGCGGGGCTCACCGAGGCGGGCATTACGTTTCGCGATTTTGCGGCGAAGACTTGCACCGAAATAGACATTGCTCGCGAAACAATTTTACCCGAAGGCGACCTGCGCGGGCGCTTAAGGGTTTCCGTTCCACTCACATCAGGCCCGATGCACTTCGCCTCAGTGCTAACGGAGATGGCGCGCCGCCACCCGCAGCTTCAGATCCATGCCGAATATAGCGACCATTGCGTCGATCTGGTTGCAGAAGGGTTCGACTGCGCGATCCGGGTCGGCGCGTTGCGTGACTCCAACGTGATTGCCAAGCGGGTCGGCGAGATCAATTTCAAGCTCGTGGCCAGCCCCGACTATATCAGGGTTCATGGCTCACCTGAAACGCCCGGCGAAATCGCGACCCACCAAGCCTTGCTGGGTACCGAGGCCTGGCGGTTCCTGGAAGGCGACAGGATCATTACTGTGCAGCCACAGGGTCGCTTCAGCTCCAACAACGGCGCTGCGATAGCTAAAGCCGCGGCGGAGGGGCTCGGCATTGCATGGCTTCCGGATTGTGTCACTCATACGCATCTTGCATCAGGCGCGCTCGTCCCAATCATGACCCGCTTTCCATTACCCGTCGGGGACGTTCATCTTGTGAGGCCATCCAGCCCGCATCCACCGCGCAAGGTGCGTATTCTTTCCGAATTCCTGATCAGCTCTTTCGAAAGGCTTCGCGATCTGTCGGGTCCGGGAACCGATCCAGCAACCCAAGTCAGTCCCCTTATCTCGCAAGAGATTACCCGGGCAGGCGGCCTGAAGGTACCCAATCCGGCGTCACGTGAGATCCGCCAGGAAATGCAGTAACCAAAGCACATCGCGCGACACAAATCGCCAACACACAGGAAAGATTACCGCACATGAGTTGGAACCCCGCAATGGAACCAGGCTGTCCGGACGAGGTTGGCATCGACGCGATCGAGACCCTCATCATTCCCCGCTCTCGCGACCTTGGCGGCTTTGAGGTTCGGCGCGCCCTGCCGGCCCCGAAGCGACAGATGGTGGGACCATTCATCTTCTTTGATCAGGCAGGACCGGCCGAGCTCCTGACAGGTCAGGGCATCGATGTCCGGCCTCACCCGCATATCGGGCTTGGCACGGTCACATACCTCTATCGCGGCGACTTTCATCACCGCGACAGCACTGGAGCCGACCAGATCATCCGCCCTGGTGCGTTGAACTGGATGGTCGCAGGCCGCGGTGTTTCCCATTCGGAGCGAACAACGGCCACTGCCCGAACCGGGCCGAACAGCCTGTTCGGGATCCAGACCTGGCTCGCACTACCGGAAAAGAACGAGGACATGGCGCCGACGTTTAACCACTACGGCGAGGAGATGCTACCGGTGATCGAGGATCACGGGGTGTCGGTTCGGCTCATTCTCGGCAACGCCTATGGCAAGACCGCTCCCGCAACGATGTTTTCCGAGACATTCTATGCCGATGTTACGCTTGAGGCCGGTGCTCGTCTGCCGATGCCGGACAATCACGAAGACAGAGGCATTTATATCGTCGAAGGCTCGATCTCGATCGCCGGCCAGGATTTCGAGGCACCGCAGATGATGGTCTTCCGTCCCGGCGACAGGATCACGGTTGCGGCCGGGCAAAAAGGCGCTCGCCTGATGATCCTCGGCGGCGAGACTCTATCTGGACCGCGCTACATCTGGTGGAACTTCGTCGCCTCTTCGAGAGAGCGGATCGAGCAAGCCAAGGCCGAATGGCAAGCGCAGAAATGGGGGGAAGGCCTGTTCGACCTGCCGATCAACGATCGCGACGAGCACATACCGCTTCCGGAGTGATGACAGTAGCCAGATCGCTTCGGCGATCGATCAATTCCGAAACAGCGGTCCGACTTAATCGCGTTTCGGCAGAAAATGGAGAAAGCAATATGAGCAATAGATGGCCACGCCTCGACTACCTCAGCTGGCGCGAGACGTGTTCCGCCCTGCACCTTTACCTGCAGGTCGTCGGCAAGTACCGGCTGGCTCATACACCGTGGCTCAACCATTCCTGGAACGCGACTTTCTACGTAACCCCTTCCGGTCTGACGTCTTCTCCAATCCCTGATGGTCCTGGCATCGAGATCGTGTTCGACTTTCACGACCATGCCGTGGTCGGCACGAGCGGTGACGGACGCAGGGCTTCGTTTGCGTTGGGGGCGTCTACGGTCGCCGAATTCCATGCGAATTTCGGTCGGCTGGTCTCCGAACTCGGCGGCAGTCCCGACTTCCATGGCCAGCCAAATGAAGTCGCGGACCCCGTGCCGTTCGATGAAGACCATCGGGAACGCCCGTACGATCGTGACGCTGTCCGGAATTTTCATCAGGTGTTGATGGCGATAGACCGGGTATTCAAAGCGTTCCGGACATCCTTCATCGGGAAATCCAGTCCTGTGCATCTTTTCTGGGGCAGCTTCGATTTGGCCGTCACACGGTTTTCGGGACGGCAGGCGCCAGTCCATCCAGGCGGCATACCGGCATTGCCAGACAACGTGGCGCAGGAAGCCTATGACCGCGAGGTGTCTTCAGCGGGCTTTTGGCCCGGCGGTGGCGGCATCGATTATCCTGCATTCTATGCCTATGCCTATCCCGCACCGAGCGGTTTCAGGGCTGCGTCAGTTCAGCCTGATGCAGCGTTCTGGCATGAGGGTCTGTCGGAGTTCATCCTGCCTTATGAAGCGGTCCAGACTGCCGCCGATGCCGACGAAGCGCTGATGGCATTTCTTGTTTCTGCGTATGAAGTTGCCGCCGATCTGGGCGGTTGGGATCGCGACCTGCTCGAGTGCACGTACGGGCAACGCGGCAAAGTTCGTGACGTAAGAGCGAAGGCTCCGGAGAAAGCTGCTCCGTTGATAAGCGAGGAGGTGCAACGGGAGGATGGAGCGTCAAAGGGGCGGTATCGGATCGTGGTCGAGGGCATTGAAGCGGAGATGACCTACAGTCGCGCTGGCAGACAGCTCATCATCATCGACCACACCGGTGTCCCCGCGGCCTTACGGGGGAGAAAAGTCGGTGAGCGGCTTGTGCGCCAGGCAGTCGAAGACGCCCGACGTGAGGGTGTTTCGATCATTCCCCTTTGCCCATTTGCGAAAGCGCAGATTGAACGACATCCTGAGTGGCAGGATGTTCTTCGCAAGTGAGCAGAATGCCCGGCATGGGAGAATGACATGCAGAAAGAAACCGACCCGATCCTGGAGGCAGACAAGCTCCTGATGGCCGCTGTCGATGAGGCAATTGACAACGCTGCCAAGGCCGCAGGACCTGAACTTCAGGCAGTGGGTTTAAGCGTCTCGCCCCGTGATTATTTCGCAGACGGCGTTCTGCGCCACCTGTTCCTGCGTCTGTGCGGAGCCGACCCGGCAACAAACACGGGTGGAGATCCCGAAACGGCATGGAAGATTTTGTATGCAGGGCGCAGCGTTGCCCGTCATTGGGAGAGGGAACGAGGCAAGCCGACGGTGCGGCAAGCGAAGAAGGACCGCCCGGAGGACATCGAAAAGGACAGAAGTGAACGTCAGCAGCTGGCACTCTCCGCGCAGAATTTTGCCGTAACTATCGCTATTCGGGCTTTGCTCGATCACGCGCGCGCTTCGGATCCGGAAATTACAGATCGCCTGGAAGCAATCATCGACGCACGCCACGCGAGGCTTGAATCTAAATCCGACACCGACCACGAGTTTACCGAAAAAGCAAAAACCTATCTGTCGATCCTCACCAGCCGGCCGGACTAGGCGCAACGCTGCGCAACCGGAACCTCACAGTTGATGGAGTTAAACATGACAGAAAGTTGCCCTGTTCTTACACCCTCTGAAAGACAGATCGTCGACGTCATCAAGAGAGCGGACGATGTACTAGCTGCTGCGGTCTCTCTTGCTCTGCAAGAGGCGGTCAAAAAGACTGCCGAAGATATGAGAGCAATCGGTCAGGAGGAATCCGCGCCGGCGATGCAATATTTTGCCAGCGTGATTCATCAAAGAATGTACTGCCTGATGTGCGGTGCGGATCCGGATACTCTCAAAGGCGGCGATCCCGACATCGCCTATCACGTCATCCGCAACAGTCAGAATATCGCCAAGCACTACTGGTCGGCGGATATAGAACCCTACCCACCCAAGTAGGAGGCGGTAGCGCGATAACCGCATTCATAACAGGTTTCGGATCTTGGCTAAGCTTCAGCCAGTAAATACTTGAAGAGATATGGCATGGCATCAGACGCGGATCTCAGTGGCATCGATCGTCAAGTAGTAGACCGAGTGATTGGCATCGGGAAAAACCAATTTCGCATACTGGAGCAAGGACACGGGCCAGCAGTTCTTTTCGCCCATGGTTTCCCCGACACGGCCGACACATGGCGGAGCCAGATGCAAGTTGTTGCGGAGGACGGCTACCGAGCCGTAGCGCTTGACATGCGTGGATTCGGGGCGAGCTATTCTCCTTCGCAGATTGAACAGTACACATCCCCATACATTGTCGGTGATCTGGTCGGTGTACTCGACGCGCTGGAAATCCCAAGTTGCACCGTCGTTGGCCACGACTGGGGCGCTGATCATGCCCAGAAGGCAATGCTGATGCGGCCGGATCGGTTTAAAGCTCTCGTCAGTGTAAGCATTCCCTACGCGCCAAGGGGTGAGACGAGCCTCAACGACAGCTTGCGTGCTCGAGGACTGGGTGATCGCTATTACGCGCTGGCGTTTGACAAACCAGAAACAGAGAAGCAGTTCCTGCCAGCGGAGAAGAGCATTGCGAGCGTTCTGTACTGGCTTTCAGCAAGCCCCCCGCCGGAGCAGCGCTGGGATCCGATTGATCCGGCAAAGCACATGCTTCGCGATGCACCCGTATCCGCTCCTGATTGGGCCGACCCCGACTATGTCCACCGTGTGATTGCTGCTTTTGCCCAATCTGGCTTCGAGACAGGTCTGAACTATTACCGCGCCGTTCCACAAACATTCGAGCTCATGGCCGCGTATAAAAACGCCGTAATTCGACAGCCCGGCCTCTATGTTTGGGGTGCAGCCGATGGGCTTTGCCAGTTCTTCCATCCAGACAACCCAACAGTCAACGACATGCGCGCGAGCCAGCCGGGCCTGGTGGATGTTGTCCGTCTGGAAGACACGGGTCACTGGGTGCAACATGAGGCAGCAGATCGCCTGAATGCCGAATTGCTCAAGTTCCTTCGCATCCATGCTCCACGGGAGATCTGAATTGACATTGATTTCCGCAATACGCGCCGGCGATCTCGCCAAAGCCGGAAGTCTCGTCCGGTCAGGGGCAGATGTGAGTGCCCGCGACGCCGAAGGATTTACGCCCCTGATGATCGCTGCCGGGTTGGGGCAGCCGCAGATGGTTGAATTGCTGCTGGATGCAGGAGCGGATGTTTTAATCCTTGAGCCGCGCATGGGCGCGACGGCGCTTCACAAAGCCGCTCAATCCGGCAATCGTGACGTAATCACGTTACTTCTGCGCAATGGCGCGTTTGTCGATCAGCAGTCACCCATATTGGGAAATACGGCATTGATGGATGCGGTTTTACACAAGCAGGAGGATGGTGTTAGGACTTTGCTCTCCTATGGCGCAAAGACCTCGGTCCGAAACCACTGGAACGAAACGGCTCTCGATCTCGCTGAGAATGACGGCCTCGCTTCGGTGGCGCGGCTGATCCGTGACAAAGTTGCCGCCGACAAAGCAAAAGTCCAGCGATCTGTTCTCGTCCTTGCCGCGAAAACAGGTGACGTGGCAGAAGTGAAACGTTTGATTGCTGCCGGCGTCGACGTCAATCAACGGATGCCGATCACCGGGACGCCTGACGACGAGTATACGCCACTGGGGATTGCCGCCCGGGAAGGCCATGCGGACGTTGTGGGCCCTTTGCAGGATGCAGGTGCAGACGTGCGGCAGGTCGTGGGCCTCATGAAAGGTACACCTTTCCATGAAGCGGCTTATTTCGGGCATGCAGATGTGATCAAGATGCTCTCCCAAACCGGAAGCGATATGGCAAAGCAGCCGGTCGTGGATGCACAGGGGCCCTATAATGGTCTGACAGCACTCCATGACGCTGCGTGGCACGGGCACCTTGACGCTGTGAGATCGTTGATCACCGCAGGCGCGCGTCTCGATCTTAAGGGGCACGCGGGCCTCACGCCGAGAATGCTCGCTCTCCTCTACGGATATGACGAAATCGCGTCGTTGCTCGTTGAATGAGACAAATTCGAGAGCACCTGAATTACCTGCTGTTAATTTCAACGAACAACCGCCACCCAACCGTCTGGCATGGATAACTGCGTTGATCGTGACGACGTCACATAAAGTAACGCATTGCATCTGCTACCAGGCGACTTTCAGTTCCGCTCGGACGTAGTTGCTGTCACGGCCTCCTGCGTTGCGAAGGGTCGAGCCGACCTGGTAATGAACCGCTTCTACCGAGCCGGTAAGATTTTGATTGAACCTGTAGTCGGCCCTCAACTGAGCGTAGGCGCCCGTCCACGGATCTCTCCCGCCTGCGGTCCCGGCAACCGGGACGCTAGGCAAGGTATAAACGGCGTCGTCCGTCGTCTGGCGCCACAGCAGACCGACCCCAGCCATTAAGGTCAGATCCTCCATCGGCTGAACGGTGATGGATGGTTTGAGGTGGATGAGGTTGGCGTATCCTGTATGCCCGCCGAGCGCAAAATAGAACCCGTTTGGAAACAGCGGATTGAAAGTGCCGAGAGTGCCATCATCCGTATCTCGGTCACCTGACGCCATGTCGAACTGCAGACCGATCCTGGGCGACCAAGTGGCCCCTTCAAAGGTGTATCCAGTCCTCGCCCCCAGTGCCCAGGCCAGAATGTCGGCTGAACCGACCTGCCCGACCTGGCCCATCGCTTCCGCGTCCCAGTCGAAACCATCATGCGTCCCGGCCAACCGGATATCGAGCACATGCCTGTCCTCCTCTCCCGAGGCGGTCAGGAAATTGGCGTTCTTGCGTTGGTAGAGCGCGTAATAGGCGGAAGCCTCTGTCGTCGCGGACAGTTGTCGTTCGACCCTGGCGCCGCTGAACCGCAGATCGCTGCTTGATTGATCATCGAAAGGGCCGTCATCGCGATATTGGACAGGCTGACTGACAAGACCATAGAACCGCCATGTCTCCGTTTCCCACCCGGCCCAGACCGCGTCGAACGACTGGCGGACATTCGGCCCGTCACGCGTCGATACAAAACGCTCCAGGTCGAACGCGAAGTCCTGCCGGCCGATCCTCGCACTGAACGTTCCCGCGTCAGTCTCCTGCGTATACCCCAGGAATGCGAGCCGGAGGTCAAATCTGTTTGAATCGTTGGGGCCGACCGCCGTCTTGTCGAAGGCGCGCACATCTTCAAACTGCGTAAACAATTGCCAGTTTTCGTTCAGGTGAACGTCGATATGAAACTGTGCGCGCTGCAACCCGTAGGCATCCCTTGGGTTTGCCGCCACGATTCCGAACGCCGGCGCATCGCTGATTTCAAAGATTTCCCGCAGGTTGAACCCTAATGAGATATAGCTGTCGGGGTTGGAGGGAAATAACGGGATGTATTTCAGGCGATCCAACGCTTGAGTCCGCAGTTCTGGATCCGCGAGAGGCGACCAGTCCTCCTTCGAACGGTCGAGTTTCATAACGGGCCGCTTTGCGACATTTGCATCGTCGTCGGCAAATGCAAACCCGGGCGCCATCTGCGAGAGGGTGATAAGCGCCAACGTTAAAACAATTCTCCTTGCACAGTGGGTGAAGCCAGTGAGGTTCGGCTGTCGCCTCCTGCATCGATCACCGGCGGCGTGCCATTGGGAACCTAGGTTTAAGTTGATCGATCCCACGACGATGTTTTTCGGTAGTTCGATGGGGCAATGTCGGAAGGAACGACGAGGATAGACGGATCGTCCGCAGTGTTCCGGTGCCCCCATCGGTTTCCTCGTCATCCCGGCCATCGTTAAATTCCTGCCGGGGCGTTCGTCACCGGCGTGTTAAGCAGCTGCTGTTCCCACATGTAGGCGATGCCGCTGCCAGCCATATGCGATATCAGCACCTCGGTCAGTTCCTCGACATGCTGGGTGCGCGCCCAGTCCCGCTGCCATTCGCTAGCCAAGGCCAGCCACGTCATCATGTTGACGCCGGCTGCGATCATGCGCTGTATGGCGACCTGGTGAGACTCGACGGAGCTTCCGCCCGATGCGTCGGTTATGACGGTCACGTCCCAGCCTTCGCCAGCGGCCTGGATTGCGGGCATCGCAACACAGACTTCCGTCCAGAGTCCTGCGATGATCAGTTGCTTACGCCCGGTCGCCTTGACCAAGTCCACCACGTTCTTGTCTTCCCACGTATTGATCCACGTCCGGTCGATCACTTCCTGCCCCGGGAAAACATCGGTGATCTGCTTGAAAAGCTTACCGCCGCGATCGGCAATGACACTGGTAAGGATCGTCGGAACACCGAAGGCCTTGGCCACCTTGGCCAGCGCAGTCGTGTTGTTGACGACAGCCTGAGGGTCGTGACTATTAACGTTGGTCAGCTGATAAGGCTGATGATCGATAAGGACGAGAACAGAATCTTCGGGACGAAGGAGAGAATCTAGGCCGTTACGAAAGGTCATGGATACATCCTGTATTGCAGGTTAATAAAGCTCGGTACGAGGACGCCTTCGGAAAGCCATCCACCGCGGAACCTGCCATTCTCTTTTGTGGCTCGGTAGTCCTCGGTTGTGTCATGCTGTGTTGCAGGAAAGGGAACGCGAGTTGGAAATAGAGGATCTGCGGATATTCGTTGAGGTTGCTGATGCAGGTGGGGTGTCGCCAGCAGCGTTGCGGCTGGGCATTTCAAAATCGATGGTCAGCCGACGGATTACCCAGCTTGAAGCAGACCTTGGGACACAGCTACTTGCAAGGACAACCCGTGGTGTAGCGCTCACCGAAGCAGGTGCTACATTCAGGGAATATGCAGCCCGGATTTCCGCGGAACTGGAGACGGCACGCGAAACAATTCTGCCAGCCGGGGAGCTCCGGGGGCGTATGCGGGTCGCCGCACCACTATCATTTGGTCCAACGCATTTTGCTCCCATCCTCTCCCAGATGGCGCGCCGACACCCGAAGCTAACCATCCATTCCTGCTATACGGATCGTTTCGTCGATCTCGTCGGAGAGGGTTTTGATTGCGCAATTCGGATGGGGCACCTGCCGGACTCAAATCTCGTCGCAAAACGCGTCGGACCAATCTTTGGCAAGCTGGTAGCGAGTCCTTCCTACATCGAGGCTCACGGTGCTCCGTCAACACCGGATGAAATTGCGGATCATGAAGTCGCTATGCGGGATGCAGAAACCTGGAAGTTTATGGATGGCGACAAGATTGTATTGGTTCGACCCCAGGGGCGTTTCGTCGCCGATAACGCGGTATCGCTTCTGGCGGCCGCTCTGGACGGGGTCGGAATAGCCTACCTGCCGGAGCCGCTTGTTGCAGATCACATCTCTTCGGGCGCACTTGTGTCGATCATGACACGCCACCCGATACCGCCAGCCGGCATTTTCGTCGTCAGGCCGCCCAGCCAATACCCTACGAGAAAAGTGAGGACGCTCACCGAAATGCTCATCGAATGTTTTGGAAACCCAGCCGGCAGCGAGGGCGCGGTGGGGTTTGACAAAGAAGTCGAATGATCGGCGCAAGGGTAGCGTTCACATTTTGAAGTCGACCGGATTGCTTCCGCTGCGGGCTTCGCCGCGGGATTCGCGTCGTCAGCGTCCTCATCGACTGGCAGTTACAATCCTGTCATCGCGAAACGGCTGAGGTCGGTCATGCCAAATACGAACGGCACCGTTCCGTGTCGGCCGAACCCGTGATCGGCAACCCGGGATGAAGGCGTGCAATGAAATCTGCAAAACAGTGTCGCGTGGCGCGCGGAACGCATAATGCCTTGTTGTACGGGTCGGCAGATGCTATCGCTTAAATCATGCATTGTAACCCGATCAACGCCACGATGATGATGCTGCGCTCATAGCGTGGCGGGTTTCGTGCGTCTTCGGTGCATCAGAGACCGCCCTTCGAGGCGGTTTTTCTTTGGTGATCCGCCTCCAGGGCCTTTCCAGCTTTCGAGAGGACACTCCAATGAAAACATCGTCCAAATACCTCACCACCTCCATACCTTATGTGAACTCCTCACCGCATGTCGGTTTTGCACTCGAACTTGTGCAGGCCGATGCCTATGCTCGCCATTTTCGGCTTCTCGGGAAGGATGTTCGGTTTCAGTGTGGGACCGACGACAACAGCCTGAAAAATGTGCGCGCGGCAGAAGCCGTGGGCCAAGGTGTTGCAGATTTTGTCGCGGCCCACGGCGACAGCTTCGAACGGCTCGGCAGACAGCTTGATATCTCCAACGACGAGTTCGTTCGCACGTCGCGCGATCCAAGACACCTCGCTTGCGTCCACTCCCTTTGGAATGCCTGCAACGCCAGAGGAGATCTTTATCGGAAGGCTTATGAAGGCTTATATTGCGTGGGCTGTGAGCAGTTTTACGAACCATCGGAACTCGATGACGGGAAATGCCCCGAGCACGGCGTGGCCCTTGAACTCATTCGGGAAGAAAACTGGTTTTTCCGCCTTTCCCGATACGGCGACCAGATCCTTGATCTGATCGAAACGCAAAAGCTTCAGGTTACGCCTGCGCACAGACGCAACGAAGTCGTCGCCCTGCTCCGGCGTGGACTGACGGACATCAGCGTGTCGCGCAGCTCAGAGCGGGCGCGCGGATGGGGCGTGCCGGTCCCCGGCAGCGACGAGGTCGTTTACGTCTGGTTTGATGCGCTCGCCAATTACTTGACCGGCCTCGGGCACGGATCTGACGACTTGGTCTATCAGCGCTACTGGGCCGGTGATGGCGAACGCATCCATTTCGTCGGAAAGGGCATCTCGAAATTCCATGCCATCTATTGGCCGGCAATATTGTCATCCGCCGGACTACCCCTGCCCTCATCCATCTTCGTACACGGCTATCTCACGGTCGACGGCAGGAAAATCGGCAAGTCGGCCGGAAACGGAATTTCCCCGGATCGCCTCATCGAGGCGTACGGCACACCGGATGCCCTCAGATACTATCTGCTTCGGCATATCCGCTCCGCAGATGACGGCGACTTTTCCGAAGAACGGCTGGAGGCAGTATGGTCGGGGGAACTTGGCGGACAACTGGGAAACCTGGCGAACCGGGTGCTGACACTTCTGGGCAATGCGTTCGATGGAATCACACCTCAAGTCCCGGACAGTGCGCTGGTGCGACAAGCATCAGGACTTTACGAAAGAGTTCATCAGGCTTTCGACAATTATGAGCTTCATGTCGGCCTCACCGAGATTTTTGTCTATCTGGGCGAGGCGAACAGAGAATTTACGCGGCAGGCTCCCTGGGCGGATGCGAGAGCACTGCTCGGACACATGGAAACAGACAAGCGAGCCGCGATCGCGCATCGCCTCGGGGCCACATTGGCGGAGCAGGTTCACGGCCTCGCCATTGTAGCGCGTTGTCTCCTGCCTTTCCTGCCGAGGGCGGGGGCCGAATTGCATGACAAGCTTGGCCTTGTAGCGCCGGCAAGGTACGACGCCCCCCTGGCGGTATCAGGCGGCAGAACGTTGCCTGGCGCAGTTCTGTTTCCGCAGCGGAGGGCTCAGCTCTCCTCCGCTTCCGCCAGCAATGAAGCGATTTCGTCGTATCCATAAAACATAGCCAGCTCACCGGCGCTTTGAACCAATCGTCGACGTTAACGAGCCCTGTTCGGCGATCCGGAGTGGTGGTGTTTTGAGGGACACCACCATCGACATCTGGTGCCTGGGAACAGGATCCGACGGTCCCTTTTACGTTGTACAATGTCCAGCAGGCGGCAGCGCTCGGCGTTTTGCACCTCCATCTCTCCGGTGGCGAGCCGGCGGCGCGGGGCGATCTGGTTGAACTGACGATTGCCGCTGCCGGGGCGGGTCTCTATACCAATCTCATCACCTCCGGCATCGGCCTTACCGAAAAGCGGATCCCAGCACTCTCTGAAGCTGGGCTCGATCATCTGCAGCGCTCAATTCAAGGCGCGACACCGGCGTCGGCTGACAAGGCGGGTGGCTACAAGGGTGGATGTCCGCAAAATCGCGGTCGCCGAACGGACGCACGCCGCCGGCATTCCGCTCACCGTCAACGCCGTCTGCCACAAACAGAACATGGACCAGATGGGCGACATGCTGGACCTCGCCGTGAAGCTCGGCGCCCGGCGCATCGAGATCGCCACGGTGCAGTTTCACGGCTGGGCCGACCGGAACCGCAAGGCGCGCTGATGCCGACCAAGGAACAGTTCCTGCGCGCTAACGCATTCGTCGAGGAGGCCCGCAAGCGCCTCGAAGGCGTAATCGTCATCGACTATGTCGGAGCCGACCATGACGCCAGCTACCCCAAGGCCTGCATGTGCGGCTGGGCCCGCACCGGGTTGAACGTCACGCCGTCCGGTAAGGTCCTGCCCTGCCACGCGGCCGAAACCCTCCCTCGCTGCAGTTCGACAATGTGCGGGACCCGGCCTCTGGCGGAGATCTGGTACGACGGCAAGGCTTTCAATGCCTATCGCGGCGACAGTTGATTCCGGAGCTGCGCCGCAGCTGCGATCGCAAGGCGATCGATTTCGGCGGCTGCCGCTGCCAGGCCATTGCGCTGGCACGAGGACGCTTCGGCTACCGATCCCGTCTGCAACCCCTCGCCGCTGCGGCAATTGCTGGTGGAGCAGGCTGACGTAGATAGTCACGCGAGCAACCGGAATTCATCTATCGTAGCCGGTAGTCCCGGCGCTGGCTGGAGGGAATATCTGGTACAACCAGGACACCAAGGTACGTTTCCCAACGAGCATAAGAGCGTCTGAACTGACAACAACCACAAATCTTGCTTCTTGTATTTTCTAGCGTTCCCGGATCGAAAGCTCGTCGGCTCCACGGAAGCGGCAACCGAAGCAACCCCTCGTTCCTGTTTCTGCGACACAGTTAATCGTTTCCCGCGACTACAACTGCCCGTCCGCCGTCGATATTACTGCTTTTCGAACAGGAGGTCTTACGTGCGCAACATTCCCGTCATGACGAGGACTATCCCCATCGCGGCTCGTTTTTACGTTTGAGATCGTTAATGCGGCACGGGTTAGCGGTCGATCACTGAGATCTAGGATTTCGGGCGCGCACTCGGTGACGGGCGGCCATCGGATATTTCCGGCGCGCCAGCGCGTTATTTACGGTCGTCGGCGGACGTGGAAGGCCTATCGAAAAAGGCATCGTCAATGCCTCTTAAAATGTCTCGGGAAGGACAGGTCCTTCTCACTGACCTGTGGGCGGGAGCGCGCTTGCCCTTCCACCTGATCCGGGCTCCGGCCCGTACTTAGCGCGGAATGTTCAATCAAGGAGATCTTTTCATGACCAGCGAGGCAATTCGCAATCCGAGGACAGACCATCTGCTCACGCCAGATAATGCAGCTTTTATAATTATCGACTATCAACCGATCCAGGTCTCTTCAATTCGCTCGATGCCGCGGGACGAACTGGTGTTCAACATCGTCAGCACGGCAAAAGCAGCGGTCAATTTCGACCTGCCGATTATCCATTCAACCGTCAACATCAAGACCGGGCGCAACAAGCCACCGATCCAGGAACTGCAGGATGTGCTTGGTCACCTGCCCACGTATGACCGGACTTCGATTAACAGCTGGGAGGACACCGAGTTCAAACAAGCCGTCAAGTCCCTCGGGCGCCGCAAGCTTATCATGACGGCGCTCTGGACAGAGGCATGCCTGACCTTCCCCGCACTTGATGCACTTCAGGAAGGCTATGAGGTCTACGTTCCGGTAGACGCAGTCGGCGGTACGTCGTTGGCTGCACATGAGGCTGCCCTACGTCGGGTCGAACAGGCCGGAGCCAAGCTGATCAGCCGTGTACAGATGTATTGTGAGCTCCAGCGCGACTGGTCGCGTGACGCAACAGTGCCAGGCTTTATGGACGTCTTTGAAAGCGCCGACGGCTTCAATCCTGAAAAAGCAGCTTAACTTGCTGCTTGATTGATCAAAAAGAGCGGCGGTCGCGAACGCAGCCGCCGCATTTTGCTGAGGGAGAGAACCATTGAGCGAAGTAAACCTCGTCGTCGGCCTCCCATCGACAGCGGGCAAAGAGGATGGACTCGGAGAGAGCTGTCCGCTCTCGTCGAGCCTTCGCGCAACGAGGACGGAAACATCAGGTACGATCTGTTTGAAGACGGGGGAAAGCCCGGACTGTTTGTTCTCATTGAAGAGTGGGCATCTGTCGATCAGACCCGACATCACGAACACAGCGCCCATATCCGGCATTTCCATGCAAACGGTGACAAAAACGTTGAAACACGAACTTCGCGCATGTTTTGACACGCGTAGCCTGAGCTAAATACGCTCGCAGGCATGCTGATGAGGGCGAGCACGGCAAGGCGAGTTTCTTGGGAACACCAGCGACCGTGAACGTTGGCTTGGACCGACGTACATGTTGCCGATTGGACTAGCGTCTCGCCTATTCCGCGACGAGCCGCAGTCAGGGCCTGAAGTTATCGATCAGCCGGTCCAGAGCTGTTGAAGTCGAAGGTTTCTTATTTTGAACGATGTATATGTTTCAAATGATCGATCATCGCTCTGAACGCGGGAGCTGTCCGTGTCCTGTCCGGATAATACAGACTAAACCCTGGCAGGTCGCTAAGCCAATCCATTAAGACCGGCACCAGTTTCCCCGAAACGATGTCGCTGTGGACTTGCGAACGAAACAGGTAAGCCAATCCGAGCCCGTCCAATGCTGCGGCGCGGATCGCTTCGCCATCGTTGAGGACCAAAGAACCATCGGTAGCATACTCGGCCTTCTGTTTGCCCTTCGTCAACGGCCATCGATAAAGCCTGCCGGAACTGACATAGCGGTAACCTATGCAGGCATGACTGGCGAGCTCTTCGGGCTCAAGCGGCACCCCACGCTTTTCGAGATATTCTGGTGAGGCCACGATAGATACAGCGGTCGAGGAGGTCAAAGGCACCGAGACCATATCCTTTTCGATGAGCGTGTTGAACCGGATCCCGCCGTCGAAGCCGTCGGAAACGATTTCGCTTAATCCTTCGTCGATCGAGATTTCCACGGAGACATTCGGAAACGTCTCCCGGAACGATCTCATCGCTGGTCTGAGTATCGTCTCGTAGGCGACAGGGACCATAGTTAATCGAACCGAACCGGAAATTGTCGTGCGCATTTCCTGAAGGCCTGCCAGACCATCACCGATATCCTGAAGGGCCGGCACCAACGTATCGAGCAGTTTCTGGCCCGCTTGTGTAGGCGAAACGTTTCGCGTAGTTCGGGCCAGGAGCGCCATGCCGATGCGGCTTTCAAGCTGGCTCACGGCATAACTCAGAGAAGACTGTGAAATCCCGAGCTCTGCGGCTGCGGCAGTGAAGCTTCGATGCCTCGCAACTGTCTCGAATACGGCAAGGTCACGAAGAACAAGACGATCCATTTATTCAACTCATCGATATCTTTATGCAAATATTATGGCCTAATCGATAACCGCAGCAAGAGCTATCTTCCAACCGTCCCCATCAAAGGCCGAGGAAGAAATGATTATGAGAAAGTTCCTGCTCACCCTTTTTGCCGGCGTGGCAATTTGCAACCCAGTCTATGCCGGCGCGCAGAACGTGGTGCTCGTTCATGGTGCGACGATGGACGCATCCGGATGGCGGCGCGTCTATGAGATCCTGACGGCAAAAGGCCTTTCTGTCAGCGCGGTTCAGCTACCACATACGAGCCTTGCTGATGACATCGCAGCGACCCGTCTGGTCATACAGCAGCAAAATGGTCCGACTGTCCTGGTGGGGCACAGCTACGGCGGGGCGGTCATCACCGAGGCAGGTAACGAGGATAAAGTTCGGGCGATGGTTTATGTCGCAGCGCTCCAACCGGACGAAGGTGAAAATCTCACCGAACTCTCCCAGCGCTTTCCCATGAAGATTGATATGAAAATGCTCGACAAGCAGAGCTTTGTTCCGTCTCCTAGTACGTATCGCGAGAGTATCGCTGCGGACCTGCCAAAAGAAGTTACCGATTTCATGTCGGCATCGTCCAAGCCGATGACACTTGAGCCCTACCAGACCCGGTTCAAGCACGCCGCCTGGCACGACAAGCCTACCTTCGGCATTGTATCGACTGAAGACAAGGTGATTCCGCCAGCTCTGTTGCGCTGGATGTACAAGCGCGCCGGAAGTGAAACAACCGATATCGCTTCAAGCCATATGGTCTACATGTCCCACCCTGACGAGACGGCAAATGTCATCCTCAAAGCAGCAGCATCAGTGGACTGAACGAAAGCTTAAGCGCCAATAACTTGTCTAACTTGAGCCTTACTTGGAGGATTAACCTACCAATTCCAGGTCCGACCTCGGACTAAATGTTCGGATCGGACCGCATGGAACCATGCGTGGTCGCACGATAGGGGAGACATGAGGGTCCTGCTCGTTGAAGATGAAGCTGAATTTGCGAAGGCCTTAAGAGGTGCGCTCAGCCGCGATCGTTTTGTGGTCGACTGGGTGGACAGCATATCGCTCGCCAGTGAAGCTTCGAGGTCGGGAGTGCATGACCTTATCTTACTGGATCGCACGCTACCTGACGGCGACGGTCTTGACCTGATTCCGCAGTTCCGTATGGATACTCCTGGTGTACCAATCATTGTGCTAAGTGCTCGCGGAGAACTGTCTGATCGGGTCGCCGGGCTGGACGATGGTGCCGACGATTATCTGGTCAAACCTGTCGATCTGGAAGAAATGCTCGCTCGAATCCGTGCCGTGCAGCGTCGTCCGAGCGAGCTGGTGCCGGACGAGATCGAAATTGGTGATCTGGTATTCGACATGGCTTTTGGTGAAGCGCGAGTAAAAGAGACGCGGCTAAATTTGCAGAGGCGGGAGGTGAGCGTCCTTACCGCACTTCTACGCAGGCGGGGACGCGTTGTCCTGCGCGAGTCTCTCGAGGAAGCTGTCTATGGCTTCGACGATAACATCGAGTCGAATACACTTGATTCACACGTCTCACGTCTTCGTCGAAAATTGAAAGATGCCGGCGCTGGCATCGAAGTCCATACGGTCAGAGGCGTAGGCTATCTTCTCAGGGCGGCAGATTGAGGCGCTCGCAACCCTCTCTGAAGGCTCGCCTGATTTTTCGGCAGCTTGTCCTTCAGTTTCTGGCGATCGCGATCGCGGCCATCGGCCTGGTCGTCTTCTTCGTGAATTCAACCCTCGATGGGATGTACGCTGACGAAGGTGTCGCAAAGGTCGCTGCAAATTCGATTGCTCGCGACAATCATGGAGCTCCCATAGTTGGGGTCACGCCCGAAATGGCGGAACTTCAAAAGGAGTCGCCGGACCTCTGGTTCGGGGCACGTCTGTCCGACGGCAGTGTGATTACTTACGGCGAGGTGCCACCGGAGCTCGCTTCTCTTGTTCCCCACCTTGATAAACTTTCCTCCGCGGACATACGCGGGCACGTGGCACCATTTAGGCTATCCGCGGTCGTGCGATCGGTGACCGGGCCGGCAGGCGAAATGAAAATCATTGCGCACGGCCGTGTCCAGCCATTCACAGTGCTGATCACGATGGCGTCGAATGTTGTAGCCATATCCATATTTCTCGCCCTGGCGCTTGTCTCCGTTATCGCGACACCGATCATTGTCAAGCGTGCCTTAGCCGCCGTCACAACGGTTGCAGAGGAGGCAGAGCAAATAGATGCAGACCGTCGCGGTTTCCGACTATCTGAGGACAAGATCCCGCGTGAGATAGGTCCTCTGGTTCGCGCTTTTAATGGAGCGCTCGGCCGTCTCGATGATGCTTTCGACCGCCAGCGACGTTTCATAGCATCAGCCGCCCATGAGCTGCGAACACCCATCGCAATATTGCGCATGAAGATTGATGCCGCAAACGAAAAGGGCACACGCTCGCTTCTACCAGACGTGTTGCGGCTAGCGAACCTCTCTGAACAATTGCTGGATATTCACCGTCTGGACAGTGGAACACCAGCCGATCGGATCGATGTTTCTCTGATGGCACGCAACGTCGCCGCCGATCTTGCGCCCATGCTTGTCGCCTCAGGGAAATCAATTGAGGTGACCATCGACAAGCCCGGGATGATGATTGGCAACGCGATCTCGATTGAGCGAGCACTTACGAACCTTATACAGAATGCGGTTGAACACGGTGGTGAACAAATCCTGGTGCGGGTCGACGGCGCCTCCTTTGAGGTTGAGGACAACGGCCGTGGCATATCGAAAGAAGAGCAGCTACGAATATTCGAGCCATTCTATCGTTTAAGACCGCGTTCCGCTGGTGCTGGCCTGGGTCTTAACCTCGTCAAGCAAGTCGTCGATCATCACGGGGGGCACATCAACATTGCGACGGCGACCAGCGGGGGTACGATCGTCAGGGTAGGGTTTCCGGCAATTCAAGATATGTAACGCAGCCAATGTTGGCGCAACGTTCCTCTGCACATCTATACGAGGCGGATCGTCTTGGCGGGCTGCCAGGCCCATCGTTCATCTCGATTGACGCCGTATATCATACAGGGGCTGGTAGTCATGACAGATAGTCAATTGGAAAGGCCAGGTTGGGTCGAGATACTGATCGGGCTCGCCACGTATGTGGTCCTTCTTGTTATTTTCGGCTTGCTCATGGGACTTCTCCCCGACAAAAACCCTGTCCTTTTGGGCATCGTCGGCTCGACCGCCGGCGGCTTTGTCTGCCTCGGTGCCTTCGCACTCGCATTCTGGTTTCGGATACGGACGTCAAGCGCATTCGGGTTCAGGCCTACGTCATCCCGGTGGCTTTTGATCGCTGCCGGGACCGGGATCCTGGGCTATGTTTTCAACCTGATCATCTAATTTACTTACCTATCGTGGTTCGGGAGCAATGATCCGCAGACCATCCTACACGCGGCCGCGCGGGGAGGAATGCTGCCACTTGTCCTGTCCTTTCTGGGTGGCGCTATCTTCACCCCCTTCGGCGAGGAAGTCTTGTTTCGCGGCGTGGTCGCGAACGGTCTTAACCGTTACGGACCCTTTGCCGGTGTTGTTCTGAGTTCAATTATTTTTGGACTTGCGCACGGCCTCAGCGTGATACTGCCGATCGCCATCATGGTGGGCGTATTATCTGCGTCCTTGTTTCGAGCAACAGGTTCCGTTTGGCCAAGCGTCGTCCTTCATTGCGTCTACAATGGCGCAAACAGCGGTGCGTCAGCGATAGGCTTTGCACCGATGCAATGATCTGGTGACGTAAACGCTTCGTCACCCCAGCGTGAGCGCCCTCACCTCCTGAGAAGCTATGAACTTCAAAGGTTGGGGGCAAACGTCGCAAGCGATTTCACATTGGGCATGGGTCTGGTGGAGAGAGTAACTAGCCGGCCAACGTAGCTGCTTGCCGTGCTTTTGCAGATCTGGACAATGTTGCCGCAATCTTCGTCTGGTCATCTGCAGCTCCTGTTGGTTGAGGAGGTCATCTAGACCGCCGGCGCCCACCGCTTGCGCCGCCAATGAACGGCCAACACCCAATCCCATGAATGGAGATCAATCGAATGCTGCAACGTCCATCCGTCGAACGAACTCGGAAGCCGACGATCATCATATCGGTCGCCTTATTCGGCATCGCTTTAACAGGTTGTGTTTCGAGCGAGGAGCGACAACATGTGAGGTTCCAACGGGATGCTGGCACGTGTCAAAGCTTTGGAGCGCCCTACGGCTCGTCTGCCTACAGCAACTGCATGCTCGAACAACAGCGTCGGCGCGACACCCAGCAACTGGATTCGCTTGAGCGAACCCGATTGACCATGGAGATCGCCAAAGACGCTCAGGACATGGCTGACCAGGCACGCAGGGATCGCTGCAGGCGCGACCCTGATCGGCGCGAGTGCCGCCGGTAAAACCAGTGTCGGTAATACCGGCGGACGCGTTTCGCCGGTATTGCCTGTATCCGCTTAGCCGTCGGAGGCGACCGCAGGTCAGCGGCTTGAACACAGGCAAACCAGCAGTGGCAGGTTGAAGAAATAACCAAGGCTTTGCCTTAAGCTTAAGCAATCTCTACGGCGGTCAGAAAGCCGCAGGACTTGATCGGAATCGGATACGCTATCAGGTCCGCTCCTGTAGCGACGCGTCTCTCTTCTGGCCGTTCGAGTTACCTTATTAATGTTGCGTGGCTCTGCCGCAAGTCTCAGCAACCGCGAAACTGTGTCGCAAAAACGAGAACGCCATTCCCGATCCCAGCCCGCGCTTGGACGACATCTGCGTCCATCACCACCTTCGAGAGAAACTTCCGCTATAACATCCAGATGGCGTTCCTCTTCTTGCAACATTGCGTCGCAAGGCTGGTGACTAGTGGGTTGCTAAAGAGAGTGACAGGTTCGCCGCGGTGGACTTTTTGGATGAGCGTCATCGCAACGCGCCTCAAAACTGGCCCATGCCAGAGATTCCCCGTGGCTTCTCTGAACGGAGCACTCCGTCCGCACACAAATCCAGAAGGCGCTGCTTTGGCTCGCCATAATCGCTGAAATAGCCGTTTGGGGGTAAAATGATCAGACGAATACTCATCGCGTTAGCGACAATCTCCACTTTCTCTGCGGTCCAAGCGCAAACGGCGCAGGACGAGCGCGGCGCTGATTTGATCGTTTTCAACGCAAAGATCTTTACCGGCAACCGTGGGCAACCCGAAGCTTCGGCTTTAGCTGTTAAGAGCGGTCGCATCTATTCCGTGGGCTCTGACACGGACATTCTTGATCTGAAGAGTTCTGCGACGAAGGTAATTGATGCCCACAGCCGGCGGCTTATCCCTGGCCTTTCCGATGCCCATATCCACGTCCTTAACGACCTCGCCTATAACTACAATGTTCGATGGGACGGCGTGCCAACGCTGCGTCAGGCGTTGACGATGCTCAGTGAGCAGGCCAAGCGCACCCCGGAGGGCCAATGGGTCAAGGTTATTGGAGGCTGGTCCCCCTACCAGTTTGAGGAAAACCGCTTTCCGACGCTGGACGAACTTCAGAAGGCTGTGCCCGATCGTCCCCTGATCGTTCAATATGCCTACAATGAGGCGTTTTTGAACAAGCTGGCGATGGAAACCCTTGGTCTGGGGACCGACCGGTTTCCAAAAGTACCGGACACCGAAATCGAGAAAGACGCTGCTGGCAACCCAACCGGTATTATCCATGGTTACACCTGGTTGTTTCTCGCCCTTGAGACAGTTGTGCCGCAGCCAACGTTCGATGAACAGGTGAGTTCGGTAATCAATAGTATTCGAGGTCTCAACCGGTTTGGCGTAACCTCGATCATCGATAACGGCGGCAGGTGGGCGTATCCCGAAGGTCAGAGGAGGGTTGCCTTACTTGCGCGCGACAATCGCCTGAATGTGCGAATGCCGTTTGTGGACTTGCAACTCGGCAACGGCAGTGGTCCGGTAAACATGGTGAACCTCGAACTCGACGCGATCACGACGACAGCACCGATCAGCCCTGGGCAAAACCTGCATCCCACCCTGGCCCATGGCACCGAATATGAAGGCGCTGGGGAAGTTTTGGACGGGGAAGTGCACGATCATGAGAACTTCGATCGTCCGGCGGTCATCATCGACCCGGAAAAGATGAAGCGCTTCGTTGAGCAGGACGTGAAAAAGCTGGTTGAGCGGCGCATCCCGTTCCGCATGCACATCAGCTACAATGAAAACATCTCTCCCTTTCTCGACGCTCTGGAAAAAGTGAACGAACAGATCCCGTTCGATGGTCTGAAATGGAGCCTCGAGCACGCAGAAACCATTACTCCCGAGAACATCCAGCGAGTGAAAAAGCTAGGCGGCGGCATCGCCTTGGACGCCAAGATGGCGCTGCACGCGGATGGTTTCATCAAGACATATGGTCGCGAAAAGGCGTTGCAGACGCCGCGTTTGCGCATGCTCGTGGACAGTGGCATTCCCCTTGCCATGACCACCGACGCTTTCCGGGCAGCTACCTACAATCCATGGGTCGCTCTTAGCTGGATGGTGTCTGGAAAGTCTGTGTCCGGATCCGAAGTTCTTGCAAAGGACAACCGCCTCTCTCGCACCGAAGCCCTGAGACTGTGGACCAGGGGTCCGGCGTGGTTCATGAATGCGGAATCCGAAATGGGCATGATCGCTCCGGGCAATCTCGCTGATTTCGCCGTTCTCGACAGGGATTACTTTTCCGTGCCGGAGGATCAGATCAAATCCGTTTCCTCCGTTCTGACCGTCATGGACGGCAGGGTCGTGTTTGGGGCGCAGGACTATATCGCCCTGTCGCCGCAACTGCCCGTGATCCTTCCGGATTGGTCGCCCGTCAAATACTTCGGCGGCTACTACGGGGACAAGTAAAGCCAGCGGACAGGCTACTCTTTTCGTCAGTGGCGGCCCTCGCGCCGCGCAAGACAAGTCGCGGCCGGCGATAGCTTTTGGATCCCTTCTGAAGCAAGAACCGGACGCGACCCATTGTTCAACAACACCCACTTGAACCCAACAAGGCTGGCAGTTATGAAAAAGCTAATGAATTTCGCAGGCAAAACCGCAGACGCCGCTTCGGCTCAGTCTGGCATCGAAGAGGCATTGCTGAACTACGAGACTGCGCTGAACGCGTCGGACACCCACAACGTAATGGCTGTATTTGCACCCGACGGCGTTTTCATGGCCCCGAACAACCCGTCGGCAGTCGGCACCGATGCAATCAGGGCTGCCTACAATGGCATCTTCCAGGCGATCACCTTCGATACCGAGTTGACCGTCGAGGAGGTCGTTCAAGTCGCTCCGCATTGGGCGTTCGTCCGGACGAACTCGAAGGGTCACGTGACGGTGAACGCGATAAAACAGCGCGTCCCAGACGCCAACCACGAACTGTTCATCTTCCAAAAGGGTACAGACGACGCATGGAAGATCGCGCGCTACTCCTTCGCGACAACGAACCCGCTCCCGTAGTAGCTGACGTGCCGGAACGTCTGAAATCTGCAGTGGCTCAGGTGAGTTGGAACAGAGGCCACTGCTCCAGTTACGAGGCGGAAATTGCCATTCGGCGGACCGGGGTCGGCTGTTTTTGGACGTTAGAATAGAGAGCCCGAGATTAGTGAGCAGAGATGAACTCGCGACAGCTCGATTTCATAAGAACCGATAAGAATCGGCTTCCCGGCTGTGCTCGCGGAGAACTCTCAGATCGGGTTGCCGGACTAGACGATGGCGCCCTTGACTATTTGGTCAGGTCTATCGACCTTGAGAAATGCGCACGCGCATTTGTCCGTTCGGCGCCGCCCACATGAGCTTGTACCTGAGTAAATCAACATCGGGTAACTTGTACTCGACACGAATCCTTATGGTCACGGTTCGTTGACCCGCTTGTAAAACGACATCAACGATGGTCGAGATGCTTATTGCCGGATTATAGCACCGGCCACTCTGAATGGGCTGGTCACGGCACTTCCGGCAGCATCGAATACAAATACGCCCACGTTTCCAATGCTCTTTCTATTTTGAACCTCTTCCCGCACCAATCGACCTCCGATACGAGCAAAAGTGGCAAATCGGTCGTGACCAAGGCCATCGACGGACTTCAGCGATGATATGTCGACGACCCGCAATTTGTTTGCTTTTGCAGCGGCTTCGACGATTGGGTCATCAATATCCACTTTCCCTACACGTTCGCGCTCCCCTGCGAGGATGCTCGATACGATTAGCGCCCGATCTGATTTTGATACAAGCAGCGTAATTGGTGTAGGCAGCGTTCCGATGTCCAGCATTTGCGATTGGAATACGTCAACGTCAATGTCGGGAGAAGCGAGGATAATCTGCAGCTTATCGAGCGTTTTCGTTTCGCCCCGTAATCTCAACTGTCTGACCGCTTCCATTGAAAGAAAACCGCCCATGCTGTGACCAAGGAGAATGATACGCTTCACCTTCGGTGATTTCCCGACTGCCCCTACTACAGCAGTCAACGCTGTGCGCGAGTATATAGCTGCGTCTCGGTCAGCTACATAACCCAACACGCTCGCCGCCGAAGGCCATGCAAATAAGATTGGAGGACCTCCAGATGGCACGTCTGCGGCCATCTGGGCTGTCCGATAAAGAGCCTCTTGGTAGCTGTTGTTGTAACCGTGCACGAAGATTGCAACCGTTCCATCAAAGTCGGGAGCGTCTGTGATTGCGCCGACGAAGCGATTTGGTGTAAGGGACTCTCGCTGAACTACGAAGTATCGGCCTTTCTGATCGCGTCCCTTGATGGGGTAGTCGATTTCCGTCCCATTTCGATTTATCGGAACTGAGAGGCTGTAACGCTCAATTGAGAGAGCGCTCGTCCACTTGCCATCGTAACTCTTCCCATCGGGCGACCTCGCTCGATTCGTTGCAGCGATAAGGCGAACGGTCTGCGCTGAAGCTTGCGACGGCCCGATAGGGGTGAGGACGCCCCAGAAGGCCGAGAACCACAGGCGGTCAGTGCCATTGCGAATCCAGCGGTCGCAAGTACCGCCCTTGTAACAGTGAAAACCGATGACCGCACGGGTGCTACTTCTCAAATGGGGGGATCTCTAGCAAAGGATCGAAGCTACACCGCGAAGTCTTGCAAACGAGGACCGTGCATCGCTCTACCGCATCCTTCAGCAAATGCGCCTTCTTGGCTAGACCAGTTTTTCGCCTAACGGTGTTGCCGAATGCGGAACGCAGGTGACAAATGTGGTCTCGCATGTAGATCGGACCGTTGCGTCGCCAATAAAGTCCTAGCCCTGGCTCGGCCATGACGGCCGGGCGACGAGGTTATATCCGGGATCGTCGCGACGAACACTGCTGCCCATACGCCCGGCATCTGTCGTTGAGCTTGTCGGCAAAGAGGCTCTGATCATCACCGGATTCGCGGAACGCAAGGGCACCGCTTTCCGGTTGTGTAAGGCCGTTAGCGCCGGAAATTTCGCCGATGGTCCTCGTTTTCGGGGCTCTCCGAAATCTTGCGCAGGAAGCTGCGCAGCTTCGACAGAAACATTCCCGGCTCATCGAAGTGATCGCTTTGCAAGGCAACCACGTCCGTGTGCTGCATCTCCTGCCCCCTGCGGGCCAACACTTCGAGGCTGGTAATGAGTTCCGGCCGTGCCTCCATGGCATCGCTGACGCCTTTCCTGTTCAGGCAATAGGCGGAAACCGACGTCAACGCCGTCGCAGTAGCGGCATAGGGCGTGCCTGTAATCATGCCGACCGCCCCCAAACTGCTCCCCGGTCCCAATCTGATGATAACGCTGCTCGATGGCGGGGAATCGCTAGAAATTTCGACCGTTCCCGAGGCGAGGATGAACAGCATCTGCGGGTCATCCCCCTGCTTCATCAACTTATCACCGGCTGCAAACCAAACCTCGATTAAATGCTCCGCCAAAAGATTTCGATCGGCCTCTGTGAGCACGCCGAACCAGTCCGATTCCTGCAGCAATGTTGCAGCAGTCGGTACTTCAGGGCGCTTCCGGATAGGCACGCCCGGCACGGCGAGGGCAATCCCCGCATGGCGCAAATGATTTTGGACATGCCCGAGCAGCTCAGTTCGGGCAGCAACCAGCACCTCGACGCTTGGGATCGAGAAGCTGATATCATATGCGACGCCATCGCCCTGTAGTTCGGTGCGGGCCACGCTTGGTGCCGGGGTATCGGACATCAGCATGCAGGTCTTGACCGCTGCCGTCAGCACCGCCATGCAACGATCCGGCCGTTCGTTGGCTGCAAGCCGGACGGTGATCGAGACGCCACGAACGGTCGTTGGCATGCTGTGATTGACGAGTCGCGCCTTCGCCATGACGCTGTTCGGCACAATGGCCACGTCGCGGTTCATCGTGGCGATGTGTGTGGAACGCCAGTTGACTTGGATCACCCGGCCCTCGATCCCCCCTTCGACCCAAACCAGGTCACCTGGACTATAGGGCCGCTCTATGCCGACGGCGATCCCCGAAAAGACATCCGATAGGCTGCTCTGAAGTGCCAGGCCCAGCACGATGGCAATGACGCCAGATGTGGCAAGCAGTCCGCCGATCGGCACCGCGAAAACGAAATTGATTACCGCAAACAGCGTCAGCAGATGAATGAGCCCGGCCAGCAGATCGGAGACGATCCGGGACTCACGTGGCTTGGTCTCGAAGACCACCAGGAGACGGGCAATGCCGATCGCACATTGGGCAGCCATCAGCCACCAGCCGATTTCAATGAGCTTTTCCCAGACTTGCTCGCCCGGCTGTTGCGCGTCGAACGACGGCGCAAACGGCGACCCGATCGTTAGGAAAACCAAATATGTTAGGATGGCAAACACGGCCAGACGCCACGTGGCTCGCGCCCAGAGTGGCCACCGCCGGGTGATCCATGGAACGATCACTGCCGCAAGCAATAAAAGTGTCGCACTGATGTGGGCTGCCTCTTCGGTCATGGGATTCCTAGTGCGATACAGAAGTCGCGCGAGGTGCATCGACCACGGCGGGCTCTCCCCGCACGAGATCATTACCAAAGCTCCAGCAACATCTCCATCTTGATCTGTCTTAAGGTTTCAGTGCGCGTTTGCCCGGCTGTAATAAACCACACGCAGAGCGGTGAACGTGACAAGCACTACATCCATTCGTCCCGATAGGACAGGGAGCCGAAACTGGTCATTCAACGTCTGCCCGCCTTGAACAGATATGAACCAACGGCATCGTTAGCCAACATGTACGCAATACCGCGTGCGTACTCCAACACCTTATTTCCGCAAAGTTCCCTAGATTTTTCTGCGGCGACACGTATCAGATGGTGGAAGTTCCTTGGATGAGGAGCGTTTCCATCAATGCCTGAAGCATGGAGTTCACGTAAGCCAGACTTTACAAAGACGGCAGTTTTTTCGGCGTTTACAACGCGCTGCCAAAGGCGGACTTTGCCCCAACGATATGTACCTCATTGGAAACGATCGACCACCGGATCGATTGTTTTCGGTTTGCCAGCGGGGCTCTCCATGACCAAAAAGCAGATGAAACTCGGCCTTTCGATACGCTACATGGGATATCATGTTGGCGCGTGGCGCCATCCGGATGCGGTCCGTGGCGGCAACTCGATGCTTCAGTCGTTTCTTGGCGTCACGCAGACAGCAGAACGTGCCAAGTTTGACATGATATTTCTGGCAGACGGCATTGGCGTCCGATTGGACGACAAGCCGAAGGGCTCGATATGCCGTTCGCATCATAACGTCGAGCTGGAACCTTTAACGCTGCTGTCAGCGTTGGCTGCGCTTACGCAAAACATCGGTCTGGTCGCCACTGCCTCCACCACCTACAACGAGCCTTTCCATATCGCCCGCAAATATGGCTCGCTCGACCAGATCAGCGGAGGCCGAGCTGCCTGGAATGTTGTGACGTCCTGGTCGGATCAGGAAGCCTGGAACTTCTCGATGAGCAAGCAGCTCGACTACGACACCCGCTATGAGCGGGCGCAGGAGTTCGTCGAGGTGGTCACAGGTCTCTGGGATAGCTGGGATGAGGATGCCTTCATCATCGACAAGGAATCCGGCGTCTTCTACGACGAGAAGAAGATGCATGTCCTCGATCACGTGGGAAAGCATTTCTCCGTCCGTGGACCGCTTAGCGTTCGTCATTCGCCGCAGGGGCGCCCAATTCTGGTTCAGGCGGGCGTGTCCGAACCGGGACAACAGATTGCGGCAAGGCACTGCGACATGGTCTTCATGGCCAAGAACGATCTCAAGTCGGCGCAGGATTACTACGGGTCGGTCAAAGACAGGTTGGAAGGCTACGGCCGGAAACGCACCGATCTGCTCATGATGCTCGGCCTGACGCCAATTGTCGGCCGCACGCGCGAAGAGGCGCAGGAGAAATATGAGCAGCTCGAATCCCTGATTGATCCGGTCGTCGGACTTCAACTCCTCTATCGGTCTTTTGGCGATCTCTCACACCTGCCTCTCGACGGGCCAGTTCCGAAGCCAGATCTCGACAAGGTCGGCCTGAAGAGCAGTGCGCAGATGTATTACGATCTTGCCCAAAAGCAGAACCTGACGATCCGCCAGCTCTACAAGAAGCTGGGCATGGCGCAGGAACACAAAACCGTTGTTGGGACGGCGGAGGATGTTGCCGACGAAATGGAATCCTGGTTCGAGGCGGGCGCTGCCGACGGCTACAATATCACACCTACGCACCTTCCAGCCGGCATCGATGATTTCGTCGAGCTTGTCCTCCCCGAGTTGCGCAAGCGCGGCCGCTTTCGCGAGGAATACGAGGGTCGTACGCTTCGCGAAAATCTCGGCCTGCCGGTTCCTGCCAGCCGTTACGAACGCGCCTAACAAAGTGGGAGTACGGAAATGACCAGCAGCCCTGCCCTCACGACCAAAACGCCTTTCGCCCAGCCGCTCGAGGAAGGCGATCCTGCTATCGACGGTCGGCTATTTCGCAAATGCCTTGGCCAATACGGAACAGGGGTCGCGATCATCACCATGGAGACGAATGGCCAACGGGCAGCCGTCACCGTCAATTCTTTTGCCTCCGTGTCGCTCGACCCGCCACTGATCCTCTGGTCGATCGCGCATACGTCACGCAGCTGTGCGCTGTTCAAGAGTGGCGGCCGGTTCGCGGTGAATATTCTGTCGGCCTCCCAGATCGATATCTCCAAGCATTTCTCGAGCAAGATCGAGGACAAGTTCGCGGATGTCGCATGGGCGACGGGCGAGTTCGGCTCGCCGCTCCTCGACGGTTGCCTGGCGCATTTCGAGTGCGAGACTTATTCCCAAGTCGAAAGCGGCGATCACACGATCCTCATCGGTCTCGTGCGGCGTGCCAGCCGGTTCGACGGCGAGCCGCTTCTCTTTGCCAAGGGGCAATATAGCGTCGCAGATTCCCATCCGGATGCCTCGCCGGCTCCCGAGACCGCGGGCTCCAATCCGGAAACATCCTCTGCCGAAACCATCATTTCCCAAATATTCGACGCTCATCATCTGATCTCGGCGACATTCGACGAGCATCGCCGTGCCGAGGGCGTCGATATAGCCCTCGCCCGTGTTCTTGCCTGCCTTTACGACAATGCCGGCATGAAAAAGGATGCGTTGGCGCGAGCCACTTATCTCGGACAGCGAGACACTGAGGACGCAATCTCGGCGCTCGCCGAACGCGCGATGCTGGTGACCTCTGCTGATGGCGGCCTGACGCTGACACAAACAGGGCGGCAGCTGCGCGAGGCAATCCGCAATAGGTGGCAGGAGTTTCAGAACAAGGAGGTCGAGGAAATTCCGGAGTCCGACCTGCGCGCCACGTTCCGAACCCTTGCAAAGCTGATTGCCCGTAATCGGACAAAGAACTGATGGACTGGGACTATATTATCATCGGGGCGGGGTCTGCCGGATGCGTGCTGGCCAACAGGCTCAGCACCGATCCGGCAGTCAAGGTGCTGCTGCTCGAAGCTGGTGGCAGCGACAAGCGGTTCAACATCATGATGCCGTCGCTGGCCTTCAAGGCAATGGCCGACAAAAGCCTGAACTGGAAGTTCATGGCCGAACCCGACCCGACCCGAAACAATCGCCAGGATATGGTGCCGCGCGGCAAGGTGTTAGGTGGTTCCAGTTCGATCAACGCGATGTTCTATGTCCGGGGCAATCGGGGCGACTACGATCATTGGGCGCAACTCGGCAATCGCGGCTGGTCTTATGACGAGTTGCTGCCGTACTTCAAGAAAGTTGAGGGAAACCGTGACGGCGTCACCGACATCTACGGCAAGAACGGGCCGATCGTCGTCAGCGCCGTCCGCAGGCCACCGAAGCTCGCCTATGTCTTTATCGAGGCGATGAAGGAACTGGGATATCCCAATAATCCGTCCTACAATGCTGAGCCGACCGAAGGAGCGGCTGTAAGCCACGTCACCCAGCATATGGGGACGCGGTTCAGCGCGTCGAGGGGTTATCTTGACCCGATCAAGAAACGTCCCAACCTGAAGATCGTCACGGGTGCCATCGTCCGTCGCGTGGTATTCGACGGTAAACGGGCGTCAGGCGTGGAATTCGACGTCGGCGGCCGGACAAGGATCGAACGCTGCTCAGGCGAGGTTATCCTTTCAGCCAGCGCTATCAATTCGCCCAAGCTTTTGATGCTGTCTGGCATCGGACCTCGCAATCAGCTCCAGGCACATGGCATCGATGTGCTCCACGACAGCCCCGGCGTCGGGCGCAACCTTCAGGAACATGCCAGCACGCAGGTGAAGGCCTATGTGAACGTCAGGACACCGAACCAGGAGTTCAACCTCCTCGGAATACTGAAGTACGGCGCGCAGTTCATCTTCGATCGCTCGGGCTATGCCACCTATACCTACACCGGCATGGGTCTGGTCAGGACCCGCCCGGAGCTCGAATATCCTGATGTCCAGTTCCATTTCGGCGCCTTTTCCGCGAATTACACCGACGAAGGCATCGAGATGCAGAAAGAGGCTGCGATCAATCTGCAGCCCAATGTCAACAATTCACGCAGTCGCGGTTATCTCGAACTGCGCTCAGCCGACCCCTACGATCAGCCGAAAATCCAGCTCAATCTTCTGAGCGATCCGTACGACATCCAGACATTGATGGCGGGAGGCAGGATCGCCCGCGCGGCGCTAAACTCGAAGGCGTTCGCACCATACGTTACTGGGGAGATGAAGCCTGGCAAGGACGTCCAGACAGACGACGAGTGGATCGACTATATGCGCGGCAATGCTGCCGGTAGCTATCATCCCTGCGGCACGTGCAAGATGGGCATCGATCCGGCAGCCGTGGTAGCCCCCGAACTCAAGGTCATCGGCGTGGAAGGGTTGCGGGTCGTGGATTCGTCGATCATCCCCCAGATACCGAGTTGCAATCTCAATGCCATCAGTATGGCGATTGGCGAAAAGGGCGCCGAGATGATCCTACAGGACCGCCTCGCGCGGACGGCCGCCTGATCAGCTGCCTGTATTCTTTCCAGCACGGGGAACTCATTTGACCGAAGAAGCAAAACCGAGAACATTTGTCTTCTACATTGTCCCGGACTTCACGATGCTTGCATTCACGGCCGCGATCGAGGCGCTTCGTCTTGCGAACGCCGTGCTCGGACGAGAAGCCTACAGCTGGAGGATCGTTACCGCCAACGGAAAGCCGGTGCTAGCGAGCTGTGGAATTCCTGTTGCCCCTGACCGCTCGGTTTCGGAAGAGCGTCTCGTGCCGCACTCGCAACGTGCGGACATGATTGTCGTTTGCTCCGGATGGTATGTCGAAAACGCCTTCGACAAGACTGTTGCGGGCTGGCTCCGTCAAAGTCGTAATTCCGGTATCGAAATTGCTGGGCTATGCACAGGCGCCTTCATTCTCGGCGACGCCGGCCTTTTATCGAACCGACGTTGCACCATTCATTGGGAACATAGCCCAATGTTGAGAGAAATGTTTCCGACAGCGATCGTTGGTGGCAATCTCATGGAGAGCGATGGCGACGTTCACACGTGCGCTGGTGGAACTGCGTCTTTCGACATGATGCTTCATTTTGTGGGCGAGAGGTTCGGCCGGAAGGTTGCGTTGGCAATTGGCGAGCAAGCAATTATTGGCAGACAGAGAGACCCGTCGGAGCGTCAGCGATCCCATCGGAGGACGTTAGGTTCGCTCAACCCACTTGTCATCGCCGCCGTGGAATTCATGGAAGACAACATAATTGAGCAGGTTAAAATCTCGGCCGTTGCCGAGCATATCAATCTTTCACGACGGCAAATGGAACGAGTGTTCGCAAGGGAAATTGCGACATCCCCCGCCCGTCTCTATCTTGAACTGCGGCTTGATCACGCCAGGCTTATGGTACTTCAGTCCAGCATGCCCATTGTGGATATTGCGATAGGCTGCGGATTCGTATCGGCGTCACACTTCAGCAAGTGCTTTCGGCTGTTCCATGGAGCATCGCCACAGTCATTGAGAGAACAGCGTCAAAGAAGTGTCTTTGTGCCTGCCCTCAAATCGCAAAGCGAGGAGCGCAATTCGGTGGCCGGACCATCGTTTATCCTTCACTGAAAGCTCTCACGGCAGGTCAGGGAATTGGTCGCTCGTTGGTGACCATTCTCAGCCTGTGTTTCGGCGTGCAAATTTGGCTCTGACTCAGTTTTGATGCAGTTGTGACGATGCTGCCTTGCTGGTTTCCACAAAGGAATCAGCCTGATGATCACCAAGTTTCGCCCCTCTGATTTGGTACCGGCGGGTTTCATCGCCGAACGCATCACCCACATTGACGATGAGACCTGCATCTTGCTTTCCCGAGCCGGCGCTACTGCGTCATGCCCGGCATGCGGACGAATGTCGCGAACGGTTAGAAGCCGCTATTGCCGCCAGGTCGCGGACCTCCCCCTTTCGGGAAGGCGTGTCCGACTTCTCGTCCGCACACGGAGGTTCACCTGTGACGCGGTCCTCTGCGGCAGGCAAATATTCTCCGAGCGGTTCGGCGATGTGCTGCCTCCCTACGCCAGACGAACCGGGCGTCTCGAGCATCTCGTCCATCATTTAGCGCTTGCACTTGGAGGACGCCCGGCGGCGCGTTTTGCCCAGCGGCTGATGCTCCCCGTCAGTAACGACACCTTGCTACGAGTTATCCGCAGGCAAGGGTTGCCGCCATCGATCCCACCCTCGGTGATCGGCATTGATGACTGGGCCTGGCGGCGCAATCATCGCTATGGCACGATCGTGTGTGACCTGGAGCGTCGGCGCCCGATCCGTCTGCTACCGGACCGTGAGCCAGCGACGGCAGAGGCCTGGTTGCGGGAAAATCCCCAAATCCAGATTATTGCGCGTGACCGCGGCGGCGCTTACGGGCTGGCGGCAGCAAAGGCGTTGCCCGATGCAGTGCAGGTCGCTGATCGATGGCATCTGATGGAAAATGCCAGCCGTGCATTCTTGGACTCCGTCCGCAAATCGATGCGACAAATCCGCAAGACGCTCGGTGCAACGCGCATTAATCCCAAGCTGCTGACCGCGGCCGAACGCCTTCAATACGAAGGCTATCTCCGGCGCGAACAGACCAACACGGTCATCATGGCGTTAGCAAAGGACGGTGCCACGATAAAGGAAATCGTGCGCCGTACCGGTCATAGCCGCGGTTTGGTCCGCCAAGTGCTCAGGGGACAACGCAATGACGTCTTTCGGTCAAGAGAAAGTTCGTTGGAGACCTATCTCGAATGGCTCGACACGCAATGGGCTGCTGGCAAGCGGAACGCTACTGAGCTATGGCGGCGGTTGAGAACACAGGGCTTTCGTGGTTCGCGCCGGGTCGTGAGTGAATGGGCAACGCGACGGAAGCGGGCCGACAAGGCAGATACGGAAACGTTGAACCGCATCCCCTCTGCCCGAACGATTGCCCGCCTTTTGACAACCAGCAGAGACAATCTGACGAAATCCGAGACCGTCACCATCGCTGCAATAGAAGGCGGTGTTCCCTTGCTGGTTAAAGCTCGCGACATCATCGCCGACTTCCACCGCATGATCCGGCGCAAGGCGGAAAACGAGCTCGCGCCGTGGATAGACCAAGCCCGCGACAGTCTGGTTTCCTCGTTTGGCAACGGGGTGGCAAAAGACATTCAGGCGGTCCGAGCAGCGATCGTCTCACCGTGGTCCAACGGACAAACCGAGGGGCAGATCACCAAGCTTAAACTGGTGAAGCGCCAGATGTACGGACGCGGAAAGCTCGATCTCCTTCAAGCCCGCTTGATAGGCGCGACATGAGAGAATTGCACCAAATCTGCGCCAGAGCCAATTTTGGACGCCGATTGACACTCAGCCTGCCCGTCAATCCTCGTGCAGCCCACCGACAGCCTTGACCTCGACGAAGGCCTCGAAGCCGAACTCCCCGCATTCGCGGCCATTGCCGGACTGTTTGAAGCCGCCAAACGGAGCCGATGCATCCCACGAGGGATGGTTGATCATGACTTGTCCCGCGCGAAGCCTGGACGCGACGCGCTTGGCGACCGCGAGATCCTTCGATTGCAGATAGGCGGCGAGGCCATAGGGCGTATCGTTGGTGATTGCGATGGCTTGCTCCGTACCGTCGTAGGGGATGAGGCTGACGACGGGTCCGAACATCTCCTCGCGCGCCACGCTCATCTCCGGCGTCACGTCGGCGAAGACGGTCGGCTTGACAAAAAAGCCACGGTTCATGTTGGCCGGCATATTGGATCCGCCCGTCACCAGCGTCGCGCCCTCGGCAATTCCCGCATCGATCAGCGACTTGACGCGCTCGAACTGCCTCTGGTTGACGACAGGGCCGAGTGTCGTCGCATCATCGTTCACGTCGCCGATGACAACGGACTCTGCCGCGCGCCTGGCAATCTCGACGGCTTCATCATGAAGATGGCGGGGCACGAGCATGCGCGTGGGAGCGGTGCAGGACTGGCCGGCATTGCGATAGGCGCCGAGAACGCCCTTGGTAACCGAGGCCTCGAGATCGACATCCGGCATCACGATGTTGGCCGAGTTGCCGCCGAGTTCCTGATGAACGCGTTTGACGGTGTCGGCGGCATTCTTCGCAACCTGAACGCCAGCGCGTGTCGATCCCGTAAATGAGACCATGTCGATATCGGGATGCCTCGACATTGCTTCGCCGACCGTCGGCCCGTCGCCATTGACCAGATTGAAGACGCCCGCAGGGACGCCGGCGTCGCGGAGGACTTCGGCAAACAACATCGGGCTGATCGGCGCATATTCGCTCGGTTTCAGCACGATCGTGCATCCGGTCGCGAGCGCCGGCATCACCTTGGTGATGATCTGCAGCACCGGGAAGTTCCATGGCGTGATTAGGGCGCAGACACCCACCGGCTCGAAGGACAGCAATGTCCGGCCCGCGAGGCGTTCGAACTCGTAAGTCTCAAGAATGCGGATCGTGTCGGCGATATGCGCTCGCGATCCGGCGATCTGGGCATCACGTGCAAAGGTGATTGGCGCACCCATTTCCAGCGTTGTCAGGCGCGCGAACTCCTCGGCCCGCGCGTCGAACAACTCAAGGACCCGGCGCAGCATTGCCAGCCGTTCCTCGCGGGAGGAAAAGGCATAAATGCCGAAGGCTTTGCGAGCAGCTCTGACCGCCAGATCGACGTCTTCAGCCGTACCCATGGCGATGGTGCCGGCCGGCTCCTCAGTCGCCGGATTGACGACGACGCGCCGGGGCCTGTCGCCGGCCGGAACGAAGCGGCCATCGATGTAGAAATGGTCGAGGTAATTCAAGATGCCTGCTCCTGTTTGACTGTCCGGGCGGCAGCACTTTCGACGCTGACCGGCTTTGCCGCATGCCGCGGCACCAACGCCCTGAAGACGTCCTGCATACTGATCACCCCGACCGGCGTTCCGTCCTTCAAGACCGTTAGACTGCAGGCAAGATCGCCCTCCGAGCAGGCCATAACCGTATCGAGGTTGTCGTCAATATCCACCTCACCAAGGGTCGCCGCGCCGTTCGCCACGTCCGAGACCATGACGGAGCCGGCTCGCAGGACGCGAGCGCGGTTGATGTCATCGACGAACTTCTCGATGTAGGCATCGGCGGGATTGAGGATGATGCTCTGCGGCTCACCCTGCTGGACGACGACGCCATCCTTGAGGATGACAAGGTGATCAGCGAGCCGGAGCGCCTCATCGAGATCGTGGGTAATGAAGATGATGGTCTTCGAAAGCTCGTGCTGCAGATCGAGCAGCAGGCTCTGCATGTCGGTGCGCATCAGCGGATCGAGCGCCGAGAAGGCCTCGTCCATCAGCATGACATCAGAATTGGAGGCAAGTGCGCGCGCAATGCCGACGCGTTGCTGCATACCACCGGAAAGCTGGTGCGGGTAATGGTTCTCGTAACCCTTGAGCCCGAGCCGCGCCAGCCAGCGGATGGCATTTTCCCGCGCCTCGGTCTTGTTGTCGCCCCTGACGTCCTGCGCCATCTCGACATTCTGGACCACACGCATGTGCGGCATCAGGGCGAAGCTCTGAAACACCATCGACATGCGGAAGCGTCGCAGCTCGCGAAGTGCCTTTCCCGTCAAGCCAGCCACATCGATGCCGTCCAGCAGGATTTCACCGGCAGTGGGGCTGATCAGACCGTTCAGATGCCGGATCAGGGTCGACTTCCCCGATCCCGAAAGGCCCATGATGACGGTGATGTCGCCGCGGCGCATATCGACGTTGATGTCTCTCAGCCCGAGGACATGACCGTGCTTTTCGAGAAGCTCAGCCTTGCCCATGCCACCATGAACCTTCGGCACCATGGCCTGAGGGTGGGGGCCGAATATCTTGTAGAGGTTTCGGATCGAAATCTTCGGCTGGTCAGTCAACGGCGCTCTCCCCGTGGCTGGAGAGTTCCATTGATACGCGACATCGAGACCTTGCTCACCCGGTCGAACATGATCGCAAGCAACACGATGCCGAGACCCGCAACAAGCCCGGTCCCGAGCTCGAGGTTGTTGATGCCGCGCAGGACGAGGACGCCAAGGCCGGGGGCCGAGACCAGCGATGCGATCACCACCATCGAAAGCGCCATCATGATTGTCTGGTTGACCCCGGCCATGATGCTCGGCAATGCCAGCGGCATTTCGACCCGGAACAGCTTCTGCCACCCATCCATGCCGAAAGCGTCAGCGGCTTCGCCGACGCTGCCGTCAACCATGCGGATACCGAGATTGGTCAGGCGAATGACCGGGACGACCGCGTAAAGAATGATGGCGATGCCGTAGAGCTTCGATTCCGTCACCGAAAACAGGAAGATCAGCGGAATCAGGTAGACGAAGGACGGCAGCGTCTGGAGCATATCGAGCACGGGAAGCGAAAGCCTCTCCATCCGTTCGCTCTTCGCCATGAGTATGCCGATCGGGATGCCAACCAGAATGCAGATGAAGGTGCAGGAAAAGACGATCGCCATGGTCTGCAACGCATAGTGGAGGTGATCGACGACGCCGAGAACTAGAAGCCCCGCAGCGACCAATGCCAGGATCGACCACGACCGGGACGTGAGGTAGACCAGGAGCAGGAGCGCTACGACCAGCGCCCACCAGGGCGAAATCTCGACCAGCCGCAGCGATGAATCGAGCAGCCAGGACAGCGGCTGGGTCAGTGGATCGAGCACCGTCTTCAGGGCCACGCGGATGTAGAGGAAGCCGCTTTCGATGCCCGACGTGAAATCGCGCGTCCGTGGAATGGCCCGGCAGGCATCGTGGAAGGCGTCGAGCGAAGGAAAGGGAGCGTCCATAAATGAGGGCGGCGGCCCACCTGCCTCTTTGCTCTTCTTGAGCAGGTCGGCCATGCTGACCGGGCCGGTCGAGGCCGAAGCGTCGCACCAGTCACGAAGGCCAAGGTAATTGAACAGTCCGTCGTAAAAAGCCATGAGCACCCAGGATCTGAAACTTGATGGACAGCTTGACGCTGCCCCTGAGACAAGGATCGAACGTGATGGGGTCCGCGGGCATATGGCTGCGGACCCGAGACGTTACTTGACGATGGCGCTGATCTTGGTCTTGGCTTCTTCAGAAAGCCAGCTCGGCCAGACGTCCTTGTAGGTTGTCAGGAAGTGGACGGCGGTCTCGTCGGCAGTCGCCTTGTTGTCTTCCTGCCAGGCAAGCAGTTCGTTCATCTGCGAGTTCTTGAAGCTGACCTTGCTCATGAGCGCAACAAGCTCGGGGTTCTTGTCGTAGAAGGACTTGCCCATGGTGGTGAGCACGGTTGCGCTCGGCCAGCCGGTCTTGCCGGGTGTCGCGCAATCGGCCGTGGCGTTGCACTTTGCCTTGTCCTTGTCGATTGGCCCCATGTCGACCTTGAACATCTTGTACTTGCCGAGCACGCTTGTCGGTGCCCAGTAGTAGCCGAACCAGGGTTCCTTCGCGGTGTTAGCCGAA
Source organism: Rhizobium sp. NZLR1b (assembly GCF_019685155.1). NCBI lineage: Bacteria > Pseudomonadati > Pseudomonadota > Alphaproteobacteria > Hyphomicrobiales > Rhizobiaceae > Rhizobium > Rhizobium sp. NZLR1b. Next base: position 101,846 of record NZ_JABDWC010000023.1, read on the forward strand.
GCAATCGAAGCGGCGAGCGTCTCGCCGGATCCGTGGTTGAAGATCTCGATCCCGTGTTTTTCGAGCTCAAACGCCTTGATCAAATTGTCATCCGACGTACGGCAGCCCCAGCCGACCGGGCAATTGTTGAACTTGCCACCGACGAGCTTCGGATTTGCCAGAATTCCGTCGAGGGTCTTCAGCTCGGGATGGGCATCGGCAAGATACTGGGGAATCCACCAGCCGTCTTCGCCGCCGTCGGACAGCACGTCGCCGACCTTGACGATCTTGCCTTCCTTTTCGAGCTTGTAATAGACATCGGCCACGCCTGGCCAGACCTCGGTCAGAATGTCCGGTTGACCAGTCTCGGCAAGCGAGGTGAGTGCCGGAACGGTGGAAGTCGGCACCTTCTTGACGGTGCAGCCGTAGCCTTGCTCCATCAGGAAGCTGGAAACAGCGGTGACCACCGCGGCCGATGACCAGTTCATCTCGGTGATCGTGACATTGCCGCACGCGGCATTCGCGTTGGTGACGCTGGCAAGCAGGCTCGCGCCAAGCAAGCCGGTTGCTGCAAGAATAGATTTCATGTCGTTCCCCTTTCGAACAAATTACGCCTGAACGTTCGGCGGTGAGCATCAAGCTTCCGGCGTCGTATGTTGAATTATTGTTATCAAGCAGGGGTCAGCTTACGTTCCATACAGGCGATGGCAAGTTGCTTAATTCCTACGATATGCGTAAGCTCAGCTTTATGCAAAAGCTTCGGTCAAGACTGCCACCCCCGAACCACCTCGTGACCTTCGAAGCCGCTGGACGTCAGCTTAGCTTTACCAAGGCGGCGATGGAACTCAATGTCTCACGCGTGGCTGTCAGCCAGCAGATCCAAGCGCTGGAGAGATTCCTTGGTGTCCCGCTGTTTCAGCGCTTGCAGCGCTCAGTCAGGCTGACGAAGGCCGGAGAGCGGTATCATGTAGCTATTTCCGATGCCTTGGAGAGAGCGCTTCGGGCGACAGCGGAGATCACCAGGCAAGCCGACACCAATGTCGTCAATGTCGGGACCACGCCGGGTTTCATGACCTATTGGCTGATGCCAAGGCTTGGCGAGTTCAGGGCAATCCATCCGGACATCGAGCTGCGGTTTATCGTTTCCGACGGAAACCTGGGCTTCGACGACAATATCGATGTTGCTATCCGATACGGTGATGCGCAACCTGACAATGCCGAGGCGACTTTTCTCAGCCGTCAGTCCATCAGTCCCACCTGCTCAGACAAGCTGTTGCCATCCGGGACCAGACTGTCCCCCATAGATCTACTTCAGCAGCCTCTCATTCATCTCGAAGGTCCTTACGACGAGCAAACCCGATGGGCGAAGTATTTCCACACCCTCGGGATCGACATGGGCAAGGCTCGGACCGGCATCACGGTCAACTCCTACACCAATCTGGTTCAGGCAGCTCTCGATGGCCAAGGCTTCGCTCTGATCGGTCCCCCACTGATCGAGAACTTCCTCAATAAGGGCTCGTTGATACAGCCCGTCGATGCGCCTCCGATTGCTCGCCACGCTTTCTATCTTGCGCTTCCTAAAGGAACAGTTCCGGCCTCGACGCAGATCTTTTCAGATTGGGTGGTTGGTGCATTTCCTGGCCGCGAAGTCGAGATTGGTTTGAACCGGTAGCCCGCCTCGCCTTGAACGGAATCGAACCGCCGCATTCTCCATCAAGGATGAGCTATCACGCTGACTTTTTCGTGAAAATTCCGCCCTTTGATTTCGAAGTATCAATGTGCAGGTCCGGAATTTATCCCGAAGCGGATATTATGCCGAGCCAGTTTCCTAAACCTCGGAATTTCCACTAGGTCAGGATGGTAAGCTCGGCATAATCCCTTGATGTGTGCCGGCCGGAATGCGCAATAGGAGACTTCTGCCGGACGCAGAGCGGTGAGCGATTTGGCCCGCTTCCTGTCGGGCAGGATTGCGAACTGGGAATGTCAAAAGAGGCCATCAAAGCCGTGAATGTCGAGTCTCGACGCCCATCCGACGCAAAGCGATTTCATATCGACCGGTTGAAGGTGATAGCTCGAAACGTCCACTGAACCGGACATACATCGGTCAGTCCTCTTGGATTGGGGCGAGGTACTGCGCGTCTGTCACGGGCTCCATCCAATCGACGACCTTGCCATCGAGCACCTCGGCGATTGCCACGTGTGTCATCGCGGCGGTAGCCGTCGCCCCGTGCCAGTGACGGCGCTGGCATGGACACCAGACGACGTGCCCGGCTCTGATTTCTGCCTTGGGACCGCCCTCGCATTGAGTCCAGCCGATGCCAGAAGTAACAATGAGCGTCTGCCCGAGCGGGTGCGTGTGCCAGTTGGTTCGTGCGCCGGGCTCAAAGGTGACTATTCCACCGCCCGCACGTCCCGGCTCCTCGGCATTGAATCGGCTGTCGATCCGGACATGCCCGGTGAAATTTTCAGTAGGCCCCGCAGCTGAAGGCTGCGAACCGTTACGGGTGATCTTCATGAAGTGCTCCCTCGGTTGCTTTTTTGATTGGAAATTTTGTCGCCGCCTGGACGGGCTGTTGGACCGGCTCGCAGCGCGCTACGCCCGAAACACCAAACAGCGAGCGCAAGAAGAATGACACCGACCTGCACGCCGACGAGCCCGCTCCAGCCCCACCCCTGCCACAACGCGCCGGCGACAACGGAACCCACGGCACCGCCGATGAAGTTGCAGGCCACAAACACTGTGTTCAAGCGGCTGCGTGATGCTGGGTCAATAGCTAGAAAGCTAGAAGGCGGTTTTGATTCAGGACATTGATGCCTTGAATTGCCACATCGAGCAGAATGATAGCCACGACGATCATGGCGACGGATTGACCGCCCAGACCGGCGATAGACAGGCTTACCAGAGCCAAGCACAGGGCAGCCCCGGTCGCCGGCACCGAAAGTCCTCGATCATGCAGGACACCAGCCCTTCTTGCGACCAGCGCCCCAGCGACGCCGGCGATCCCAAATAAACCGATCTGCACCGGGCTGTAACTGAACGGCGCAGCGCTCAACAGAAACGTCAGGCCTGTCCAGAACATCGTGAAGACCATGAACGCGCATGCGCCGATCGCCAGCGTCGCCCGAACCGCAGGTTTAGTGGCAACCAGCGTCAGGATAGACCTCAGGAGGTCGCCGTACTGCACGCGACCGCGTGTCCGCTCGCTCGGCAACCGACGTGCCAGGACCGCAGCAAAAATCAGTGTCACGATTGCCGCGAGGCAATAGATGGCGCGCCAGCCGAGAACGCCACCCACAAGACCGCTGAGGGTTCTGGATAGCAGGATGCCGATCAGCATGCCTGAGACGACCGTGCCAATTACCCGGCCCCGCACTTCGTCTCCCGCCAGATCGCCGGCCAGGGGCACGAGCAACTGGCCGGATACTGTCGTTAGTCCCACGAAGGCCAGGGCTGCACAGAGGACCGCGAACGTCGGCGCAAGAGCGCAAGCCCCGAGACCCAGTGCCGACAGAAACATCACCCCGGGGATTAAACGTCGTCGATCAAGAACGTCGCCGAGCGGCACGATGAAAACGACACCTGTTGCGTAACCGAGTTGGGTCATTGTGACCAGTCCGCCGGCCGCCGCTGGTTGAACACCAAAGCTGCCGGCGATATCGGTCAACAAAGGTTGCGACCAATAAAGGTTGCCAACCGCAGCGCCGCCCGTGACGGCAAACAACAATGTGAAAAGCGGAGACATTCCGCTCGAACGCTGGGCAACCATCGTTAACCTTTCATGGGCGTCGAGCCCTTACGGACCGGGCTGCCCTTGCCTTGCGACCGGCTGCGTGAGCGCAGGCGGCTGCCCGTTGGCCCTGATATCGAGACGACCTCGTTCTGATCGACCGCAGCGAAAACCAATCTTTCTGTTGCGGCCGAGGTAGGTGTCAGCGCGAGGCGTTTGGTCGGACAGGCATGAGAGAGGCCGTGCTGGCGACACATTGACATCACACACGATACGCAAAGCCGCCGCTTGGCGGGGCCACCTGCTTGAATGCCATTCGCTTGACACCTAAATCAGCGGGATGCTTGACCATTCGTCTCAATCGTCGTCGCCGTCACATATCCCAATGGATGCTCTAAGCGAAGTCCTGCAAGATTTTCGCTTGAGTGGCGTCAACTATGGACGCTGCGAACTTAGACATCCCTGGAGCATCGCGTTTCCGCAACAACCGCTGCTTCGCTTTCACTTTGTCAGCCAGGGTCCATGCTGGATCCATACCGAAGCCGAAGGCTGGCAGGAATTGAATGATGGCGATCTCGTGCTGCTGCCGCAAGGCATCGCGCATCGATTGGCCAGCGCGCCAGACGTTGAGGGCGACTCGCTTGAAAGCTGTCAGATAACAAAGTTGGGGAGCAACGTCTGCGAAGTGGTGCGGGAAGGAACGGGGGCGGCCAGCACCCTCTTCTGCGGCTCTATGGCCTTGGCCGCCTATGCGCTCAACCCCTTGATTGCTCTGATGCCACCAATCATCAAGGGCTGCGATGTGGCCGGCAATGATCCGATTGTTGGCCCGCTGCTGGCCGCTATGTCGACGGAGGCGACGCAGCCACAAATGGGGAGCGCGACCGTGCTGTCGCGCATGGCGGACTTGCTTGCAGCGCGGCTTATTCGCTGCTGGGTCAATTGCAGCGGAGCCTCGACCACCGGTTGGCTCGCCGCCATCCGCGACCCCCACATCGGTCGTGTCTTGGCGGCCATGCACCGAGACCCGGGCCAAAACTGGACCCTCGAAAGCCTCGCCGGTGTGGCAGGCCAGTCGCGCTCGATCTTCGCCGAGCGCTTCAGCGCTATTTTAGGGGAAGGCGCGGCGCATTACCTCGCCCGTCTGCGGATGCAGCTTGCCCGCGAGTTGTTGGGACAAAGCGGCATGTCGGTTGCCGAAGTTGCTTCCCGGTTAGGCTATGAGTCTGAGGCATCCTTCGCACGCGCTTTCAAGCGCGTCACCCGCGTCTCGCCAGGCATTGTGCGTCGCACAAATTCCGGACGAGCAGACATGAATTTCGGATTTTAAGACACATATCGTCCCAAGAATATCGTCTATGAAATCTCCAACATAGGAGATGTTTCGATGACGGACACAACATCACAGATCGACGGTGCAACAATTGAGCTCGAGACCGCCGAGCAATCCGCATGGCCCGCGGCGACCTGGTTTGCCGTTCTTTCGATGGCGGCCACCAGCTTTGCGCTCGTATCGGCTGAGTTCCTGCCGGCGGGCCTTCTGACGCCAATGGCCCGCGATCTCGGCATTACTGAGGGAACAGCCGGACAGGTCGTCACCGCTACCGCTTCCGTCGGGGCCGTGACCGCCCTGTTGAGCAATGTTCTCATCGGCAAACTGAACCGAAAGGCGGTGCTGGTTGGTCTCAGTGCGTTGGCGATCGGCTCCAATATCCTTGCAGCGTTGGCATCCGATTTTTGGGTGTTGTTGCTGGGCCGGGCCGGGCTCGGCATCGCGCTTAGCGGTTTCTGGGCGCTTTCAGTCGCCGTTGTGGCGAGGCTGGTCGGCGCCAATGCGACAGGTCGGGGCATGGCTATCGTCACCCTCGGCGTCTCGCTCGCCACTATAGCTGCACCATCGATGGGCGCTTTGATCAGCGACTGGTTGGGCTGGCGCAGCGCCATGGCGATGACCGCCGGGCTTGCCGCGATAGCCATGCTGCTGCAGGTGCTCAGCCTGCCAACACTGCCTGCAAGCACAAGCAACAGTCTCGCCGACGTTTTTCGGCTGACACGGCGGCGCGGCATCCAACTTGGAATGCTTGCCATCCTTTTGCTGATGACGGGGCATTTCGCCGGCTCGGTTTATGTGCGTCCCTTCCTCGAGCAAGTGACCCTACTTGACACCAGATCGATCGCCCTGGCGCTGCTTGGGTTTGGCATCGCCTCTGTGATCGGCAACATTGCCGGTGGCCGAATGGCCGACGCCAGTATCGGCCTAGCACTGGCTGTCACCGCCGCGCTCATGGGGTTTGCGGCGCTCGTTCTGGTGCTTGGAGGCGCTCATACCGGCATCGCGTTTGCGCTCGTTGCACTTTGGGGCTTCGCCTTCGGCATGGCGCCGGTGGTTCTGCCGACCAATCTTTCGCGCGGGGCGCCGGACGCGCTGGAGGCGGCGGGCAGCCTGATGGTCGTCTCTTTTCAGGTGGCCATCAGTATCGGCGCGGTTTTCGGCGGCTATATCGTCGACCACTACGGCGCTGTCGGGCCCTTGACCCTTACCGCCGTCCTCGCTGCGTCGACGGTCGCGTTGGCGCTGCTGCAGCCTCGGAGCTGATCGTCACTTCCGGTTTGAGTATCCCGGTGCAATCGGACTGAAGTTGCTGTGGGATCTCATCCACAAGGCGCTAGCGCATGGAGGGCAGAGTAGCGCTCCCATGCGCTTTAGCAGGCTGCTGAAATTCGCTCTGCGTTGGCGCAGTTGCTTGCTGTGGGTCTGATTTTTTTACAGACTTGCTGTCGTGCGGTGGGATTTTGGCCGATTGAGGCGGGTTTTCTGGCCATATCGGCTTATTGATCTCCCTCAAGACACACTTCGCCCGTCGATCCGATCAATTTGGGAAGGCGGATGATGTTGTACGC
>NZ_JABDWC010000024.1:0-99528 GCF_019685155.1 Rhizobium sp. NZLR1b
ACAGAATCGAAATCCTGTCGCCGATGCAGGGAGGTTGACTGATGCTGACGCTTTATGGGTCCGAAATTACCTCCCGTCTGCTGCTTGGCACAGCGCGATACCCCTCTCCTGCCGTCCTCGCCGAGGCCGTCAAGCAATCGGCGACGGGAATCGTCACCGTCTCGCTTCGCCGTGAGATGTCTGGCGGCCGCAGTGGGGGAGCCTTCTTCGAGATGATCCGCGAGCTCGGCGTTCGTATCCTTCCCAACACTGCAGGTTGCCACAGCGTCGCGGAAGCGGTGCTGACCGCAAAATTGGCACGCGAGCTGTTCGCCACCGACTGGATCAAGCTCGAGGTCATCGGCAACCATGATACGCTACAGCCGGATGTCTTCGGTCTCGTCGAGGCGGCTCGCATCCTCGTCAGCGAAGGTTTCGAAGTCTTCCCGTACACGACGGACGATCTGGTTGTGGCCGAACGACTGCTGGACGCCGGCTGCAAGGTACTGATGCCATGGTGCGCACCGATCGGCAGTGCCGCCGGGCCGCTCAATCCGACAGCGCTCAGAGCAATGCGGGCGCATTTCCCTGACGTGTCGCTGATCGTCGATGCCGGCATCGGCCGGCCGTCGCACGCAACTGCGGTGATGGAGCTCGGTTTCGATGCAGTTCTGCTCAACACCGCCGTTGCCGGCGCCGGAGATCCCGCGGCGATGGCAGCCGCCTTTGCCGCGGCAATCGCCGCCGGCAATCAAGCCTTTAACGCCGGCCTGATGGAGCCGCGCGACATGGCCGTCCCCTCTACGCCGGTGATCGGAAAGGCGGTGTTCACATGAAGCTCGATCCGTTCTACCTGATCGTGGACAGCGGCGAATGGATTGCCCGGTTGGTACCGCTTGGCGTCAAGCTGGTGCAATTGCGCATCAAGAATCGTCCGAGGACTGAACTATGCGCCGAGATTCGTCGCGCAGTAGCAGTCTGCGCTAAACATCAATGTCAGCTGATCGTCAACGACTACTGGCGGCTTGCGATCGAGGAAGGTTGCGGCTTCGTCCATCTCGGCCAGGAGGACCTTGCGACAGCGGACCTCGACGCGATCCGAGCGAGTGGCTTGAAGCTTAGCGTCTCAACGCATGACGAACGCGAGTTGGAAATCGCACTGGCAGCAAGGCCTGATTATATCGCACTCGGCCCGGTCTACACGACGATCCTCAAGCCGATGAAATGGCCGCCGCAAGGGCTGACGCGGCTGAGCGAATGGAAATCGCGCATCGGCGACCTGCCTCTCGTCGCCATCGGCGGGTTGAATGTCGAACGGATCGAAGGCGTCCTTGCTCACGGGGCGGATAGCGTCGCCGTCGTGACCGACGTGATGCGGCATGAAAATCCGGAACTTAGAACAAAGCAATGGATCATCGCCACAGCGCAGGCGCGAACTCCCAATCTTCAGTAAGCCGCCAGGAAACCTGGGTAATGGATCATCTTGAGGCGGAAGGGCTGGTTGAAATGTTAGCAAAGCAGGGGCCGATTGTTGCCAAATTGGATTAGAACGAGGCCCGCCAGATCTACGAGATACGGTCGGCGCGAGTAGGGCGGGTCGCGCACAGTCAGGGGGCGTCGGTTCATCATGACCCTCGTCGGATATAACGCAACATCGGAGCACCGATGGTGGAGTTCTAGGTCTCCCACTGTCTGCGGCGCGTCGTACGCTGCGATGATGACAATCATGTCGATCGCTGGTGCCCTGACTGGCGTCGCAGGTTCGTTCAAGCGGCGAGAGTATCGCAATCTTCATGGCGTGCTGGTTCCACTCAGCCAAAGCCAGCAGGTTTCCGAGCGGAAAGCATCGACCATGAGATTGGAGAACCTGTGCAAATTTGATCCAAGATCACCATGATCGCTTGTCTCGAAACCCTTTGGCCTACCTGTCCAGCTCGACTTCAACTCAAACTTAGGGTCAACACCAAGAGATCTGCGTCGTCTTCAGGCCCAAGCCGACCTTTGTGCTCAGCATGCTCATGGCGTTGGTGGGTCCCGCAAGCGGGAAGCGTATTTGTCAGAGCAATCCAAGCGGCGACGGCGCGCGTGGCTGCCTTGGGAAGGCGGCCCGCGACCAAGTTGGGCTCGAGACCGTAGTTTGATGCGAGTGACAGCCGAATCGAAGCGACTGCAATTTCGCGCTTAGCTCGATTGAATATTTCAGGGATATGGCGGCGTGGTCGGACAAGCCTCGAGCGACTGTGACGACGAATTCGGAGTCCAGGGCGCGCAAACCGCATCGAAGGCAGCCAAGTCATTCGCTAAGCGACCGAGCAATCTGGCCGCAGCTTCTGAACTTCGTCGATCTTTCGGCGCATGTTCGTGTGCATGGTGGCGTGCAAGATAGGATCCTGTCTTGTAAGAAGAGGGGTCAGTTTTCGAGAAAGGTGAGCTCGCTGACGAAACCTTCGGCATTGCCTCGGAAAAGAGAGCGGGTGAATTCGATCGCGCGGCCCGAAGCAAGATAGGCAACGCGTTTTGTCAAAAGCCCAGCCGTTCCGACCGCGACGCCAAGCGTTGTGGCGTCCGGATCTTCGATGTTAAGTGCGAAAGTGCGTTGGATCGCACGAACGGGTCTAAAGTTTGCGTCCGCGAGTGTGTTGCAGATGGAACAGGTAACGGTACGAGCGTCGGGCAGGAACTCGGAGGAAATGCATATGCGTTCAATCGCAATCGGCTGGCCCGCCGAGCTCCGCAAATGGGTGATGCGCACGACGCGACTGTCGCTTGACAGGCCGAGTGTCATCATCTCCTCTGGTGCGGGATGGGACGTGCTGCGCTCGATGCACTCGACTTTCGTGCCCGATCCAAGCCAGGAAATGCCACCTGTCAAAAGATACGCGCGTGACGGAGGCTGATCTGCGCGGACCGCCGATCCGGCTACGAAGGTTCCTGAGCCGCGCCGGCGAACCAGAAATCCGTCTTGCACGAGATGGTCGATTGCTTTGCGGACCGTTACACGGCTAACGCGGACATGTTCAGCGAGGTCTCGTTCGGGATAAAGAACGTCGCCCACTTTGAGTTTACCCGACAGGATCGCCTTTTCAAGCGCCAGGCGAAGCCTTTGATAGAGCGGACCGGCGCCGTTGATGTCTGTGCCCCATCCTGGAAGCATAGCCGCAAGCGTGTCGCTCATTCGATCGCTTTCAGATGCCCGAAGCGCGACACAGCCAGGGCCACGGCCCCGCTCAGTGCATCGCCTTCGGGCGTTACCAGTAGACTTTGATGCCGTGCAGCGATCCAGGACGAATACAGCGGCCCCAATCCCCCGAGCAGGCAAATCTTCTGCGTTCCTCGAGCGACTAGACGATCAAGTGCTTCGTCAACTGAAACAGCGGCTTCTTGCAACAGGCGCGCGGCGACAGCATCGCCCCGTTTCATGTGCTCGAATACGCGCGGCGCATAGCGGCCGAAAGCGCCGGGCTTTGCATGCCGCGCAAACTCGACGATATTGCGCGGGTCATTTTTGAATTCCGCAAGGACGGAGGCGGTCATCGCGGACATCTCGTGGATGCCGTCATATGCGAGCAGCGTTTCTTGCAAAAGCGCATGTCCAATACGAGCACCGCTGCCGAGGTCGCCCACAGTAAAGCCCCATCCGCCGACGTAGGTCACCGTTTCGCAGTGGCGGGAAATGTAGATCGTGCCTGTTCCTAAAATGGCGACGGCTCCGTCTTTATCACCAAGCGCGCCTTGTAGCGCGATCAGCCCGTCTGACTCGATGTCCGCCTGGGCGAAGGGTAGCCTGTTTTTCACGTAGTGAACGGCCTCGCCGACACTATTGCCTGCGACCCCAAGTACTGCACGCGCCGAGGCGATGCTACGCGCATTGATGCCAGCTGCGTAGAAAGCCGCGCGGGTCGCACTGGCAATGTTGTCGACGGCCGTATCCGGATCGGAGAGAATGTTAGCTGGCCCGGCTTGAGCCCGCGCAAGGATACTCCCGTTCGCACCGGCGACTGCAGCTCGGCAGCTGGTGCCACCGCCGTCGATTCCGATTAGGTAGACAGTCATCCGCCCGTTCCTTCAGGATGTCATCTGACACAACGTCGATCGCGTTCAGGCCGCACCAGCCGCGCGCACCTTAGTACGTTCGTCGCACAAACATACTGGGCCGTCAATTCGAAATCGGCTAGGGAGTATGGGCGACCCAGCTGAAGCACCCGTAATGCTTTCGACCTGAACCCTTTCCCCGTCGCGAGTAACCGTCATACAATTTGGGATATGCTCGTGCGCAAACACGTCGGCAGCTTCGTCGCCCAGGGTTGGAAGATCTTTGCTTCGTCGTTCAAGTTTGAAGGATTCTGCGGGTCGGCCTCGTGTCGAGGCAGGCGCTTCCAAAAACAGCATGGCACGGAAACTTTGATCTGGATCAACTCGCGGTCCCGGCGAAATTGGTAATCATCAAGCCGCGCCGGAGGAAATCGGGATAGCCGAACCCGCAATCGCGACGTAAGCGTCTGAGTATGCCCAGCATGCGCAGCCACATCCGGCACACGCGGATTTTGAAGGGATCAGGACATGGACGTTGCACGCAGTAAGGGTTCCGACGCCGGCACTCTCGTCGCTTGCGCTTCCTGCCAGGCGCGGCACGGCGTCGTCTGCGGCGTACTGTCGAGCGGTCAGTTAAAGGACCTCGGCCGCCACTCGCTGCGCCGCAAGGTCGATGCCGGCAGCGAGATCATCGCTCAAGGGTCGGAAAGCTCTTTCTATTCGAACATAATGCGCGGGGTGGTGAAACTCTGTAAGGTGATGCCGGACGGGCGCCAGCAGATCGTCGACCTGCAATTCGCCCCCGATTTCGTCGGCAGGCCCTTCGTGCGCGAAAGTACGCTGTCGGCTGAGGCTGCGACCGATGTCGAAATCTGCGTCTTTCCCCGCGACCTGCTCGACCGCATGATATCGGAGACGCCGGAACTGCGGCGCAGCCTGCACGATCAGGCGCTGAAGGAGCTGGACGCCGCGCGCGAATGGATGCTGACGCTCGGCCGGCGCACCGCCGAGGAGAAGGTCGCAAGCCTGCTCCACCTCATCGCCACCCACGCCGAACCGCAAACGGCCACGACCACCGCCTTCGACCTGCCGCTTTCCCGCGCCGAGATCGCCGATTTTCTCGGTCTGACCATTGAAACCGTCAGCCGCCAGATAACCAGGCTGCGCAAGAGCGGCGTCATTCGCATCGAGAAGTTTCGACATATCATCGTCCCCAACATGGATGAGCTGGAGCGGATGATCAGCGCATACAACGGGATCAGCTGCCGAATTCGGGATCAGCGCGTGATTACGACGCGGTTGTTGGCGAGGCCAGCCTGTGGCGCCAGCAGCGCTCCTCATCACATCACCCACCCGGGACGCCGTCCCCATTCAAGCTCGAACGAGGCAGATACATGAACAAGATCAAGGTCGCCAATCCCGTCGCCGATCTCGACGGCGATGAAATGACGCGCATCATCTGGCAGCTCATCAAGGATAAGCTGATCCATCCGTATCTCGACCTCGATATCGACTATTTCGACCTCTCGGTCGAAAACCGCGACGCCACCAACGACCAAGTCACTGTCGACGCCGCCAACGCCATCAAGAAGTACGGCGTCGGCATCAAGTGCGCAACGATCACGCCGGATGAAGCCCGCGTCAAGGAATTCAACCTCAAGGAAATGTGGAAGAGCCCGAACGGCACGATCCGCAACATCCTCGGCGGCGTCATCTTCCGCGAGCCGATCATCTGCAAGAACGTGCCGCGCCTCGTTCCCGGCTGGACCAAGCCGATCGTCGTCGGCCGCCACGCCTTCGGCGACCAGTACCGCGCCACCGATTTCAAGTTCCCCGGCAAGGGCAAGCTGACGATCAAGTTCGTCGGCGAAGACGGCACCGTCATCGAGAAGGAAGTCTTCAACGCACCGGGCGCCGGCGTTGCCATGGCGATGTACAACCTCGATGAATCGATCCGCGAATTTGCCCGCGCCTCGATGATGTATGGCCTGATGCGCAAGTGGCCGGTCTACCTGTCGACCAAAAACACCATCCTCAAGGCCTATGACGGCCGCTTCAAGGACATCTTCGAGGAAGTCTACGAGACCGAATTCAAGGATCAGTTCAAGGAAGCAAACATCACCTACGAACACCGTCTGATCGACGACATGGTCGCCTCGGCGCTCAAGTGGTCTGGCGGCTACGTCTGGGCCTGCAAGAACTATGACGGCGACGTCCAGTCCGATACCGTTGCCCAGGGCTTCGGCTCGCTCGGCCTGATGACCTCGGTTTTGCTCACGCCCGACGGCATGACGGTCGAAGCCGAAGCCGCGCACGGCACGGTCACCCGCCACTACCGTCAGCATCAGAAGGGCCAGGAAACCTCGACGAACTCGATCGCCTCTATCTTCGCCTGGACGCGCGGCCTGGCGCATCGCGCCAAGCTCGACGACAATGCCGAGCTTGCCCGCTTCGCCGCAACGCTCGAAAAGGTCTGCGTCGACACCGTCGAATCCGGTTTCATGACCAAGGACCTGGCGCTGCTGATCGGCCCCGACCAGCCGTGGCTCTCGACCACCGCCTTCCTCGACAAGATCGACCAGAACCTGCAGAAGGCCATGGCGTAAGCCGGTCTTTCCAAAATAACATCGAAGCGGCGGGGATTTCCCCGCCGTCAGATTGCTGCGAGTGTTCGACGCCCCGACGCTCAGCCCAGAACCGCCGCGGTTACAACGATAAATCGGTTGCCCGGGACATCTTCGATTACATCGTCGAACAGGCGATCGGCCACGGGCTGGTCGGCACGGTGGCGTTACACGGATTCGACCCATCTGAAGGCCAATGCCAACAAGGGCGAATACGATCTTGCAATGGTCGAGAAGTCGCGCGCCGACTACTTGGCCGATCTGGATGCGGCGATCGAGGCCGAACGCAAGCTGCACGGCCAGAAGCCCTTGAAGGACAAGGAACGCCGGCCGGAGGTGACGACGACTAAGGTTACGCGCAGCGTTCAGACAGCGGCTATATGGTGCGCGACGGCAGGCCGAAGGGCTTCTTCTCTCTCGATCATCGCACGATGGACGGCAAGCTCGCCATCATCACCGATACTTATGTCACGCCAGCCAATGTCCACGACTCGATCGTCTATCTCTCAAGGCTCGACCGGCAGCAGACCCGTTTCGGCTTCGATGTCGGCGCGGACGGGCTGGATGCCGGCTATGCTACGCCGGGCATCGCCAAGGGCCTGGAAGACCGGCAGATCCTTGGCGTCACAGGCTATCGCAATCCCACTCCGCCCAAGCCCGTCATGATGCGCAAGTCGACGTTCGTCTTCGAACCCGAGACCGATGGCTATCGCTGCCCCGAAGGCCATTTGCTGACCCATTCGACGACACCGACGAAGCCGACAGATTCTTTGGTCTAAACTGTCCATCCATCTGGACCGCGGAACGGTTCAAACGTCAACGCTGCTACCTTTGTCACGACGTAGTGAAGAATTGTCGAGGGCAGGCGCATTCGCCATCACTGCTTTTCCTCTCGCGCGCCTCGGCTACCATCTCCTCAAGCCTAACAGCAACACCGTGAGCGCGGCGATAGTAGGCGGATTCTGGTATCCCATACCGGTCAATTGGCGTCTCGAAGTTGAGCGGAGTCTGATAAGGAGTTGAGGCGATCGCCGAGGCGATCGTGTGCCAATCTAATCGTCCGTCGAATGGCAAGAGATGGTCATCCACTGCTCCGAAATTGTCGTGAATGTGAGTAGCAATGACGCGATCCGCGAAACGCTCAAGCACGCTGAGCTTGCCTGGCTCGATCAGTTCCCAGTGACCACAATCGAAGCAGACGCCGATGAACTCCTTGCCGTATCGAGCGAACAGCCGATCATAGAGGTTGAGGAAATTCTGGGCGTTGGCGCAGAGGAGAGTTTCCGCGGCAATCTGGACGCCCTTTTCGACGCAGTAAGGCCTGATTTCGTCGAGAGACTGGAAAAGGGGGTCGAAGAACGCTCGTTCGGCGGCTTCGCTGCCGAAGACGTTGTCGTTGATATCGATGTGCAGAACGATATTGGGGGACTGGAACGCGGCCGCCAGGTCGACACGGTTACGCAACAGCTCGACTCCGCTGCGGCGCTGCCATTCATGCGGCGACAGGAAGTCCTTGCGCGTCTCCATCGCGAAAGGGCCAGGGTTTTTGTAGCCGATCTCGGTGATAGGATTGCGGCCATTGCTGGCATGAACCGAGTGCACTTTCAGCCCAGCATCGGCCACGATCCTGCTTGTAAACTCGATCTCGGCGTCGGCCAGCCAGTACGAACTGCCGGAGTCGGGATTCCAGTTGATGTGTGTGAAGCCAGCTTCCTTAATGAGGGTGAGCGAGTTGCGAATGCCTTCGTCGTACCAACGCTCCTGGTGCGGCCAATGCCAGACGGTGATGCAGGTATCCAATGGATCAGTCTCCTGTTCTACAATGTTGTGGTTTCTGGACCTTTGCCAAGGCCGATCCGCTCAGCCAACAGAATGATCGCCATTGAAAACACCATGATCAGATTGACGTAGACGAGGTTGAGGGCCGCCTGCTCAGGATCGACAGACAGCGAGCTGTCTACGATTGCAATCGGCAGCGGCTTGTTATTGACGTTGTATAGAAAGGCCGACAAGGGGTATTCCGACAGGAGATCGTTGAAGGCCATCCCGGCGACGAGGATTACAGTCGGCGCCACTATCGGCAGAATGATGCGGCGATAGCGATAAAGACCGGTGGCGCCCATCGAGCGGGCGGCCTCGTTATAGGCCGGATCAATTCCTACGAAGGCGGCCCTCAGGAACCTCACCATCAGCGGCAAGGCGACGATGGCGTAGCCAATCGGCAGGAGCCAGTAGCCGCCGAGGAGGACTGCGTTTCCAACGAGCGGGTTTGGCGAGTCAAAGGTGACGATCAGCCCGACAGCGAGCAGAATACTAGGAACTACCCATGGCAGGAAGAAAGTGATGTCCAGAAGGCGCGTCAGCCAACTGCGGCGGCCAAGAATAACCGGGACGGCAAACAGTGTAACGACGAGCGCCGCCGATACCGCGACAAGGCTCATCACTATGGAGTTGAAAAACGGAAGAAAGGCGCTGCCTTCGGTGAAGACGCGGGTATAGTTCTTCAGTGTCAGGCTGGATGGGATCACTTCGATGCCGATGCTCGCGGCAGGGGCGAAGGAGAAGAGTACGACAAGCGCGATCGGCACCGTATAGATAGCCACGAGAAGATAGGCAAACAAATGTAGCACTGCATTGCCGATGGGGCTGCAAATTTTGCGTAGCTGGATGGGCGCAGTCGCTTTCGCGCCGCCGACATAGGAGCCGCGCGCTTCGAAATATTGAGACAGCAGTATAAGCGCCATGAGACATAGTCCCATCATAAGCGCGAGTAAGGCGGCCATGTCGGGACGGCGCAGGCTGTTCAAGGTCAGCACCATCTGGCTCAGCATGTGGAAATCGCGACCGCCCAGCACCTGAGGGGCGGCGAAAGAGCTGATTGCGGTGTAAAGGGTGAGAAGGGTGACGGCGAGGAACGTCGGCATGATCGCGGGCAGTACCACACGCCACAGGATCGTATATTCCGAGGCACCCATACTGCGCGCAGCTTCGATTGTTGCGTAGTCGACGCGGCGCATCGCAGCGCGCAGAAAAAGATAGTAAAAGTTGGTCATCAGAAAGGTATGCGTGAAAAGCACGCCAAACCAGCCGATGAACCAGGCTTGCGGGAGGCTGGAGACGGCGGCCTTCACCAGATGTGTCACCGCACCGCTGGGACCATAGGTGAAGTTGTAGCCCGCCGCCGCAACGACACCGCCGAAGACCAGGGGCGTTGCATAGGCGATTTTCAAGAGTGCGCGACCGCGTACGTGAAAATATTCAAGGACGACGACCTGGAACATCCCGACAATGGTCACCGTAACCATGGTCGCTGACGTCATCCAAAGCGTGTTCCAAAGGGCAGCGCGCACTCTTCGTGATCTTGAAAGTTCGCTTGCGATCTGGCCGACCACCAGGCTGCCGTCCTTGAAAAAGGCCGCATGAAGTGACGCGACTAGCGGCAGGATCAGGAAGGTGATGACGATCCAGATCAGGGCCGCCACTCCGATCCAATAGACTACGCGCTCGACGGGCGCCGCGCGGTTCATCTGCCCGCTTCCTCGAAGATATGCGCCGAGCCCGGCCGGACCGTCCAGGACACGGTCTCACCGATTTCAGGTAACTCGTGCCCCATCCTGGCGGCCGAAATTAAGTGTCCGCCGGCATCCAGGTCGATGCGGCTGTGGGCGCCAAGAAATTCCACATGGCGGACGGTCGCCGGCAACCCGGCTTCTACCGCTTTCCCGACGAACACATCTTCGTGGCGGACAAAGATGCGCCCCTGAACGTCGCGGCCCAGAATTTGCGCGACAACCGGTGCGAGCAGTTCGTTGGCGGTGCCGATAAACTCGCAGATGAACGGCGTCGCGGGCTTTCGATAAAGAGTACGTCCGTCACCGATCTGTTCAACGCCACCGTTCGCCAGCACGACGATCGTGTCGGACATGGTGAGTGCATCTTCCTGATCATGCGTGACAAAGACCGCCGTGAAGCCAAATTCCTGCTGGAGCCTCTTGATCTCGCGGCGCATCGTCACTCGCACCTTGGCGTCGAGATTGGACAATGGTTCGTCGAACAAAAGCACCTTGGAGCCCGCGACGAGCGCGCGCGCAATCGCGACCCGCTGTTGTTGCCCACCTGACATGGTCGCGGGCTTCTTGTGCAGTTGCTCCGTAATCCCGGATGTTTCGGCGATCTGGGTGACACGCTTGACAATCTCGCCCTGCGGGATCTTCGCCACACGCAAAGCAAAGGCGATATTCTCGAAAGCCGTCATCGTTGGAAACAGCGCATAGTTCTGGAATACCATGCCGACGTTGCGCCGCTCCGGAGGCTCGATGGTAATATCTTTTCCTTCAAGAATAATCCGACCGCTCATGACCGGATGAAAGCCAGCCAGGGTCCTTAGGACGCTGGATTTGCCGCTGCCGGAAGCCCCGAGCAGAGCAACGAACTCGCCTTCGTGAATCTCAAGCGAGAGGTCGCTGATGACAACCTTGTCGCCATAGCCAATATGCAGTTTATCGATGATGAGGATCGGGGTCGGCATAAACATACTCCTGAGAAGCCTGGCGATCTGCGTCGCCCGGCCCTACATCCTCACCGGATTTCTAGCTCGATCTTCTGCAACCAGCCGTCCAGTTTGGGCGCGACGGCATCCCAATCGATCGGCTGCGCCTTGACTAGTTTCGCATTCGCCTGCACCTCTGGCGGTGATTTGGCCAACGCCGCCGGCAGCACCGGAACCTGACCGAATTTCTTGGCGTAGCCGGCCATGACATCGGCAGAGCCGAACCAGTCGACGAATGCCTTTGCCTGCTCCAGCTGATCGGTTCCCGCCATGATCGCCACGCCTTCAGAGATGACGGGCGTGCCACCTTCCGGGTCAATGACCTTGACTTGCATGCCGAGCTCCTTGGCGTCCTTGATGACGCCGCCGAACCAGTTCAGATTGATGATCGCACCGCCCGATTTGAAGGCTTCCTTGCGCGCATCGGCGTCATCGACAACGATCGCGTTCGCATAGAATGCGCCAAGAAAATCCCATCCAGCCTGAGTGACTTCGCCCTTGTCGTCGAGGAACCGGGCCAAGATGCCGGCAAGATAGACCCTTGTCGTCTGCCAGGCGGTGTTGCCGATGACGTATTTGCCTTTGTATTCGCCCCTTGTCAGGTCCAGCCAGCTTTTCGGCGCCCGCTCAGCGGCAAGCTTGTCAGACTCATAGGCGATGACGACCGGTGTGCTCCAGAATTTGTAGACAATGCCTTCCTTGTCCTTGTAGTGCGCAGGCAGGTCCGCCGCCCAGGCTGGTGTGTATGGCTGGAACAGGCCATTCTTTTTGAGCAGAGCCATAGACGCGTCGACCATGCCAAGTACGACGTCGGCCTGGGGGTTGTTCTTCTCGGCGACCAGCCGATCAAAAAGTTCTCCTCCGGGTGCGCGCAGAAACTGCACGTCGTGACCGGCGCCTTTAGCCTGGTCGATTATCCATTGAACGTTCTCTTCCCCCTGAGGTGAATAAACGACGAGACTCTTTGCCAAGGCCGGAGAGGCGATCGCGATCAGCACGGCGGCGAGGCTCAACAATCGTTTGATCTGGTGCATGGTGTTCTCCCATTTCATTTTGGCGGTCATTCCGGTTGGCTTTCTTAAAGGATCCTCATGACAGATTAATTACATTGCGTAATTTAATATATATTGCAATAGCTGTTTGGCTGCTGACAATTTGACACTCTTGGAACCAATGGACCTTTCACGGAACGAACGACGACTGGTCGAACTGATTTTCGTAGGCAAGCAGATTGCGCGGGTCGACCTAGCGGAACGGTCCGGCATGACAGGTGCTTCTGTCACTCGGCTGATAGGTCGCTTAATTGAGATCGGACTTCTGATCGAGGTGGTCGAGCGGACCGGCGCCCAAGGCCAGCCTCGGCGCTTGCTGAGCTTGCGGGCTGACCGATATCTTTCCGCGGGAATAACATTCTCGGTCTCCCGAATGGAGGTAGCAATTGCTGATCTAGCGGGTAAGATTCTTACCTCCCGATCTGTAGACATCGAGACCAGCACAGCTTTGTCTGTGGCAGAGGCGGCGCAGGCTGCTATCGCAGCGATGCTGACCGATCTTGGCACGCCTAAAGATCGCCTTCTCGGGGTCGGCTGCTCGGTGCCCGGCAATTTCGGCACGATGTCGCACATCCTCAAGGCCCACAGCTTCTTCCCGGCTTTCGATGATGGTGAGGCGGACCAAGCTTTTAAAGCGACTTTCGAAGCGCCCTATTACATCGAGAATGATGGAACAGCTGCATCGCTCGGAGAGTATGTGTTCGGCGGACGCATCCCGCAGCCTGATCCGATGTTCTTCATTCACATCGGACACGGTGTCGGGGGAGGGGCGGTTATCGACGGGCGGCCGTACCGCGGTGTCAATGGAAACGCCTGCCTGCCCGGAGTTCTCTACCCGTACGACCAGCCGCGCCCATCCGGCCAAGACCTTTTTGCCACCCTCAACAGTGCCGGCTTCGCCATCCACGACTTCATCGACCTCGATCGGTTACCAGATAGCGCCGAAGCGGCGTTAGAAATCTGGATTGAACGCGCCGGAAAGCAGCTCAGCGAGACGGTGCGTGTAGCTACGGCGATGTTCGACCCCGCGCTGATTGTCCTTGGGGGACGGCTGCCAGAACTAGTGACAGACAGGCTGGTACGCGCAATTTCCAGTCAGCCAATCCTTGGCCCGTCGCGCGGCTTGGAGGCTGCCGCAGTTGAGGCCTCTCGACTTGGCCCTCGCGCCGGCGCGATCGGGGCGGCCTGCATTCCGTTCTTTGCCTCTCTCTTTTCCGCCGCCGTCGCAGACGATGGCAGTCCTTACCTTAACGGTCGCAAGCCCAAATCCCGACCTTAGAAAATTCGATAGCGCGCCTGAGTCTCTTTAAGAAGCCTACCGGACAGGCCTTGCCCGGCGCGAATCGACACAACAGGTCCGCAAGCCCCTTCGTTGCATATCGGTGTCGCTACAAAGCCTCAAATGACCAGCTTGAGGTGGCTGGATAAAACCAAACCGGCGGCGCCGCGCAGAGCCGTATGGCCTTCGCCGATACCATTCACCGTGATCGATATCTCCTGACCAGGTCTCTTCACCACTAGCTGCTCTACATGCTGCCTGATCAGCTCTGCTGCCTTCATTCCGCCTCCGGCGACGTCTCCATGAAGGACGTAGGAGTTGAGGGAGAGTGTTTGCTGCAGATTGACGATGCCGAAAGCCACGTTCCGTGTGTAACGGACGAGAAGCTCCTCTGCCGCATTCGAGCCTTCGTCTGCTTCCTTGACAAGCCTGGCACAGGTGATGCTCTTGGGATGCGGCAAGCCCATTCGGGCGGCTTCCTTTCGTAACCACGGAAGAGCAGCGACCGTCTCCCAGCAGCCGTGCTTTCCGCAGTTGCAAGGGGCACCATCGATCTGCACCACGGTGTGCCCGAGCTCGCCGCCGGATCCGGCGAGTCCACGATAGACCTTGCCGTCGATGAAGAAGGCGCCGCCGAGAACCTCGCCAGTATAGACCGCTGCGAAATTTTGTTGACCGCGACCGGGTCCGAACCATCTGTCCCCAACAAGCAAGGCACGGGGGTGGTGATCGATGGCAACCGGAAGAGAGAAGCGTTCTTGTAGTATTGCTACGAGGGGAAGTCCCGTTAGAACGGGAGCAAGATTGACGGTGAGAATGGTTCCATTGTCACTGTCGATCATTCCAGCAGAGGCCACGCCAATGCCAAACGGCGCCTGCTGGGCCTGAGACAGTGTGGCAGTAAGCGTCTCCGTCATGACCGCGATGAATGCTTCTGTGTCGCCATGCGTATCAAATTCAGCTTTCGCAACGGCCTTGATCTCACCGGTTAACGCCACGAGGCATGTTTGTATCGTGCCGGGCAGAAGGAGGACCGCGCCAAGCATCGGTGCATCGGGGTTAAAATAAAGCGGACGAGCCGGCTTGCCGCCTTTGACGTCGGAAGGCGACGCATCTCCCTCAATAAGAAGCTGGTCTTCGATCATCGGCTGCACAATACCGGTTATCGTGGTCCGGTTGACACCTGCAAGTCGAGCGAGATCTGCCCGGCTTTTGGGTCCGTTGTCATATAAGGCTTGAAGGACGCGACCGCGGTTTATCGCTCCAAGCGCCGATTGGGAGACAAGTGTCACGTTACCGCCGTTCTCGCCGACGGCGACTTCTCTGCTGGCAGGGGTGCGCTGGCCCAACGAATAGGACGGCTGGCTCTCAAACTTCAATTCTCTTCTCCAATCTACCGGATCCTTTTAGCCCGTACATTATCGAACGGCCATACAACATAAGGCCCTTTCCGGTGATGCAAGCAGGACCTCGATGACAACCGCAGTACCGCGCCGGAATTTTCGCCGCGCCAACTTCTTGACACTATCATAAGTTTGTGCGAGGTACAAACTAACCGCTTACAAAAAGCACATTAGGGGTAACAATCTCAGTATCGACAAGCGGAAGCCCAGGGGCTGCGCTGAAGGGCCGGGGTTGGGATACGAAGCAACTGAGGAGGCTGTTTATGACAATCGATATCGGAAATATGTCGCGACGTGACCTGCTGAAAAGCGCTTCCGTCGCAGCTCTTGTGGCTGGCGCGGGATCATTGGCCATTCCACGGAGGGGTGCCGCGCAGGATGCGAACACCGTGCGCGTCCTGTCCGTTGAAGACCCATTTTTTTTCTCAATGAAGGCGCTGGTGCCAGAATACGAGAAGGAAACCGGCATCAAAGTCGAACTGGAGAGTCTCTCCTATGACGCCCTTCAATCGCGCCTCGTGTCTGCCTTTGTCGCCAAGACCTCCGACGCCGATGTCATCGTCGTCGACCAGATGTGGCTCGGGCAATATCTCGACAACGGCTGGATCATCTCGCTGAACGATTTTATTGCCAAGGACAGCGAATTCGACCTCTCCGACTTCATCCCCGAGGTCCTTTACTCCTCGAATATGTGGCGCGGCCAAGTTGGCACACTGCCGGTTGCCGCCTATGCGCAGGGGGTCATGTATCGCAAGGACGTCTTTGACGAACTCGGCATTGCAGCGCCGCCGACCGAGACATCGGAAGACTGGACCTGGACGAAATACATCGACACACTGAAGTCGATGGAAGGCAAATCATTCGCCGGTAAGCCGCTCTTTCCAACCGTCGTTTGCGGTTCCCAGCCGTCGCCGATCGTCCACATGTTTACGCAGGTGTCGGCAAGCCACGGCGCGAATTGGTTCAAATCTTTCCCGGCCGCTCCGTGGGATTTCTCCCCGCAACTGACGAGCCCCGCCTGGATCAAGTCTGTCGAAGTCTATAGGCAGCTCTACAAGTTGTCTCCGCCTGAAGCGATCAACTATGTTTGGTTCGATGCCGGCACCCGTTTCGCCAAGGGCGATATCGGCATGTTCTACTGGTGGACCCCGTACTTCTATCTAATCAAGAACTCGGGCTACATGACCGGCAAAAAGTCGGACATCATGGATAAGTACGTAACGGCGGCCTTGCCGAAGGCCGAGGGCGTGCCTCAGACGGTTAGTCTCGGCGGCTGGAGCCTTGGCATTCCATCGAGTTCCGAAAGGCAAGAAGCAGGCTACGCCTTTATCAAATGGGCGACCTCGAAAGCCACGCAGAAGAAAATGGCCCTCTGGCCGGACCTCAACTACCAGTTCTCCGACTTTGCGCGCATTTCGCTCTATCAAGACGAGGAAGTCAAGGCGATCTATCCTTACCTCGATGTGCAGTATGCGATGATGAAGCAGGGCAACGGCAAGATCACACGCCCGCCTGTCCCTGGTTACACAGCCATCGAAAGCGTGTTGGGTCTCACATTGAACCAGCTTCTGACCGGTAGCGAAGAGCCGAAGACCGGCCTCGAGCGCGCCAACAGCCTGTTCGAGAGCATCCTGAAGGGCAATCTCATGATCCCTTATCAGAAGGATAGCTACACAGATACTCTTGATGGGGCCAAAGCCCTGATCGCCAAGAACTAATTAGAGTTCTCCTCGGGCCGGCGCGAGAGCGATCGCGCCGGCAGCCAAGTGAAGAAGAACTGGATCTGGCAATGCACACGACTACTGTTTGCTCTCCGCGAGCCCTCGGGCCCGCCCGGAAGAGCTTTATCCGACGAAACCTGCCCTACTTGCTGATTGCGCCTTCGGTGGTGATGCTGCTCGCTCTGATCGCCTACCCCTTGCTGTTTGCCCTAAGATCGAGCTTCTATTTCTGGAACCTGCAAATCGGCCCGGAGCCGCTCCAGTTCATTGGGTTCGAGAATTATGTGCAGGCCTTCAACGCTTTCGACTTTCGCGCCG
The DNA here is from genome assembly GCF_019685155.1 of Rhizobium sp. NZLR1b. Classification (NCBI taxonomy): domain Bacteria; kingdom Pseudomonadati; phylum Pseudomonadota; class Alphaproteobacteria; order Hyphomicrobiales; family Rhizobiaceae; genus Rhizobium; species Rhizobium sp. NZLR1b. The sequence continues at coordinate 16,958 of NZ_JABDWC010000024.1, forward strand.
CGCTCACCAATACCCTGATCCTGTCGATCCTTGGCACGGCACTTGAGTTCACGTTTGGCCTGGCGATCGCGCTCATTCTGCTCAAGGCACTGCCTGGCATGAACATCGTGCGGGCCCTGCTGATCCTGCCAACAACGATCGCGCCCATCGTCGTCGGCTTTTTGTTCCGCTACCTCTATGATCCCGGCGGTGGCCTGTTGAGCTGGGTGTTGCAGTCGCTCTGGCTCCCCGTTCCCGCAGAAGGAATTCTTGGCTCGCCATCGACAGCACTCGCGGCGATCCTCTTCGTCGACATCTGGCAGTGGACACCGTTCTTTGCAATCGTTCTCTATGCGAGCCTTTTGGCCGTGCCGGACGAGATTTTGGAGGCCGCACGCCTGGATCGCGCGTCTGCATGGACGATCCTGATGCGGATCAAGCTACCGCTGATCAAACGCACCGCAATCATTATCGTCATGCTGCGCTTCATGCAGATCTTCAACACCTTCGACACGGTGCTTGTGCTCACGCGCGGCGGACCGGGCACGTCTACACGCACCCTTGGATACTCACTCTACGAACAGGGCCTTGTGAACTTCAACATCGGACTGGTCAGTGCCATGACCTGGATCACCGTGCTGATCGTCAACGTCATCGTTGCACTGTACGTCTTCTTCGCGTTCCGAAACGAGGAGTGGTAAAATGTCGCGCCGACACACGAGCTTCAACACGGCACTCACCTACGCCGCCGGCCTCCTCTTCCTGGCAATCTTCGTCGGTCCGATCCTGTGGTTCATCGCCCTTGCGATCCGGCCGGCCGAGACGGCGTTCACCATGCCGCCGCAACTCACATTCGAGCCCAATCTCGACGCATTCCGGCACATCCTCGTCGATCCTGGCACCAACGCGCCGCAACTGGTCAACAGCCTCATCGTCGCGATCGGTGCTGTGCTACTCAATCTGCCTTTTTCGGTTCCCGCAGCCTACGCGTTGTCCCGTTTCAAGCTCCGCGGCAAGAAGAACATCATGTTGTGGTATCTCGGGCTGTTGATGGCCCCGCCGGTCGCGTTTCTGATCCCATATTTCATCCTCATCACGCGCATTGGCCTCCAGGGTTCCTACTTTTCGATGATCCTGGTCCTACAGACGCTGACGATCCCGTTTTCCGTCTGGTTGATGAAGAGCTTTATCGATGAGGTGCCAGTGGAACTGGAGGAAGCTGCCCGGGTGGACGGCGCCCGTTGGTACACGATCATGTTGCGGATCACGCTACCGATCGTTCGTCCTGGGATCATTGTTACCTCGATGTTCGCCTTCGTGTTCGCGTGGAACAACGCCGCTTTTCCGCTGGTGCTGAGCTCACGCTCGACCGCCACCCTTCCGATCGGAACACTTGGGTATTTCGCAACGAGCGGAGTGACCTGGAACTACATCGCCGCCGCCGCAGTGCTCGCGATGATACCTCCGATGATCATCTTCCTTGTTTTCGATCGATACGTCGTACGAGGCCTCACCTTTGGTTCGGTGAAGGGCTGAGCTTTCCTTTATGAATGGAGTAATGAAATGAATAGACTGCGAATGGGCGTCATCGGCGCCGGTCTCTGGGGCGGCAATCATGCCCATACCTTTAATGTCTTGCCGGAGACCGATCTGGTCGGCGTCTGCGATCTTGATGAGGGCCGGGCGCTGAAGATGAAGGAAAGCTACAGCGCAATGCAGGCCTTCACCGACTACCAGAAGCTGATCTCAAGCGATCAGATCGACGCCATCTCGGTCGCAACGCCTGACTTTACCCACACGCCGATCATTCTAGCGGCTCTGAAAGCCGATAAACACGTGTTGAGCGAAAAGCCGCTTGCGACGACGGTGCGTGAAGCCGAGGAAATCGCTGCGGCTGCCGCTAAGTCCAAGGGCAAGCTGATGATTGATTTCCACAACCGTGTGAATCCGATCCTCGCCCAGGTTCGTGACATGATCCAAAACGGTCAGATCGGCTTGGCCAAACACGGGACCGCGCGTCTTTCGAATACGACATTCGTTCCGCTCGAAATGCTGAGCTGGGCTGCAAAGTCTTCGGCACTCTGGTTCCTGGGCAGCCACCTCGTCGATGTCCTACGTTTCATTCTCGCAGACGAAGTCGTGCGTGTTTATTCGGTTGCCCGCTCGGGTACCCTATTTGCCGCCGGCGTGGATACGAAAGACTTCCATGTGTCGGTGCTTGAATTTTCCAAGGGCACGGTCGTGACCATGGAGAACAGCTGGATCCTGTCGCGTGACAATCCTTCGCTTGTTGATTTCAAGATCGAGTTCGTTGGTGAAAAGGGCCAGGTCCAGGCGGACCCCACCCATAATGGCGGCCTGCGCAAGATCGTCGACGGCGGACTGAAATACAATGACTACATCGGCATAACACCAACCGGCGCGACACGGATCGGCGGTTTTGTCTTGGAATCCATTGCCCGCTTTGTCGATAGCGTCGTGCGAGACGCTCCGCTGCTGGCAGATGCGCAGGACGGTCTGGCAAACACAAAGATCCTGGCGGCGATCGAGGAATCCGTCGCGACCGGCAAGGCTGTGAACATCGGCTAAAGCCGGAACCAAAGGCGAGGGGCATGTCCGCACAAACGGTGCGGCTTGCCTCCTTGAAAAATGCGGGAGTACATAAAAATGGCGTCCATGACCTTCGACGGGATCGGCAAGACCTTTCCGGACGGGACCGTTGCCGTTGCGAATGTAAGTTTTTCGGTCGCGGACGGAGAATTCGTCGTGTTGGTCGGCCCGTCGGGTTGTGGCAAGTCGACACTATTGCGGATGGCAGCGGGTCTTGAAGCGCTCAACAGCGGCCGGCTGCTCATGGATGACGCTGACGTGACGGAGACAGAACCCCAGGACCGGGATATTGCGATGGTTTTTCAGAACTACGCGCTTTACCCCCATATGACCGTTTACGACAACATGGCCTTCGGTCTGCAGCAGCGAAAAATGCCCAAGGACAAGATCGACAAGCTGGTTCGCGACGCAGCGGAAATGCTTGATCTTACCCGTTATTTAGAGCGCAAGCCCGGGGCATTGTCCGGCGGTCAGCGCCAACGCGTGGCGATGGGCCGGGCGATCGTTCGCCATCCCATGGCGTTCCTGATGGATGAGCCTCTTTCCAACCTGGATGCAAAACTCCGCGTGCAGATGCGCGGCGAACTGAAGCTCCTTAATCAGCGGCTCGGCGTCACAACCCTTTATGTGACCCACGATCAGGTCGAGGCTATGACCATGGGCGATCGTGTGGCTGTGCTGAAGCCGGTGTTTAATGGACAGGAGAGTAATCTTCAGCAGATCGATACGCCGCAGATGCTTTACGACAAGCCGTCCAATCTGTTCGTCGCGGGGTTCATCGGTTCGCCCGCCATGAATTTTGTTCGGGTCGAGCTGACGGCGGAAGGCGGGTCGCTAAAAGCTGCGGTAACTGGAACGAAAATATCCTTCTCGGTCCCAGCCCAGGGGGCACTGTCGGCCTTCGCCGGGCGACAAGTCATTGTTGGAATTCGCCCAGAGATGTTTAAGGTTTGTCCCGAGGCCGAGGCGTTGTTCAACGAGCAGATCCCGGTTGCCGAAGCGCTTGGAGCCGACACCTTCGTGTTCTTCGACATCGCGTCACCGTCGGTCAATATCAACGATGCTGAAGATACCGAAGACTTTCTCAATAAGGGTAAGAACCGGCTCGTGGCGCGTATACCACCGGCGCTGACGCCTCGACCCAATCAGGTGCTGCCATTGACTGTCGACCTGGAGAAATTGCACTGGTTCGATCCAGTAACCGGGACTGCGATCCGCGACTGACAGAAAGTGCACTTACTATCGCCATCTGGGGTTTCAACTCTTTTCTCCTGCCCTCCCAGGCAACTTGGCTGTCGTCGATTACGAGGTCGGCGGCAGCCATTTTTTTAAAACCCGAGACATCAAACCATCAGAATCTGAACATCCATCTGCCGTAAGTGATCCCGAGCTTAGAGGAGTGGCCTGTGAAACACGTTTCCATTGTCGGTAAGTTCTTTATCATCGTGGCTGTCTTCGGCATCCTGGCACTCGGTCTGACGTTCTATCAGAACCGGCAAATGCTGAAGGTTAACGACAGATATCAGGAGCTTCTCGGTAGAGATGCATCTGCAGCACTACGCTTGACCCAGTCGAACCGAAGTCTGGAAACAGCGCGTGCCAGCATCAGCGACATGGTGATGACACGGTCGAAAGAGGCGAGGGCGCGCGCTGAAGCTGGCTTGAATGACGCACGAGAAAACTTCGTCAGGTTCATGGATCTGGCGATCGCTGCAGTTCCTGAGCAGAGCGAACTGCCGAAGTTGAAGGCGGATGGATTCTCCGTCCTGACCGATACGTGTGGTGCAGCCATCGCAGTTGGTCGCGGCGCAACTAGTGAAGCCGAGCTTGCCATGGTGCAGCAACTCTATCTCACTCTTTGCCAACCCGCCTTTGCTGCTGTCTCACCGAGATTCACATCCGTCACGGAAAAACTCGCTTCGGACGCAGAGCAAAAGCGTGGTGACGTTTCAAGCGTTGTCCGTGACACGTCCGTGCTGAGTTTGGGAACAGCTATTGTGGCACTCTTCGCTGTCTCGTGCTTCGGCTTTCTCGCAATTCGCTCCTGGTTGGTCAAACCGATCAAGCAGATGGTTACGACAATGGAGGTCATAGCCGACGGCGATCTCATTTCGACTGTTAAGGGAACGATTCGCCGCGACGAGATCGGATCGATGGCCCGGGCAGTACAGATATTCAAGGACAACGAGTTACGGGCGCGCGATTTCGAAAAGGATGCAGAGACAAGCCGTGAAGCAAATGAGATTGAACGTGCGCGTCTCGCCGAGACCGAGCATCGGCGAGCGCGGGATATGGCGGAGGCTACGTCCGGGCTTGCAGAAGGCCTAAGGCATCTCGCCGACGGGAACCTCCTGTTCAGCCTCGACGACAAATTCGCCGACGACTTCGAACCGTTACGGGCGAATTTCAATGCTGCCGTTGCCCAACTCGCTGAGAGCTTGAGAGCTGTGTCGTACGCAACTGAATCGATCGATGGCGGGGCGCAGGAAATCAGTTTGAGCGCGCAGGACCTGTCACGCCGCACAGAGCATCAGGCTGCTTCACTGGAGCAAACCGCCGCCGCTTTGGATCAGATTACCCAGAACGTCGCCAGTTCCTCAAAGCGCACAGCGGAGGCGCGACATGTTGCGATCGAGGCAAACAAGTCGGCGCGCCACTCCGGCGAAGTGGTCTCAAGCGCTGTGGCAGCAATGCAACGCATCGAACAGTCATCCTCGCAGATCTCCAGTATTGTGGGGGTCATCGACGAAATCGCGTTTCAGACCAATCTTCTGGCGCTCAACGCAGGCGTCGAGGCGGCACGATCCGGCGAGGCAGGAAAAGGTTTCGCGGTGGTTGCCCAGGAGGTGCGGGAGCTTGCTCAACGCTCCGCGCACGCAGCAAAAGAAATCAAGAATCTTATCCTCAATTCGGTTGATGAGGTCAGCAGTGGCGTCAAGCTGGTCCGAGACACCGGCGATGCACTCAAGATTATCATTCAACAGATAGTCCTGATCAACACTCAGCTTGATGCCGTCACCGCCGCTTCCAACGAACAGTCCGCAACCCTTTTTGAGGTCAACCGGACAGTCAATCAAATGGATCAGGTTACGCAGCAAAATGCAGCCATGGCCGAGGAATCCACGGCTGCAAGTACGGCACTTGCCATCGAGGCAAAACAGTTGCGCGGGATTGTAGCGGAGTTTCAAATTGAGAATGCTCTCTCTGAGAGGCAGACCAGTCAAACCAACCCGGAGACAGCGTCAATGTCTTCGCCAGCAAGCCGGATGCTTGAAGAGGTCGCGAACGCACTCGGCACAGTGAGTGACCGTCGAGTTGCAGATAGATCCCGGCAATGACCGCGGACCGCCTCAGGTCGTTCCCAGATTGCTTCAAATGGAGTCCATTTTGCCGCCACTTAAGAAGCTTCCGAAGGATCTGTAGCGGATGTCATTAGATGACGAAATTCAGCAATTCAGAAAGAAGAAGACTGGCGGCACCGCGTAAAGCCGCCAGGCATTCGCTGTCTCCGAAAGCAAGGGCAATTTCATCACCCGGGCGATGGAATACCAATTCCCGGAAGCTTTCCTGGATTAAATGAAGCATCGGGTTTCCCCCTCGTACGATGTCGCCGTGAATAATGATGAAATTGGGCGCCATGAACTGCTGGAGGTTCGCCAGACCGACCGAGATATTGAACGCGTAGTCGCGAAGTAATTCTCTTGCGCCTGGGACATTGTCGTTGGCCAGAGTCAATAATCGGCTCACATCCAATGAGTGAGGTTGTGGCAGCCGCCTGACCTTGGCCTCGTCTGCTAACCACTTCGAGCTGGCAATTGATTCCCAGCATCCGCGTCGGCCGCACTGGCATAACCGACCTTTGATGTCTACGGTCGTATGACCGATTTCACCACCTGCACCTGCGGATCCCCGATAGAGATGCCCATCAAGGTAAAGCGCTCCACCCAAAGTCTCGCCGATATGGACCGAGGCGAAGTTTCTCCGACCGCGGCCTTGCCCAAACCATCGGTCTCCAACCAGCAAAGCTCTGGTATCCTGATCGACACACACGGTAACTCCAAATCTTTTGTGCAACTCGGCTTCGAGGGGTAAGCCGTCCAGGAATGGCCCGAGACTGACGGTCACAATTGTGCCCGTCTCCGTATTGATCGTTCCAGCCACTGCTACACCTATCCCTAAGATCGGCTTGCCAGATGCGATAGTTTCTTCGACACAGGTGCATATAATGCGTGAGGCGTCGGAGGGGTGTGTTAGGTTCTTCGGAAAATCGGCGGCGTGTTGAGCATAGACCTCGCCCTCCAAAGAGACCAAACACGCACTCACGCGGTCGTGCAGCAGGAGCACCGCGCACATAGGTCTTGCATCCTTGGAAAACCACAACTTGGTAGCCGGCTTGCCGCCTGTTTCATTTGGAGGTATCACCTCTCCTTCCGCAAGAACGCCCTGATCGATCAGGGGCTGCACAATCCCTCCGATAGTTCCTCGAGTCACACCGGTAAGGCGTGCGAGATCCGCTCTGCTAGATGGTCCAATGTCGTACAAGGCTTGCAACAATCGGCCCCGATTCGCAGGGCCCAAGGTTCCTGTTGGAATCAATCTTTGAGCCAGTACAACACCCTTAGTGCTCTCATCATTATGGTGATCGTCAGGACTGCCCTCGCGTTCACCCAGTCGATGAGCTTCGTGTCTTCTTATCAAGGATTCCATAGCATCCAATCCTGTTGCCGAATTCCATTGCCACCAACGGCCAGTACTAGCGGAGGGCAACCGTTCCTTCACCATTCGGTGGGCTCGGATTATGAGCTCGGGGCAATGTGCTGTTCGTCCATCGCCTCTTCAATAGGCACCCGGCGTTGCGGGAAACTTTGGCCGGTTCCCGTCCCAAGCCTCATTCAGTGATCCCAGTTGTCCGCCCAGCCGTTAAAAAACTGTTGAAATTTCCAACGTGCTCCGCGCGGAAGCTGACCAAAGTGACGCCCTAGGCGCCTATCCGCCAATATACAACAAATGTTCAGAAAAATACTTCTTATAACTCGCTTGCTCCAAATCTACTTTAAAATATACTTTCTGATATACTCTATTTTAGCTATCATACGTGGGAAAGCAGTGCTAGCGTTTGTGTGGGCTGATCAGCATTCTAGTGAGCATGATTGGAGAACGTGATGAACGGATTCGGTGCACTACGACTCATAACTCGCAACACGACAGGTGCTTTCTCAGGCGAGAAGCTCGCCGTTTTCGGTGGGAAGCCTGTGGTCCCTCAGGGACGTGTTACACCTTGGCCCGCCGCGGAGAAGAGGCACTCGGATGCCCTGCGTGGAGTCGTGGATGGTGGAAAATATCACCGCGTTAATCATCCAATTGTGAGCGGTTTGGAGCAAAGCCTTGCAAGGTGGACTGGGAAGTGGCAAGTGCGCGCTGTCGGCAGCGGAACGGCGGCCATTCACATCGAACTCGACTATGTCAAAGAGCGAGGCGAGCAAGTTGTTACCGCGGCACTGAATTGGCCAGGAGCGGTAGGACCAATCAAAATCAGCGGTCTCCAACCCGTCTTCGTTGATGTCGACATGAACTTGGCCGGGATTGATCAGCGCGCGGCCGCTGAAAAGTTCGGCCCTAATGTAGCTGCAGTTTTAGTCACTCACCTTTTCGGAAACAATGTTCTCGTCCCCGACGCGAGGTCTGCAGCGCGAGCTCAAGGCATTGCTGTGATCGACGACATCTGCCAATCGATCGGCGCCGCGAAAGCAATCGTCGGCGGTGCGCATCTTGATGCAGACGCGCTCGCTCTATCCGGAAACGGCGCCAAGCACCTTGGGGCCGGCGAACTGGGATTTGTCATTACTGAGGACGCCAACTTGATTGCACATGTTGATCGCGTATCGCTGTCCAGCTCGTCTCGGAGTGGAGCGCGAATATTCTCGCCCTATTCCCAAGGGTACAACTACAGGCCGAACGTATTCTCGTCATCTATAGCGAACTTGCGAGTCACTGAGATTGATACGCAACTGCAAATCCGAAGAGAAAATAGCAAGCTTTTATGGGAGATGATCAGCGAGCTTGTCGGTATATTTCCTGTATTTAATCCATCTGACTGCGACCATTCGATGCTCAACTTTCCCCTCCGGATCGAACCTGCGGCACTTGGCTTCGCACCAGGCCCGGCTGCAAGGGATTTCGTGGTCAAATCGCTGCAGGCTGAAGGCGTGCCTATCTGTGTTTGGCTCACGAAGCCGGTATTCGAATATCTCCCAGACATTTGCGACAACTGGAAGTCCGCCGATTTTCCAAATACAGTGAAACTCTTGGATACGATGTTTTACGTCTCCGAGATTGCGCCGCCCAACGACGGCGAATTGATGCGGCTTTATGCAGAGGCGTTTCACAAGGTCTGGAATGCTCTTCATAAGCAAGGTCCGAAGATCGCCGCAGGAGCAATTTCCGGCTGAGCACCACGCGTCAATTTCCCAGTGCCGAAATGGTCAACATCCGATCGGATACAATCCTACCCTGCTCAATGCCTGGAAGATTGAAAGCTGGCACTGGGGCAAAACTCAGAGTCGTTCTATAATGAGGACTACTAATGTCTTTTTCAAAAAGTCCGAAACTACTGATCTTCGACTGCGATGGGGTTCTCGTCGATAGCGAGCTAATTGCAACTGCGGTTCACATCGAAGCTTTGGCGAAATGTGGCTACATCATATCGGCTGAAGAGTATAACGATCGCTTCATAGGAATGACTGACCAGCAAAGTTATTCCGTCATAGAATCCGAGGGCGACTTACGCCTACCGGAGGATCATCATGAATGTGTGATGGCCGAACTTGCAAAACGATATCCTCGCGATCTGCGTGCAACCAGCGGCGTTCGGCAAACCTTGGAGACCATTAATTTAAAGAAGTGCGTGGCGTCGAACAGCGATGCTGCAAAGCTTTCCTTGGCGCTTAAAGTCACGGACCTACATGATTACTTTTGGCCCCATGTCTTTAGCGCTTCGCAAGTTGCGCGTGGTAAGCCTGCGCCGGATCTGTTTCTGTTTGCAGCAGAGAATATGAACACACCGGCTAGCAGTTGTCTCGTTATCGAAGACAGCGTTGCTGGAACTCAGGCGGCGGTGGCAGCCGGGATGATGGTGATTGGCTTCGTAGGTGCTTCGCATTGCCTTCCTGGGCACGGAGACAAACTGATGGAGGCAGGTGCCACTAAGCTGTTTAGCCGCATGACCGCGTTGCCACAAATCTTAGCAGGTTTGTGATCACGCTGTTGCGTGCTGGCGACCCGTCTTGAATCGCGGCGTCACCGTGCAGGATATATCGTGAGGTCCGATAGCTGACTAGTGCAGGGGCTTCACCTCAAGTTGACCGATCGTCACTCGATTGCTCGGCCCGCCAAAAAATGGAGACACTATGACCGAGAAAGCAATGGTAGCTGGAACTCCGGTAACGATCGAGTACCTAGAAAGATTTCCGAATTTCATTTCCATTTGCGCAAGTTGGTCTTTCGGACAATGGGGTTGTCAATCAAATGGCTCGTACGAACAAACGCGAGGCGAGTTTGAAGCGGCAACAAAAAGCTCGATGCCGCTAACACTAGTCGCCATCGAAAACGCGTTGCCAGTAGGAATGGTCACGTTGGCTGATCGTGATTTCGATGGAAAATCTCATCTATCCCCTTGGCTTAAGTCGCTTTTTGTCCATCCATTTCACCGCAAAAAAGGAATAGCCAGGTTGTTGATCGAGCGGCTCGAGCACGAAGCATCGCGCTTCGGTTGCAAGAGTCTTTATCTGACAACAGAGGACGCGCAACTTCTTTACGAGAAGAGCGGCTGGCGGGCAATTGATCACGTCCAAACATCGTATGGCGAAGCGGCGTTAATGAAGAAAGCCCTGCTTCCTCTCAACTGAGGCTACGCTAGGACGAAATAATTGCGCCGGAGCTCCAAGCTGCTTTCATGACAGCTCTCTCAACGCTTGAGCACGCGACGTCACGACGTGGCAACGCAGCGCCTTGGGTGGAAGCCGATTTATGGATCATCTTGATGTTGAAGAGCGTGTTATTGCCGGCACATCGCAGCGATAGTGGGCCGCTAAAAACTTCCTCGCACTACGGGCACCCCCAGGATTTCGCTCCCCCAAGCCTTAGCCACTGCTGTGATGGGCTGTTGCAAAGGCCGCACGAACAAGCCGTACAAAGTAGCGAGCTACCCGAAATTCTCATCGAAAGGTTCTGAATCTTTATGGACACCAGCAACAATGTGGCATCAGTGCTTGTGAATTTTTGCTCCTCGCGTCTCGGTTACCTCGGCGGCCGACGTGATTTGCGTGCATCGCTCACTTTAACTTCTCTTCTTGCTTTCGGTATTCCATCCTACGCCGCAGCAGAGGCGCTACTTCCGGTAAAGCCTTCACCATATCTTGTAAGTGCGATTACGAGAAACATGTTCAAGCTGCCGAAACCCGATGACGACTTGGTCCTGCTATCTGCGCACCGCGGATCTTGGGAGATCTATCCTGAGAATTCAGCCTATGCCTTGCAAGACGCCTGGAATTCGCAGATTGAGAGCGTGGAGGTCGATGCCCGCTTCACCGCAGACAAAGAAGTCGTTCTATCTCACGACTACAGGATTGAGCGCGAGTCAACTGGAAGCGGCCTATTATATAATCAGAACTTGTCGCAGCTACGACAGGCCGATCTACGGGACCGACATGGCCGCGTTTTTACGGATTCACAAGGGCGAAAGGCGAAGTTCCTAACATTCTCCGCCGCGCTCGATCTACTCGCCGAATATGTTTCCGATGATGGTCATGGGTACGTGATGATCGTCGATATCAAGGCGGCAGTCGATGATCAGGACCCTACTGATCCCATCGAGCTCATGCAACGCTGCCTTGACATTCTCGCGAGCAAGGGAAATGCGAAACTCAGCAAAGCCGTTGTATTCAAGCTCAAAGCAAAGGATGCGGCGGATGTCGGCACGATTCTAGATCGGACAACCTACGACCCCAACCTCATTGGCGGGCTAATTGTCGTCGAAAACCCGGATGACGAGAATGTGAAGGATTCCAGCTATGATCCCCACGAGGATCCAATCTACGATCAATGGAATGTGGCGCCGTTCTCCATTCAGTTTGAAATGAACCAATTCTATAAAGGTGACGGTCTGCAGGCATATTTCGACTATATCGACCAGCAGCAGGGCTTCGCCACCTATCATGAAAGTAACTACTTTCCAGAGGGCGTAGCAAACAGCGCCGGAAAATGCTGCTTCGAGCACAACACGGATCCCAAATCGACCGCTCAGCGAGGGATCGTACCAGATTACCGAGGAGATCCTGAGATGGCGCTCGTCAATCGTACCAATCTTATCACCACTGATTGGCCCGACGTAGTCGGCGATATGCTGCGCCAGATACGGCGCCGCAACACGTCCGAACTCACTCGCTAGAGCAAGACCTCCGCTTTCAAAAAGGGAATGTTTTGATGAATAATGGAATAAAAATCTTCCTATTGTCTTCCGCGCTGGGCTGTCTTGTCGCTGGAGAAGGGCAAGGGGCATCATGTACCAATGAAGCCAATTGCCTTAGAAGTGCGTCGGAGAAAGTATCTCAGACGCTCACACCGAAGGTAGTGCCCATTTTCGGGGAATTTCCAAAGCTGTACATACACGACTCGGCGGCAGAAGCGGATTATCCGGTGCCCGAAGATACGAGGCAGGCATTTGACTTCTATACCAACAAGACTTCCTTCAACCTTCCACCGCGCACGTCAATCGAGACTAGTCAAAGCGCGTCGATCAGACCAGACACGGGGTTCACTGTCCTTTTGGTCGAAAAGACCCGTGAAAATACCGTTCCTAATGGCGGCAGCGCCTTATCGCTTCTAAGTTCTAATTCCAACGATGCTTACCTATCGTTCGCATTGGGAGCTGCACCCAATCCGAATGGTCAGAAGTGGTCATTCGCGAAAAGCCTGCTTCAAAGCGACATGGCGTCTATTGCATGGTGGCAGAAGCCCTGGGACATGAACGTCGTGGGGCCAACAGGGGCATTCTCCGGCACTGAGTGGATTTACTATACCTTTACTCCAGACGGCAAAGTTCGCATGGACCGTTTTGCGCCATACACATATTTTCTAGCGTTTACAGCTTACCAGTGGGATGAGGCAGTGCTCGACAGTGGGTTCCCGCATTCTCCTTTCAGCTCTGGTACGCCAACCGATCGTCCGAAATCCGTCATTTTCGGATCGGTTGGCCCATGGGTTATTGGCGCTGCAGCAGTGCCCGGTCAGACATCGCCCATGATTGAGCCCATTGAGGCGCTACCGGGGTTTGAGGGAGTGACGATTTTCTCGAACCCCTTGTCGATGAAAGAAGTCGTAGCGTATCAGAACTCCCTGAAGAGGAGCGACTTTCTGGACGTCAACATGCTGCCCTGCAACAGCGGCCAGTACCTTTCCGGCGAGATAAGGACTCCCTGCGGCACGGCTCGTCCTGGCAATCCTCCGTCGAATGTAAAATCGGTGGCTGGTGATGCGATCCGCACTAATATTGAACGCTTTGAATAACGAATGTTGGACGACTCTCATTTGTTCCAACGGCGATCAGACGGCATCAGTTTCAGCTACCGCGATGCCGCAATCCCGGTCGCTTGTGAACCGAATGTCTGACAAGATTGGGCAAAGGTGGTGACCACTCAAGCGTGGAAATCGCCGCGCTAAGATATTCTAGAACTCTAGCAGGACTAAGCCGTCTCAATTTCTGAGCATTGCAGCAGTGAGATTTTCTCCGGCGCGGCCCCAGGTGGCCGGCGTGCGATCCTCAAATAGTGTCGCCAGCGAGGCCCGTTTCGTGAAAGCCTTTTGAGTTCGCTCAGCGACTTGAGCGTAGGTCCTCGTCCGGCCCTTATTCATCTCTGGCCCAGCCCTTGCTGTCGGCTGTCTTCGCTAGGAGGAATGCATAACACCTGCTGATCTCGTCGAGCTTTCTCACTAACTCGCCGTCCGATCCACCAAGCAAGGTTTGATAGCCCTCGCCTCTTGTTGACCTCCGCCAATCATTCCCAATAAAGCGCGCGGTCGCATTGCCGAGGGAAGAAACCCTTGGTTTAGGGCTGCCAAACGATACGGCTGCGCGCCTCAATCCGTCTAGGAAGCTTGCGTCATCGAGTCCGCTATAAGGTTTTCCTTCGGAATTCGTCGCATTGAGGAAGATCTGCTCGTCACCGACTACGCTATATCCGCCGCCCAAGCCATTTTTCGTTGCATCCGCTGCCTCGAAGAATCTCTGCGCCACGGTGGCGCTAAGGCTGCCCTGCGGAAACCGCACGATAACAAGGCCTGTCTTACCTGTCGTGTCGTCGAGGCGAGAGGTAAGAACGCGATATTGGCGCAAGACGTAGCCTAACGAGCTGGCAAGCCTATCCGCCGCGGCATCATCGAGATCACCCTCGGTCTGAAGCGATGCATTTGTTTTGAGGAGATACCCGCCCGGCGTAACCTCTGTCCTCAAGGTCGCAGCGTCGATCCCGTTGGCTGTTATGATCTTTGGCACAATGTCTTTTGAGACTTCGGCTGAAAACGTCGCTCGATCAATATAGCTGGCCTGGCCGAGCCGCGGCAAATGGAAACCTACGGAGGGCGTTGCCCGATAGGACACAAGCACCTTTCGCTCTGCCAGCGCTGTATTCTGGGATGCTGAAGGGATGGAGGCAGCCTCTTTGATTTGGCAACATAAATTAAAATGTTGGTAGGTGATGCCGACGACGGCTTTTGGATTGCCCGCAGCAGCCGCAGATATGCGCGGCACTCGACAAAATTCTTCAGGCTCGTTGACTAGGATCATTCGTCGAGATGACAGTTTGAAATGTCACAAACTTTTCGCAGGCCCCGGAAAACCTGTTAATCCACGTTCGTTCACCTCTTGTACAATCCTTGAGACGGCACCCTGTTCTAGATCAAGGTGGTTCATCAACGCGGACTCCACCAGGGTCGTTGCCGTGCCTAGTTCAGACATTGCGTCAATTAGCTTCTCGAGGCTTTCAACAAACGCGGGCCGAAGTTCCGACGCAGTTAGTTCCATTCGTAAAGGGTGAGTGCAAAAACAGAACCGGTGGACGATTTTGCAAGCCTCGCAATTCGATGCTTCTTGCGCGATTTTAGTGAATATCGCTTCTGCCCTTAAGGCAAGTTCGTCAGAGGACAATTTATCCGCCACGGTCCAGCTCTCTGGGACCTGCGGCCGCATTCGATTCAATGCCGAGATCAGGGTTTCACGTCCGACAACATAAACATCTAACAGAGCTCTTTCCGACATCGGCCTGGTGAAAAAGCCTCTTTGAGGGATGTATTGAATCTTCCCTTCAGCTGCGAGCCGCTGAAGCGCTTCGCGAACTGGTGTTCGACCAAGATCGAGCTTAGACGCTAGATCCTGTTCCCTGAGATGTTGCTCCGGCACACGACCGTTACTGTGGAGAATTCTTCGAATAGCATCGTAGGCAATATCGGCCTTTGCAGGTTCTGGTTCAGTAGAAAAATTCGAGCCACCCCCACGACCTTGGGGCGCGTTCTTGCAACACCGCATTTGATAGTTTTCCTCTGTCGATATCCTTCAAGGACCCTACAGGAGCTTTGCTTTGAGATCGGACGGTCGCTTGGAATTGAAGGTCGAATTAGTCGACCCTTCCAATACCGGCACCGCGTTTCACGCCCGAACCAGATTCGGGATCAACCACCTGTATTACAGCCGCGGCCGTAATTGGCAGCTATCGCATTCTGCCGCTAAGTTCAATGCCATAGGCACAAGGCTGCGTCGGGATGGCGCGCTGGTCCAATGTCTACCGCCCGTCGTATTACGCGCAAGCGGCCGCCTTTAAGCGAACCGTGTCTCCAAGGCCTGGAAGTGCCATCAATGTAGTGACAGTTTTCAAAATCAACATGTGCATGATAGCTCTTCGGTGGACGTGATCGGTTACTCCTATCAATCAGCTGATTATAGGCTTCGGCGGATTTGATGTAGCCGCGGTTCGCGAGAGCCTCGACTTGTCCATCAGTAGCGATGGCTTCGCCGTTGTCAGAATCGCCTCCAGCGCAATCAAAGACACGTTCAGATTTTGAAAGAAACCATGTGATCTGATGCATTTGTTCCGGTTCGTGTTTGGTGGCGAGATGTGCTTTGGTTAGGTCCAGGCCTATGCTTGCCTCGTGTTCGGCAGGTGGTTGTTGCAATGTCGACAATATTTCAAGGCTCAGCTCCATGCCGGTCACTACAGGACGGTTAACCCGATAATATCTTCCGCTATCTGCGACTTCGCGAAGCGCATCCAGATGCTCGTTCCGTGCGGCCGGCTGCCAGCGTATACCACGCCGTTGAGCAAGCACGCGTTCGCCAGCGAGCAAGACGAGCCCCATTTCCGGGCTATCACACCTGGGTTCGTTTGGATGCATTTTGTCACGTCGGTTCATCTAAGCCTCCCGTCGCTGACCGGGGTAGTCCCATGCCGCGTGTTGAGCAGGTCTAGACGGCACTCCGCCATAGATCAATATTTAACAATAATATATTTTCTGATATATTTAGCCAATCGCCATGGCTTACGTTTATACTTTGTTGGTCGAGTACACAACTCGGTACGATATAGTATTATGCAAGAGAGTTCAAGATTTGCTTGAGTCCGCGAATGTTCGAGCTGACAATCTCCCGTTGGCGATGGCCAAACCTCGAAGTGGTAATGTACGGCTATGACTCCCTCAAGCAGCACGAAAAGTTCCCCTTCTATCTGACAACCCCGACATGTTGGTCGGATTGAGTATTTCGTCACCACCGGGCTGATCGCCAATGAGTTGAATTTATTGGAAGAATCTCAGTCTCGACGGAGACACTTCCTTCGCTCTTGTATTGAAAGTCGAACACCAGATTGCTGACAGGATAACGCGTGGGACGAACACCGGTTACGCCGAAGTCAGTTTACTCGGACCACCATTATATTCGGCCGGCAGAGAAAGCGTTCTCGGAAGGTCGGAAACGATGACATCCTGGCTCCCCTTGCGGTAGATCCGACTAGCTTTCGCTGGACGAGCGATGGTCTGACTTGACAGCTCTTGAGAAGAGCTCGGATTTTGACTCGTCAAGGATACGAAGGACCGCGGCCGCCCTAGGAGTTTTAGACAAGATTTGAGACATGCGTCGCACTGAAGTCGCTACACAGCGGCCTTAAGGAGGATGCCTGCAGCAGCTCACCGAGTACAGGAGGCGCTTAATGGGAAGCCCTTCAAGCTCCTACAGCTTATAGGGCCATCCAGGCTTCAGACTTAGCCGAGCTGGACGCTTCCGCCTAATTGGCTGGCGCGAAGGCTAGCGCCTGAAGTCATTCGTCGCACCCTAGCTGTAGAGACAGCTTGCCGACTGCGATTGGTGGAAACCCAGGCACGCGATCATCGTGGCACGGTGATCGATGAGCGAATCTAACCGCATTTATTCTTCCACCAATCGCAACACTGGGGGCGCGTCATATGCGCGGAACGTCTTAAGGTCGACTTGAACCATCGGGCCACGCGGCGTGTGTATCGTGAGGGTACTGATATCGACATCAATGCCGGATTTGTGTACGTCGCGGATGGCGTCATTCATTTTTTGAAGCGCTGCGCCTAGTCTTTCCTTAGCATGCTTCTGCCTTGTGAGGTAAGATGTCATGGTGCCCTGCTTGTTTGCTGCTTGAGTTCCGCTTATGCGGTCAATTTGATTCGCGCTATGAATCGATAGCGTTTCGAGCACGATCGAACGGGCTCCTCTTTAGTTTAGACACCGTGGCTGGTCGCTAAGTAACTGCTGTAGCAGGTCGGACCTTTGCAAATTTCGCATTCTTCCCTCCATGGCGAGACGAAAATATACTTCCCGATCGTTGCGCGAGCTCCATTTCGCTTCAGCACCAGCGCAGCCCATTTGGCCATAGAGAGTTGTTCGCTCTCGCCGTGGCGTGCAGTTTGCTGCGCCACATAGAACGCCAAGCTGAAGTTTTTATTTCGCCCATTGGGCGCGATTTCAGGATGGCAATCTACAATAGGGAGAAAGATTGGCATCGTGTCGTTATCATTAGTCCATTAAATATATAGACTTCGGTCGCAAAAGGATGTCGCCGACATGAAAATTCTGGGTCTTGCGGGAAATGTAAAACGACCATCGCGAACTGCCTCCCTTGTGGAAGCACTTGTGTCGGCAGCCACATCGAAGCTGGGTCTCGATGGGCAAACCATAGAACTGGTTGACGCTGCCCCCATTCTCTTCAAGGCGCTTCGATCGGACCAGTTGGATGCCGAGGGGCGGGCGATTATCGACGCCGTCGAGGCGGCTGATGTCCTTGTTGTCGGGTCGCCGGTCTACCGGGCATCGTATACCGGCGCTCTCAAGCATCTCTTCGACCTTGTTGACTACCGCGCACTGACCGGAAAGCGGGTCATTCTGGCTGCCACAGGTGGCACACCGCTGCACGGTTTGATGACCGAACATCAGTTGCGCCCGCTATTCGGCTTCTTCAACGCCCTGACACTGCCGACGTCGATCTACGCTACCGAAACCGATTTCACGGATTATGAGATCGCCAGTCCTGTGGTTCAAGAGCGTATCGAGCGCGCCGTTTCAGAACTCGCTCAGGTGCTGCCGCTCTCTGATCACACCGCTGCCGCGCGCGCTCATGCAAACCGCCCGGCGCTCGCCGCCGCGTCAGCCTAGCCATTTCAAGAGGGAGAGTATCATGTCCTATGCCAGCAGAGAGCCGGTCAAATTCGCCTACTGGGTTCCCAATGTTTCGGGTGGCCTCGTCATTTCCAATATTGAGCAGCGGACGAGCTGGACGATCGAATATAACAGAAAGCTGGCGCAGATCGCCGAGGCTAGTGGCTTCGATTATGCGCTGAGCCAAATTCGTTTCACCGCCGGTTATGGCGCCGAATTCCAGCATGAATCCGTCTCCTTTAGCCATGCGCTGCTGGAATCGACGACAACGCTGAAGGTGATTGCCGCCATTCTGCCGGGACCATGGAATCCTACACTGGCGGCCAAGCAGATCGCCACCATCAATCACCTCACCAATGGTCGTGTCGCCGTCAATATCGTCAGTGGCTGGTTCCGAGGCGAGTTCCACGCAATTGGCGAGCACTGGCTTGACCATGACGAGCGCTACCGCCGCTCGGAGGAATTCATCCGCGCACTGCGCGGTATTTGGACCGAAGACAATTTCACGTTCCACGGCGATTTCTATCGCTTCAACAATTATTCGCTTAAGCCCAAGCCGATCGATCCACAGCCGGAAATCTTCCAGGGCGGCTCCTCTCGCGCTGCACGCGACATGGCATCGCGTGTTTCCGACTGGTACTTCACCAATGGCAACACGCCGGAGGAAATCGGCAAGCAGGTGGCTGACATCCAGGGCAAGGCGAAGGCTAACGGTCATTCCGTCCGCGTTGGTGTCAACGCTTTCGCCATCGTCCGCGAGACCGAGGTAGAGGCAAGGGCCGTGCTCGCCGAGATTATTGAGAAGGCCAATCCAGAGGCGGTCAATGCCTTCGGGCACGAAGTCAAGAACGCCGGGAAATCATCACCTGAAGGCGAGGGCAACTGGGCGAAATCCTCTTTCGAGGACCTGATCCAGTACAACGACGGCTTCCGCTCCAACCTGATAGGGACACCCCGCCAGGTCGCCGAGCGGGTCATCGACCTGAAGCGCGCCGGCGCGGACCTCATCCTTCTCGGTTTCCTGCATTTCCAGGAAGAGGTCGAGTATTTCGGCAAGCACGTCATCCCGTTGATCCGCGAGTTGGAAGAAGCCGAAACGGCGACGGCCGTCGCCGCCGAGTAATCGCAACACGTTGTCGGCCGGCCCGCAAAGCCGGCCGCATCAACGATGACAGGCCAAGAACCCGGTGGTTCGTGGTGGGATAGCGTGCGCCTATGAACTCGTGGGCTCGTGGCGCGCCGTCGAAAGCAGGGGCTGCACACTATGACATTTGCCTTCGGAGGCTTGGGAGCGGCGCCGTTTCCGCCGGACGTTCAGGAGCACTTGGCCGGCTTGGACAGAGGAACAGGCGCGGCCTGGGCGTCGCCCATTGAAGCCGGCGCAACGGACGGCATCATTCTGGAGCTGGCCCGCATCGATCTATCCTTCGGTGGCGTCGTCGCCCTGAAGGATATCGATCTGTCCGTTTGGCGTGGCGAAATCCTCGCCGTTATAGGGCCCAACGGTGCTGGCAAGAGCTCGATCATCAATGTGATCAGCGGCGTATACCGACCCGATCGCGGTTTTGTGTGGCTCTCCGGGCGCCGCCATGCCCAGGTCCCGACGCAGAAACTTGCCCGTCTCGGCATCGCTCGCACGTTCCAAAACCTGGCATTGTTCAAGGGTTTGAGCGTTCTCGACAATGTCGTGGTGGGACGAGCGCACAAGACGCGGTCTAGCTTCGTCGAACAGATCGTCGGCCTCGGTCGAGCCCGCACGGAACAGAGGGATGCCCGCAGTCGGGCTTTCGAGGTGCTCGAGTTCCTCCACCTTTCGCATATTGGCGATCGTCTGGTCGGTACACTGCCTTATGGTCTGCAAAAACGGGTGGAATTGGCGCGCGCTCTGGTGGCCGAGCCCGACATCCTGCTGCTCGATGAGCCGATGGCCGGAATGACGGCGACGGAAAAGAACGAGATGGCCGATTTCGTGCGCGCCGCACGTGACAGGTTCGGTACCACCGTCGTGCTGATCGAGCACGATATCGGCGTTGTCATGGGGTTGTCCGACCGCGTTGTCGTGCTCGACTACGGCCGCAAGATCGCCGATGGAACACCCAACGAAATCCAGCGCGACCAGCGCGTGATTGATGCCTATCTCGGTGTCGCTCCCGAAAATGAAGAGGGGGCGGGCATCTGATGGCTGACTTCGACTGGCTGTTCTTCATGGAGGTTCTCGTCGGCGGCCTTTTGTCCGGCGTCATGTATTCGCTGGTCGCGATCGGTTTCGTCCTGATCTACAAGACATCCGGCGTCCTCAATTTTGCGCAAGGGGCGATGCTCCTGTTCGCGGCGCTGACCTTCGTCAGCGTGACGGAACGCGGCATTTCCTTCCCGCTCGCATTCGCGATCACCTTCGCGATCATGGTCGTTATCGGGATAGCTGTCGAGCGTACCGTGTTGAGGCCGCTGACCAACAAACCGCCGATCACGCTCTTCATGGCGACGCTCGGCCTCTCCTATATTATCGAGGGCGCTGCCCAACTGATCTGGGGCACGCAGGTGCACGGCCTTGATCTCGGTATCGAGGATGTGCCGTTCGATGTCGGTGGTGTCTACATCAGTCAATTCGACATCTTCGCAGCCGTCGTTGCCGCCTCCATGGTGCTGCTGCTCTCTGTCTTCTTCCGTTACACCCGCATCGGGCTCGGTTTTCGCGCCGTGGCCGACGATCAGTTCGCGGCGCTCGCCGTCGGGTTGAGACTGCCTTGGATCTGGGCGACGGTCTGGGCCACCGCAGGTCTGGTGGCGCTGGTCGCCGGTCTTTTGTGGGGAGCCCGCGTCGGGGTGCAATTCTCACTGTCGCTGATTGTCCTGAAGGCCTTGCCGGTTCTCGTCCTCGGTGGGTTCGACTCGATCCTCGGCGCGATCCTCGGCGGGTTGCTGATCGGCGCGTCCGAGAAGCTGGCTGAGGTCTATATCGGCGGATATTTCGGCGGCGGCATTGAGGGCTGGTTTGCCTATGTCATCGCGCTCGCCTTTCTTCTCGTGCGCCCTTCCGGCCTGTTCGGCCAGAAGCTTGTGGAAAGGGTCTGACCGATGTCCACGACCACCCATGATCTTTCGGTCTACAGTTTCCCGGCGCACTGGGCGACGCCATTGCGTTGGCTTGCCATTGCCTATGGTGTTGTGCCGCTTCTCGGGTCCGACTATCTCTTCGAGGCTATCCTGTTGCCGTTCCTGGCGCTCAGCCTCGCCGGCTTGGGGCTCAATATCCTCACGGGTTATGCAGGGCAGGTGTCACTGGGAAGTGCTGCCTTCATGGCTGTCGGTGCCTTCGCAGCGTTCAATCTCAATCTTCGCGTCGACGGTCTGCCATTGATCGTCAGCATGATTCTTGCTGGTCTTGCGGCGGCCGGCATCGGTCTGGTGTTCGGCCTTCCGAGCCTCCGCCTCAAGGGCTTTTACCTTGCAGTATCGACCCTCGCTTCGCAGTTTTTCGTGCAGTGGGCGCTGACCAAATTCAGCTGGTTCTCCAATGACTCCGCGTCCGGCGTGATCGATGCGCCGCAGCTTTCGGTCTCCGGATTTGTTTTCGATGACCCGGTCGGACGATACTATTTCGCGCTGACGGTGGTCGCCGTTCTCACTTTGCTGGCCCATCGGTTGGTGAATTCGCAGACCGGCCGCAATTTCATCGCCGTGCGTGACAACGAGACAGCGGCGCGGATCATAGGCGTGCCGGTGCTGAAAACCAAGCTTTTGGCCTTCGCAATCTCCTCCTTCATCATCGGCATCGCCGGAGTCCTGTGGGCGTTCGCCTATTTGCGCACGGTCGAGCCCGCCGGTTTCAATCTTGACCGGTCGTTCCAGGTCCTGTTCATCGTCATCATCGGGGGGCTTGCATCGATCCGCGGTGCTTTTTTCGGAGCGGCGCTGATCGTTGTGTTTCCCCTGGTCCTGTCCCGGCTTGGCTCCTTCCTGCTCGGAAATATCTTCAATTCAGGCGTGTTGGATATGAGTCAGCGCATCGTGCTCGGCGCGCTCATCATCCTCTTTCTGGTCCTCGAACCGGATGGGCTTGTCGCCCTTTGGGATCGGGTCCGAAAACGAATCCGTGCCGCCATCGTGCAGTCCTGATCGAAACGGAGCTATCAAGGCTCTCGAAATGCCACCAGCCCTTATCAGATCAACCCGGACCGGCGCCTTGCCCCGGTCGATACCCGGAGTATGTCCAAAAATGACGATCCTTGCCAAATTCAAGATTGCGGCTCTTGCCGCCGGCCTCGCCTTCACGGTGGCCCTGCCGATGGCCCATGCGGACGAACAATATTTCCCGCTCCAGAGCTATCGCGTCGGCCCCTATGCTGCCGGCGGCACCGGCTTCTTCGGTGGTTTCATCGATTATCTGAACCTGATCAACACGCGCGACGGCGGCGTGGGTGGCGTCAAGCTGACATGGTCGGAAGCTGAAACGCAGTACGAGGTCGAGCGTGGCGTCGAAGCCTACGAGCGCCTGAAGTCCAACCCGAACGTCGCCGCCTGGAACCCGCTTTCCGTCGGCATTGCCTATGCGATGATCGATCGCATCACCGCCGATAAGGTGCCGTTGATTACTATCAATCATGGCCGCACGGATTCGACCGATGGCCGCGTTTTCCCTTATGTTTTCCCGCTGCTGCTCAATCCATACAGTGAGACCTCAGGCATCGTGAACTACATCGCCGGCAAGGAAGGCGGTATCGAAAATCTCAAGGGAAAGAAGATCGTCGTTCTCTATCACGGCTCGCCCTATGGCAAGGAAACGATCCCGATTTACGAACTGCTGGCGCAAAAATATGGTTTCGAACTTCAGCAGATCGAGGTGCCGCATCCTGGCAACGAACAGCAGTCGCAATGGCTCACGATCCGCCGCGCCAAGCCAGACTTCGTCGTCCTACGCGGTTGGGGCGTGATGAACCCGGTCGCGCTGAAAACCGCAGCCAAGGTTGGCTTCCCGGCAGATCATATTATCGGAAACGTCTGGTCCAATTCAGAAGAAGACGTCATCCCCGCTGGTGATGCCGCCAAGGGCTATACGGCGATCACTACGCAGGCATCTGGCACAAAATACCCGGTCGTTCAGGAGATCGTCAAAACGCTCTACGACTCCGGCAAGGGCAACCTCGAAGACAAGAAGCGTATCGGGTCAGTTTATCATAACCTCGGTATCGTCAACGGCATCCTCAATGTCGAGGCAATCCGTATCGCGCAGGAGAAGTTCGGCAAGCGGACGCTCACGGGCGACGAGGTCCGCTGGGGTTTTGAACACCTACAACTCAACCCGGCGCGTGTCGAGGCGCTCGGCGCCAAGAGCCTGTTCCACTCGATCAACGTTACCTGGGATAATCATGAGGGCAACGGCTACGTGACTTTCCAACAGTGGGACGGGAAGAAGTGGAACGTTGTCTCTGACTGGATTGCACCGGACTGGGCACTGTTGCGGCCGATCATCGAGAAGTCCTCGGAAGCCTACGCGACCGAGAAGGGCATCAAGCTTCGTACCGCGGCAGACGCCGAAACGGCGACCAACTAATCCCTTCATGCCGCGCCTGACAACAGGCGCGGCATGAAGAGCTGGCGCGAGGGTGGTGCCTCTCTCTCCAACCTCTCGCCTTCTCTCAATCTCGCCTTTCAAGGCAAGAGGACACTGTCATGGCTCTGGAAACCACTCTGCTTGCGGTCGATGATCTGAAGGCAACGTACAATCACGCCATCACCGCACTCGACGGCGTCGGTTTCCATCTGGCGCGTGGTGAAATTCTGGCGCTCCTTGGCGCCAACGGCGCGGGAAAGACGACGACGCTCAAGGCGTTGTCCAATCTGCTTCCAGCCGAACGTGGGCAAGTCGTTTCCGGCAGCATCCGCTTCGACGGGCTCGATGTCCTGCGCACAAGCCCTGCTGCACTGGTGCGTGCCGGTCTCGTGCAGGTGCTTGAGGGCCGCCATTGCTTCCGCAGCCTGACGGTCGAGGAAAACCTCGTCTCCGGCGGGCTTGGCCGCAGCGGCACGCGCGCTGAGATCGCCGAGGATATCGAGAAGATCTACGCGCATTTCCCCAGGTTGAAGGAAAAGCGTCGTGCACTTTCCGGCCTGACCTCGGGTGGCGAGCAGCAGATGACGGCGATCGGCCGGGCGCTCATGTCGCGGCCGCGCCTCCTGGTTCTCGACGAACCATCCATGGGACTGGCGCCGCTCATCGTCCAGGACATTTTCCGGAAGCTCCGCCACCTCAATCGCGAAGAAGGTCTTTCTATCCTTGTGGCGGAGCAGAATTCCGCCGTCGCTCTGAAATATGCGGATCGCGCCATCATTCTCGAAAACGGCGCCACGGTGCTGACCGGTGACGCACAGGATCTGCGCGGGCGCGACGACATCAAGTCTTTCTACCTCGGCCAGAGAGCCGTGGCTCCCTCCATCCCCGCCGTTGTCGGCTAACACGATCCAAGAGGAGAAACACCGTGACCCATCCTACCATAAATACCGAAAATGCCGCAAAGGCCGTGCCACCTGTTCCACGCCCGTCGCAGCCCGCCCACATTATCAAGACTGACGCCGAAGCGATTGCCATCGCCAAGACACTCGCGGCAGAGTTCGTCAAGGAATCGGCAGCACGCGATCGCGACCGCATCTGGCCGGTCAAGGAACTGGACGCGTTTTCGCAAAGCGGGCTTTGGTCTATCAACGTGCCGAAGGCCTTCGGCGGTCCCGAGGTCTCTTATGCGACGCTTGCGAAGGTCATCGAGATCATCTCGGCGGCCGATTCATCCATCGGACAAATCGCGCAAAACCACCTGGGTGTGGTCGCCGCCATCCGCACGGTGTCAGACGAAGACCAACAGAAGCTGCTCTTCGCGGAAGTGTTGAAAGGAACGCGCTTCGGCAATGCCTTCTCCGAATTTGGATCCAAGCGTGCGGTCGACTTCGAAACAAAATTCGTTGATGCCGGAGATCATGTCGTGGTCAACGGCCAGAAATTCTACTCGTCAGGAGCGCTGCTCGCGCATCTGGTGCCAATCGTGGCACTGGATGACGAGGGCAGGGCCTGGTACGCAATTGCCGAGCGCGGTGCCCCGGGTCTGACTGTCATCGACGACTGGTCCTCCTTTGGCCAGCGTACCACGCTGTCGGGCACGGTACTGCTTAACAACGTCAAAGTGTCGAAGACGCATCTCGTGCCTGGCTACAAAGGGTATGAAGTGCCGACTGCGGACGGAGCGATCTTCCAGATTATCCAAGTGGCTGTCGATACCGGCATCGCGCAGGCCGCGATTGACGAGACCGTCAGTTTTGTGCGCACCAAGAGCCGCGCCTGGGTGGATTCCGGCGTCGACAACGCTTGGGACGATCCGTACACAATCCAGGCGATCGGGGACTTGACGCTAAGGCTTCATGCGGCGCAGGCGCTGCTTGAAAAGGCAGGTTATGCCATTGACCGAGCGATCCTCGACCCGAACGCGGGAACCGTTGCGGAAGCCCAGATCGTTACCGCCGAAGCCAAGATCCTCTCCACTGAGATCGCGATCGCGGCCGCCAACAAGTTGTTCGAACTGGCAGGAACGCGCTCGACCCTTGCAGAGCACGGGCTTGATCGCCACTGGCGCAACGCCCGCACCCATACTCTGCACGACCCCGTCCGCTGGAAGTATGCCATTTTGGGTAAGTATTTCCTGAACGGCGAGAAGCCACCGCTCCACGCCTGGAGCTGAGGTTTTCGATCTGCAAAGCACCCTGAGATCAGGTGCTCTGCAGATTTGTCTCCAGCGTATACGAGGGAAGAAGTTGTGGCCTTCGTCAACGGCCGCCGATCGTCATAGCCCCCAGTCGTTTTCATATCTGCCGGCCAACTACGAAGGGCGTGCCGTGCGGCCGAGATAAACATTTTCGCATCCGTCATTCAAATAGGTCATATCAAAACAATGGATTTCACTAATTCGCTCTTGGAAAAGATAAGGGGCACAGGCGGCACCCGTTGCCTCATAAGGAGTATTTGAGATGATGATCAAAGGCACTGATAACAGCCCCTTTATTAACGGATCCGATGACAACGACACAATCTATGCACGCGAGCTCAATGACTGGATCAAAGCCGGCGGCGGCGATGATTGGGTTTGGGCTCAAGCCGGCCACGACGTGATCTTTGCCGGTGACGGCCATGACATTGTCTATGCGGGGGATGGCTCAGACACAATCCATGCTGGTGATGGTGACGACCTCCTGTATAGTGACGGCTCATTCAAAGCCTTCAACCCCTTCGAAGTGCGCCGCGTAATACCACATAGCGGCGAGAGCGACGACAGGCTCGACGCCGGTAAGGGAAGGGATACCCTGGTGGCCGGCGACGGCGCAGATGTTCTGACTGGCGGCGAAGACGGCGACGCCTTCGTGTTTCGGTTCCACGATCCTATGGTTGGAACAACGCACTGGTATACGACTGTGACGGATTTCGACCCGAAGCAAGACCGTTTTGTCATGGACGCCGGTGACTTCGGCAAAGGGGATCTGTTTGGCGCAAATTTCATCAACCACTCGAAGGGTTTCCCAGGCGAATTTGTGGACACTTTCTACAATGGCGAGGCCGCGAAAGCGCACGGTCAGCACGTCGTGGTAATCACGGATCGAGGGTTCACGTCTGGCTCTGCCGCCGCGACCGCTATTCACGACGAAGTCCCCGGTGACATCATTGTCTACCATGACGAAAAAACTCTCGGTCAAGATGGCAAAACTCACGGTGCGACACTAGCCTATGTCGATTCTGCGAACCACGCGCATGCCTTCGCTCATGTCGACAATCTGCACGACATGTCGGATCTTACCTCGCTTACGGCGGAAAATTTCGGCTTCATTTAATTCGAAGATCCGAGGAGCGTTCCACCCTTGGGGCGCCTCTCTTTCCCAACGTGGCGCAGGGAACTGAAAATAGAAACGACGTGATTTATTGATCGACTGCACCAGTAAAGGTACGCCATTGAAACAAGTTCTCGTCGCCGATGACGACGCCGCCATGCGCCACCTGCATCCTGGGGCGGTTGCGCAAGCTGACTTTCTTCTCGCTGGCTGAGGCTAATGCCGCTATTGGCACTTGATCGCATCAACGATCACCTCATGCGTCGATTGGGTGTTACCCGGCGGCAAGTATTTGAACGTGTCGAACGTGCTGCGCTCGCTAGCCTCCCGGGTGAAACTACGAATTCGCCGAATGGCGTCTGGTCCGTGTCTCGACCGATTATCACGTCGAGTTCAAAAGCTTCTTTTATTCCGTCCCCCATGCCCTCATTCGCCAGCAGGTCGATCTTAGAGCAACGGCGCGCACCATCGAGATCTTTTACCGCGGCAAGCGCATCGCCGTCCATCAGCGCCGCTATGGCGGCTGTCGTCATGGAACCGACCCAGATCACATGCCCAGTTCCCACCGGCGATACGCTGAGTGGATACCAGATCGCTTTGGGCGCTGGGGCGCATCCATCGGTCAAAGCATGCCGCGAGGATTTCTCCGTTGCATACCACCGCGTTCCCCGGCTGTTCGCCACGCTCGCGCTTGCAAGGGGTGACGGGCGATACGGCAGAATCCCCAAATCTATCGCCAAGACCGACCTGCTGATCCTCGATGACTGGGGACCGGAAAAACTCAGCGATGATCAGCGCCGCGATCTTCTCGAGATCATCGAAGACCGCTACGAGCGTCGCTCGACGATCGTCACAAGCCAGGTGCCCCTGGATCGCTGGTGGGAAATTATTTCAAACCCAACGCCGCCGATGCGATACTGGATCGCCTCGTTCACAACGCCGAGGCATCGATATCATTGGCGAAAGTATGCGCAAACAGCGTTCACCGATGGCGCTTGAAACACAGCAAAGCTTGACCTGGCACAAAACCCGATCCAAACATCAAACAGACCCAGGATCAGCCCGAAAAATGGCCGGCTTCAAATCGGAATCGGTGGCCGGTTTCATCGGAATACGCACCCAATGCAACATCTGAAGATCGACCTGATCGGCTTGCTTAATGCCAACGAAGCGCATCGTCGGTCGCCTTGCAGCTTCTGCGATCGCCGCAGCATCGATGATGTCATTCTTGTTCGATTTTACATAGACTTCACTGCGCCGGGATGATGCGGACGGAATGCCCCATCGTCTGCAACTTGGCGCAAGCCATTGGGAACCCGGACGGGATTCCATTCCGACAAGCGTTCTGTTCGCTCGTTCGAAGAACTGCAGTAGCGTCTCGCGCCGGAACTATCCAGGCCGACCACGTGGAAGAGGTTCTTTCCGATATCGATGCCGAAGACGGCGCATTGGCGCAGTTGGTTGCGATCCATAATTTCAGCCCTCCTTTGCCCACCTCCGTTATGCTCTCGGGAGACAGGGCGGACCATCCCATTAGCTCTAAGCCCTGCTCGTAAGCGGGAGGTGGTGAAGGGCATGTGCCGCGATTGGACGACCTCCCGGCCGGCGCCAATACAACTCAGGCGCTGGCGCGCTAATGACGTGATCAGGTTAAACCATCCCGCATCCAGCGCTCGGCTATTGCGAATGTGCGGATTGGATGTTTGCATTTGCGGCTGCAACCGTCGAGGCCTCCCTGGGTGACGCGACTTTGGGAGCCGCAAAACCACCGCGGATTGCTACATTCAACCGCACGTGATCCTTGGCCAGTTGTTGGATCGCCGCAGCGAGGCTCGCCTGAGCGCTGGACACCTGCCTTTGCGCTTCGAGAACATCGAGGAGAGAAGAGGCGCCATCCGTGTACGAGGCCGTCGAAAGCTTCAGTGCTTCTTCGATCGTTTCTACTTGCCTGCGACGTGAGTTCTCTGTGTGAACGTCGCGTCGGACGGCTGTCAAAGCGTCCTCGACTTCCTGCACAGCTGTCAGGACGGTTAATTTCCAGCTTATGTAGGCTGCTGCGGCGTCCGATTTAGAAGTCTCCACGTTTGCCCGCAAACGGCCGCCGTCCAGAATTGGGAGGTCGAGGCTCGGCCCGAAGGACCATTTCAAGATACCCCCGTGACGGCCGCGCTGCTTGGTATAGGAAGGGGTGATCGAGCCGGAGAGCGTTATCGCGGGGTAAAGCTGTGCTTCCGCCACGCCGATCTGTGCAGTCGCGGCGGCGAGATCCCGTTCAGCCTGGCGAATATCGAATCGATTGCGAATAAGATCGGCGGGAATGCCGGCATTGATCTTTCCGCGATAGACCGGC
This sequence comes from Rhizobium sp. NZLR1b, assembly GCF_019685155.1. Lineage (NCBI taxonomy): Bacteria > Pseudomonadati > Pseudomonadota > Alphaproteobacteria > Hyphomicrobiales > Rhizobiaceae > Rhizobium > Rhizobium sp. NZLR1b. Next base: position 46,483 of record NZ_JABDWC010000024.1, read on the forward strand.
TGCCCTTCACTTTTCTGCAGTTGCTTGATCACTGTTTCCGACGGCAAAGCGAGGAGGGCCGCAATGTGATGCGCCGACACGCGAAAATTCAGTTCTAGCCTTGGTATTTCGGCAATCGTCGATCGGACAAGTCCTTCGGCTTGCAAGACATCCAGTCGGGAAGCCGCTCCCGCTTCGACTTGAAAATTCGTGAAATCGTAGGTCTCCTGGCGCGACTTCAGGTTCGCTCGGGAAATCGAGATGCGCCGCTGGTAGTACCGGGCGTCGATGTAGGAGGAAACAAGATCTTTGATTAGAGCGAGCTTTGCGGCGTCGACAGCCGCATGCGCAGAATCAAGAGAAGCCAGTGCGCTTTCAGTGCTGCGCCGGTACTGACCGAATACGTCCAGCAGCCAGGTCAACGATAGTTGCACGCTCGAGACATTCTGTGTGCTCGTGACATCTCCCCCTTTGCCGATCTCGCCGCTTGTCGTGTGTGATGCCTTGGGAAGGCCCCCGGCGCCAGCGATGGTGACGTCCGCGGCGGCGGCATTAATCCTTTCGAGCGCCTGCTGAACACTGAGGTTCTCATCCAGGCCGGAGGCAACGTACTGGTCGAGCGTACGATCTGAAAACGAATCCCACCACGCCGACACCGCAACATCGCCGGCGCTCTGTTTTGCACCCTCGGAAAACTTCTCCGGTAAAGGCGTTTCCGGCGGTGCATGGTCGGGCCCGAGCATGCAAGATGACAAAAGTAGCGGCAACACCGCAGCGGCCAGACGGAACGAATGCAATCAATCAGCCTCTATTACAGCGAAATTCAAGTCAAACCCGTTTCGCCTGCCCGAAGGATGATGCCAGCGCGCAATTACCGACGCAGCAGATCGAGAATTCCGGCGTGACACTACAAAATCGCGTGCAGCCAAAACAACAAGTCGACACCCGCTGGCGCGAGCTGGCGTCAAATCCCTTTAGGCCTGTCGTTCGGATCAAACTGAATGATAGTGATCCAATTAGCAGTGAGTGCCGGTCGGTTCTCGTTCTCGATCTCGACCGTCACCTCGTAAGTGGTCACCAGCATGCTTGCGCCGCGAAATTGACATTCAGAGAGAACGAAGCGACCGCGCACACGGCTGCCGGTCTTAACCGGTGACATGAAACGTACCCGGTCTAAGCCGTAGTTAAGACCCATGGTCTGCTCACGGATCCTTGGCATGCCGCTAAAGTTCATCGCCGACAGAAGCGAGAGTGTCAAGAAGCCATGAGCGATAGTGCCACCAAACGGGCTTTCGACTGCCGCGCGTTCCGGGTGCACGTGGATGAATTGATGATCGTGTGTCGCGTCGGCAAAGAGATCGATTGTAGTTTGATCAACGGTGATCCATTCGGATTTGCCGAGTTCCTGGCCAATTCGCGACGGCACGTCGGCGAGCGAAAGTTCGTGCATACGACCTCACTTATTTGATGTCTGATCAAGTCGTGGATTTTCTCGGAGGCGAGTTGCGATCTAACCAATCGTCACGATCATTCGACTGTGACTGATTTAGCCAGATTCCGCGGCTGGTCCACATCTGCCCCCATGACGACCGCTGTGTGATACGCAAGAAGCTGCAGCGGCAGAGAAAAGATCATCGGCGCGATAATCTCCTCGACATTGGGTAATACGATAGTGTGCATGGTGGGGAGTTTCGACATCGAAGCTCCCGTCTCGTCTGTGATTAGAACGATGCGGCCGCCGCGGGCAGCCACTTCCTGCATATTGGAGACAGTCTTATCGAAGAACCGATCATGTGGCGCGATGACGATGACTGGCATATTTTCGTCGACCAATGCGATCGGACCGTGTTTTAATTCTCCTGCCGCATAACCTTCAGCATGGATATAGGAAACCTCCTTAAGCTTCAGCGCACCTTCCATGGCCAATGGGAAACTTGTGCCGCGACCGAGATAGAGCACGTCGCGGTAATTCGACAATTCCCGTGACAAGAGCTCTATCTTCGGCTTGATGTCGTTCAGCACCTGTCGCATAACGCTCGGCAACGTCGCCAAACTTTGGACGAGCAATTGTTCCTCGCCATCTGTGATCGTGCCTCGCGCCTTGCCTGCGCCGATGGCTAACGCCGCGAGAACAGCAAGCTGGCAAGTGAATGCCTTGGTAGAAGCAACGCCGATCTCTGGCCCGGCGAGGATCGGAAAGATGGCATCTGCCTCGCGGGCAATAGTTGATTCTCGGGTATTGACGACAGCGCCTATTCTCAGACCCTGTGCTTTGCAATAGCGCAGCGATGCAAGCGTGTCAGCCGTCTCACCAGACTGAGAGATGAAGAGAGCTGCTGACCGCGGCGACAACGGGATTTCTCGATAACGGAATTCAGAGGCGACATCAATTTCAACCATTAAGCGTGCGTAGCGCTCGAACCAATATTTGCCAATCAACCCCGCAAGATATGCCGTGCCGCAGGCGGCGATCGCGAGGCTCTCAACCCTGGCGAAATCGATGTCGGTTGAAGTCGTTGTGACATGACTATCTTTGACATTGATGTAGTGCCCAAGAGCACCGGCGATGACCTCGGATTGCTCGTAGATTTCTTTTTCCATAAAGTGCCGGTGATTGCCCTTGCAGACCAGGTCGGCGGTAGCAATCGATCTGTGCCGCGGGCGCGTAACGACTTTGCCTTCGATATCGAAAACCTGGACACTCGTTTTGCCTACAACAGCCCAATCGCCATCGTTCAGATATGTGATGTCATTGGTGAACGGAGCAAGAGCGATCGCGTCGGAGCCTAGAAACATCTCACCATCGCCGTGGCCTATCACTAACGGTGGTCCATTGCGCGCCACCATAATGGTCGCGGGATCATCCTCGAACAGGATGGCAAGAGCGAAGGCGCCCTCGACGCACTTCAACATGGCATGCATTGCCTCAAGGCATCCCATGCCATCCCGGCGGAATTTTGTCAGGAGATGCGCAATCACCTCGGTGTCCGTGTCAGTCTGGAACTTGGCCCCTACCTCCGCCAATGCGTCCTTTAGCTTGGAGAAATTTTCGATGATGCCGTTATGAACAACGGCTACACCATCGGTAAAGTGCGGGTGAGCGTTGCATTCTGTCGGTGCGCCATGGGTCGCCCATCGTGTGTGGGCAATGCCGACAGTGCCGCTCAGGGGCGCTTCTTTCAATCTCGTTTTAAGGTTCCCGAGCTTGCCTTCCGCACGGCGCCGGTGCAATTCTCCTTCGAAGATCGTAGCAACGCCGGATGAATCATAGCCGCGATATTCCAGCCGCCCCAAGGCTTCGATCAGCCGCTCCGACACGGGCTTATGTCCCACTATGCCAACAATCCCACACATGCTCGTCACCCATGTCCCAAGAGCCCCCGACAGGTAATCAGGAGGCGGACGCCGCTCGGCGCGTGTCCTCCAGCGCGTGCTAATAAATCCAAACAGATTAGTACAATTGATTGTTGGGATAGCTATCATCCACGTTATGGATGCAGCTGTACTTAGGTAGGTGGTCAATCAACGCTGTACGTGGCGAAAGGCGCTTTCTGCAGAGTGGGACCGATAGGCTGCGCCGGGTGATCGGTGCCTACTTCTGAAGATGTTCCTGGCGACAGCAAGATATTTACCGACGACATACCGCGCGTGGATTTCTATTCAGAGCGAGCAATTGTCATTCATCGCGCGCACGAAAACAATTCGTGCTCATGCAGGTGAAGCGGTCTGTATCTGCGAGTTGAGCCTTAAACGTAATTGACCCCTTCGCATGCGACCAGTTCGCAACTCATAAATCGGAAGCAGAACCAGCATCTCCTGGAAAACATCAGTCGATCTAGATTCGACAGGTTGGTTTCGGGCGCCGATGGGAAGGAGGCTTTGGCATGGGACGAACGCAGGCTATCTTCAAACGGTCTCCGAGGAAAGGTCACATGGCCGCGTGTGTCGGCAGTAGATGGTGCCTTAAGTTTTCGACAGGACAGCCGGATCCTGACGCTGGAATCCGGCGGTCCGGTGCAATGTGCAGCCGGTCGTAGCAAACGCGATCAGTAAATCACTTAGCACGACTGCCCGACCGCATTTGCAAAGAGAACTGCGTCAGAGTGCCGACGGTCGCACGGGCCATGGCGACCCAGAATCGTCGTTCGCACAAGCAACGAGACTACCCCTTACCACCGGATTTTCGCCCGACGCCTACTTTTATGATTGCGGCAAGCGTCCACCAACCCTGACCCGAGCTGGATTTCCCATCGCCGTGCTTCCTGCAGGAACATCTCGAGTGACCACGCTACCAGCGCCAATGACAGCATGATCGCCGATCGTCACGCCCGGGAGAATGATTGCTCCACCACCAATCCAGACGTGCCTGCCAATGCTGACCGGTCGTCCCAACTGCAACCCAGCCTGGCGCTGCTCTGGATCATGTGGATGGTCCGCAGTATAAATCTGCACAGCGGGCCCTATTGCGGTTCCGTCGCCGATAGTCACTGCTGCCACGTCAAGGATGACGCAGTTGAAATTGATGTAGACCCACGCTCCGATACGGATGTTGAACCCGTAATCGCAGTGGAACGGAGGACGAATAGCAGCTCCAAGCCCGACAGCCCCCAATCGTTCTACCAGAAGCGCATGCCACCGCTCGGCGGGGTCGCCCAGCGTGTCATTGTACCGTTTCAGCCAAGCCCCGGTGAGGAGCAACTCGGCTTGGATCTCAGGATCCGCTGCGTTATACATCTCGCCTGCGAGCATCTTTTCTTTTTGGCTGCGTGTCATCGTCTCTTCTCAGATCTTGTTCGAGGAGTGGTCGGTCATTGCGCTCGGATTCACCTGGTTGCCGGCAGAGCGCACAGAGGAGTTAACAGCAATCTTTCGCCTTTTCGCGGTCTGGTTCGAAAGTCATCTGCTCAAGCGCGGCAAATCCTGCAGATAGGCAGACCGGGAGCGACCTTCGCATTCACCGGCTGGGGGAGGGCACAATAAGATGTGTCTATTTAGCTTGGCAGATTCCGAACACAGCGGCAAGCGCATAGGCAGACCAAGGCTGACTAAGAGACCGTCATAAAAAGACTTTTACTCAAGTTACTGCCCGGCTTCCCGAAGGTTTATTCTATTCCAGTCTCTATGGGCCGTCCGCCTTGCTCGATGCCGGCGGGAATGCAAATCGTCAGCGTCTTGGCGGGGCGCGGCATGACGAAGGGCTGGTTCACCGACGGAGGCCGCTATCGCGGCCGCCGTCAATAGAATCCTTGGAACCTGAAAGATTACCGCTGGCCAGTGCCTATGAACTGCTCATTAGCTGTAGTTTCTTTCACCCACCGATTGCTTCTTAGCGTGCAGAATTGGGTCGCCAGGGTGACAAGCGCGCGACAGCGGGCGGAGGTGGATATTCCACTTTCCGCCTCACCTTCGCGCAAGACCGGACGAGAACTGCTGGATGTAGGAAATTCACCCCTTACTGGCAGGCGGTCAGGCCCCCCGGATTTCGAATGGCGGCAAAACCGACGCCGTCGATCGTGTCGTCGTTACGGGCAATGAAGCAGTAATTGTCATCGGCGGGGGGAGCGGCGACGATGCAGGAGTTGGCCCCAGCCGGAATGACATAGGTGTCGGCTCCGACGATCGCAAAGACGGAGGCCGTTCCGTTCGGATGGGGCACCGGCTGCTTGGTGAAGAGGATCGCGTCGTTCGGCGGGGCGACCGCAATGGGCTGGTAGTTCCGGCAATCGGACGAAAAAACGAGTTGCGCGGCGGCAGGCAGCGCTGTTGCGAGGATAGAGACGATGGAAATGGCAAGCCCGGCAGCGATTTTATCGCGACGTGCTGTTTGGCCAGCGAATTTCGACGTGATACGTAACATTGCTATATTCCTTTCGGTTCAAGGGTTGGCTTGTTCAAGCGTCAATGATGATCCGGTTCTCTGGGTCTACGGTCCTCCTGTCGCCGAAAAGGTTCCGTCAGCTTTGTAAGTCACGGTGTAGATCGCGTAGCCGATGGTGAAATCGCAGCATGCCGAGTTGCTCTCGTCATAAGTCACGGTGCTTCCGACCGGCTGGTAGCCCATCTTCACGAAAAAGATCTGTTTCGGTATGCAGTTCATGACGGCGTTGGGGAAAGGAGCGACGAAGCTCGAGAGTATGATAGCTTGATTGTCGTTTAGTGCGACGACGCCACAATAGAGCTCGGGACGCGGCAACGGCGTGTAGGAAGGCACGTTTATGCCAAATCCTCCGATCGCAACTCCGGCTTGATTGGCGGGCGCGGAAAGTCCAAGCGGATCGAGCGTCAAGGTCGTGCAATTGTCCGGCGAACCGTCGACCGTGGTGAGCGTAACCGGTCGGAACGCCGAGCTGCTGCCGACCACGGATAGCGTGGCGGCATTGAGCGAGAGAAGCGCGATAAGCTGCGAGGGGGACGCCGCCTGTTTGGTGCTGAGGGCACCTGCATAGACCTGACTGTCCAAACCGAAATTGATCTGCGCTCCCGAACTTGCGTAATTGCCGATGCTTTGGCAGCCGAGACTGCCGCTGAGGATGGGACCATGGCTCGGCAGCAACGGAAATGCCGCCTGCTTCTGGAAAACATAGAAATATTGCGTCGTCTGCGAGAAGTTCCGAACGATGATCTGGTAGGACGAACTGGTCATGGCGTGTGACAATCCCCTCTGAGATCAAGCCTGTCCGTCGCCCGGCGGGCGGCGGCAACGCGCGAATGCTGCGCATGCAGGTGAAGAGGGGACGGTTCTTCACCTGCATGGCTGCCAAGGTTTACTGGAGCTGCGTCGTCCAGGTGCCGTCAGATTTCAGGCTGACGTTGCAGACGGAATAGCCGCCGGTGAAGTCGGAAAGCGCCGCGTTCACGCTCGACTGCGTGAAGTTCATCACGACACCTGGCGTGTAGGCGCCGGTCTGGACATAATACTTCAGGATCGGCTGGCAATCGGTATTGCTGGCCGGGTTTGCCTGCACGAAGTTGGAGAGCACGATGCCGCCATTGACGGCAACCGCTGAGCCGACATTGAAGTAGGGCGGCGAGTTGAAAACCGGCGTGGTGATGCGGAATGCGCCAGGCTGTACACCTTCCCCGTAGATTGGCGAGGATAGTCCGAGCGGATTGACCGTCGCAGTCGTCCAGTCGTTCGGTTTACCGCTGCCACCCGAACTCGGAGCAAGATCAATGGCGCGGCTGGCTGACGAGTAGCCAGATGATGCGCCAATTTGCGGCGGTGTATTCGCCTGCTGGATGCCGGCATAATATTGCAGGTTGACCTGGAAGGTCAGGATCGCGCCGGTGTTGTCGTAGTTGCCGAGCGACTGCGAGAAAAGGCTGTTCGAATAGACTTGCCCGCCGCCGGTATAAATTGCCGGTTGCTGGAAGAAGTAGAAGTTTTGCGTCTGGGATTCGTAGTTTTTCACGTTGATGGTCAACATTGTAGACATGTCGGCAACCCTTCTGCGTTGATAGTGAAAACAAGGGTCTTCGCGTCGGCGAGGGCAGGGTGGGCTAGCCTTCCTGCCGGTCTCGTCATTGAAACCCTAACTAGAAAGATCGTTGATACGGTGAATTTGAGCAACCTAAAGCTGTTGAGCGCAAGGTAAAAAAACCGTGCGAAATTGTGCTTAGCGTAACGCTTGTTCCGGAGGGATGGATTCGAGCAGCCCAATAAGATTGGACCGAGCCGCCGCAGATCGGCCACGTAGCGCCATTACCCACAGCAATTCCGTGGCGGAGATCGCTCTGTTCCTATGCCCGTCTATGGTCCCTCGCCCCAAGAGCAGCCAATCGAGGGAAACATCCAGCAGGCGCGCGAGAGCGCAGGCGCTTTCCAGGGACGTATGGCCGCCATTTTGCCAGCGCGAAACGGCCGCGACTGATACATTCAGTTCGGCTGCAAGAGCGTGTACTTTCCGGAACTTGCCCCGAGATATCGCTTCTCGAATGCGTTTGCCGCGGGCTGGATCGTAGGTCACGAACGATTCTTCCTTGGTTGCGTTGAAGTGGCAGCCACAGCGAGCTTGAGATCGATCAAGCTTCGGAAATGCCTGTGAAAATGAAAGGTAAGTCGAAGCGCCGGTCAATCTGGTGAAATATCCATATTGCTCGAGGTCGGCCCCTGTTGTGAAACATCGACGATCAGGAGGAACGGATATGTTGCGGATACTCACCAAAGACATGCTCGAGACCGATCGACGTGCATTCGATGCAATGTTTCGGGCTCGCGCCGTCGTTTTTCGCGATCGGCTGGGATGGCAGGTCGATGTCCGGGATCAATGGGAGAGGGACCGATATGATGAGGTCGAAGATCCCGTATATCTCGTCACTCAACGACCTTCGGGCACACTGACAGGTTCGCTACGCCTGCTGCCGACCACTGGCGCGACGATGCTCAAAAGCGAGTTTCGGCATTTCTTCGATCAGCCTATCGACGTCGACAGCCCGACGACCTGGGAATGTACCCGCTTCTGCGTTCACCCATCTGCCGGACACATCGCGCAATCGCGCGCAGTCGCCACCGAACTGCTCTCAGGGCTTTGCGATCTTGCCCTCGGCGCCGGTATCGAAAACATCGTCGGCGTCTATGATGGGGCGATGGTCGGGGTGTATCGCAGGCTCGGCTGGAGGCCGACGCCCCTTGCCCGATCACTGCCCGAGATCGGCAAACTGTATGTCGGCCTGTGGGACGTGACTGCAGATAACTGTCGGACACTTCGCACCAACCTAGCCCGACTTCTCAATCAAACCTCTTCCTGTCCTGGCAGGGCCCTTGTCTATGGTGGCATGCGGTAAGGCCAGTCGCCGTCCCGCCGCCCACAGTGTCGTCAGTTCCTTAACCTGTTCTTCACATCGCGCCATGGTTGCTATAAAATGTCCTTTTCTCGCTAACCGCGAAATGTTACGATTACCCCAGTCAGGAAAACACACAACCGCGAGTCCATCTCATGCTGAGCAGTTCTCGTTTTTTCTACAGTTTGGACCGGATCTCCGCATCGCCGACGTTGGAAGATCTGGAAACGACGCTGGACGAAGTCCGCCACATCTATGCGATATCGCACATGGTTCTGCATGTGACCCGCTCCTCGGGCGCAGCGGCCAACAATCCATTGCTGATGCTGACCTACCCGCCCGAATGGGTGAAGCAATATCTTGCCCGGGATTACTTCAGCATCGATCCCGTCGTGCGGCTCGGACAGCGCGGCTTTCTGCCCGTGGAATGGTCCGCGTCAAAATGGGATTCAGGGCGGGCTCACGACTTCTTTAAGGAGGCGATGGCCTTCGGTATCGGGCAGCAAGGCGTGACACTGCCGGTGCGTGGGCCTCACGGGGAGCGATCGCTGTTTACGATCACCTCCAATCAGCCCGCCTCCTACTGGCGTCGGTCCCGCATGGACAGCATGCGCGACCTCCAGTTTCTCGCCCACCATCTCCACGACAGGGCCATGGTTCTGTCGGGCCTGAGAAAAACTGCGGGTTTTCCGCAATTGTCGCGCCGCGAACTGCAATGTCTCGATATGACGGCCAGCGGCCTAATGGCAAAGCAGATCTGCGCCCGCTTGTCCATTTCGGTAAGTGCGGTGCAGCTCTATCTTGCGTCGGCACGCCGAAAGCTGACCGTCGCCACAACCAGTGAAGCTGTCGCCAAAGCCACGGCGCTCGAATTGATATCAGCGTGGTGATCGCTTTCTCCGATGACCACGAAGGCCGCAAAGTCACCGTAAAGGTTCATCAATGCCAACAAGCAGCGGTGCCGAGCCCACTTCGTCAGACGTGTGTGCTCGCTGATGCCGGAAAGAGCGGGCGACGGGCTGCATCCCTCTCATCCCACAGCCTTTGCCCCGAGACGGCGGAGTAGCATGGTTTGCGCGGAGGAAAATTTGAGATGCGAGAGTATCCGAGGAATTAGAGCGAGACTATTTGACAGGATTGCGGTGCCTGCTTCAAGCATGTGCCGCTGGCCTTACAAGGGTTAGTCGTGACGATCTTCACTTCATTGCACCTGCTTGAACGCAAGGACAGCATTCATGCCGCCCATGGCGAAGGCGTTGCTCATGGCCACGCCCACCCTGCGCTCCCGGGGCACATTTGGCGTGATGTCCAGATCACAATCGGGGTCTGGTTCGCGATAGTTCGCCGTGGGCGGCACGACACCTTCTTGGATCGCCATCACGCAGGCTATCATTTCGAGCGCACTTGCTGCCCCGAGGCAGTGCGCGTGAGTGGATTTGGTGGAAGAGATGGACATCGATCGAGCATGGTCACCAAAGACGCGCTTAATCGCCGTCGTTTCGATCTGATCGTTGGCCTTGGTGCCGGTGCCATGGGCGTTGAGGTAGTCTACATCCTCGGCATTTAAACCCGCATCAACAAGGCAGGCGCGCATCGCCGCCTCCGGCCCATGCACAGCTGGTGCAGCTATGTGGTAGGCATCGGCGGAAAGGCCGATGCCGGCGACCTCGGCAAGCATCGTTGCACCGCGGGCGGCGGCATGCTCATAGCTTTCCAGCACGGCCATGCCCGCACCCTCGCCCAAAACTAGTCCTTTCCTGTCGCCCGAGAATGGCCGGCAAGTATCTGGAGCGAGTACGCGCATTGCTTCCCATGCCTTAAGCACGATCCACACGAGTGGCGCGTCGCTTCCTCCAGCTAGCATAACGTCCGCCCTACCGAGCTTGATCTGATCTACCGCTGAAGCGATCGCATGGTTGGCCGAGGCGCAGGCAGAGGTGGCACCGAAGACTGGCCCCCGCAGCCCGAGGTTCATGCTTACCTGACAGGCAGCCGCGCTAGGCATTGCCTTTACCCCAGTGAATAGCTCAGTGCGAGTCGCGCCGCCCAATAGGAGGGTGCGGTAGGCCTTCTCGGTAGCGTCCCAGCCGCCAAAGCCAACGCCCACTGTCGCGCCGAAACGGTGGGCATTTCCTTCATTGCACGAAAGGCCGGCCTGTAGCATGGCTTGTTTAGCTGCAAGCACGGCTAGCAGGCTGAAGCGGTCCATGGAGATGAGCTGTTTGCGATCAATGTCGTGTTGAGGCAGCACCTTGATCTCGGTCCCGATCATCCCCTTCAGCTCATGAATCTCTGAGTTTGAGATCGGGCCGATGGCGGAGCGGCCTTCGCGCATCTCCGTCCAGATAGAGGAAGCATCGGTGCCCAGTCCGCACAGTCCGCCCAATCCGGTGATAACGACGCGCCTGTCCATTCAGACCTCCTTGGTGAGCAAGCCACGGACGGCTTCCACCACGTCGCCGATATTGTTGAGGTTCGACCAGGCATCGGCCGTATTCATCTCGATCTTAATGCCGTAGAGCTGCTCCAGATCCCAAAGGACATCGGCCAAACCCAGCGAATCGATGCCAAGTGAAGTCAACTCAGTGTCAGTCGTTATTTCGCCGAGGGCTACGGTCGTTCTTTCGCCGTTTTCAGCTTTGACGAGCTTATTGATAGCACTGATAATTTCCAGTGTGAGTTGATCAGCCATTTGTATTCCTCTCCATCATGCCTAATTTCGACGAGCCGACGGCCTTGCGAGAAGGCTCGATCTAATTGCTGCTAACATCGGAAGATGTTCCGGCTCGTCTGCGAAGTGACGACAGAAACCAATAAAACTTACCGGAATCTCACCGCGCGGCTGCCCTGCTATGGATCATATGGGATCATTGGTAAAATTGATTGTGTGGATCAAAAGCATCCACGCTATGGATTGTGGCTCGACATATTGCCGCGGCTAACTTCTCGCGCCGGCGCCGTTTCAAACCCTCAAGAACAAGATTTATTGCGGGATCGAAAGTAGAGCTTCGGCTACTATCCCGGGTCGGCGCGTTGGTCATTTTCGCGCAGAAGCGCATGTGCGGAAGGTCGGGGAAGTCACCGCAGCTGGATGCTGGTTTCCGCGATGGGCCGAACATAAGTTACAGGAATAAAGTTTTGAATCACTTTTGCATGAGGCCAGGGAAAGCATACGAATCGTACCTTCTCAGGTAGAAACGATCGCTCTCGGCAATAGCTTCGATTGCTAGCTGAGCTGAGGCGGCGGGGGCCGCCTGTAACGTAATGCCTCCTTTGGGAACACAGCCAACGCGCTGTGAAATGAGCCGGCGGTGCCGCTTACGACGTACAACTTTCCATCTCAGATTCCATGCGCGAAGCCTCTTGGATCATAATCTCGCGCATCCAGATGTTTCCAGGATCAGTGTTGTGAAGAGCCGGCCATTGGACAGCCTCAGTGAACGAAAGAAGCGGCAAAGGATGCTCAATGATTCTTAGTGGGATAGTTCGTTCGTAATGTTTGACCAGCCGCAGGGGGATGGTTGCTATTCGATTAGTGCCAGACAGCAATGGCGGGATCAAGTTAAACCCGGGGACGACGAGCTCAATACGCCTCTTGAGGCCGTGCTGCATCAATAACCATTGCTCTACGGAAGGCTTAAGACCACGTCCGAACTTAGCCGCAACATGTCCCATGGACATATATTGCTCCAAGGAGAGCTGCCCTTGTAACTGCTCGTTCGTAGGGCAGCCGACGCACACCAGTCTCTCTTCGAAAAGCCTTGCCTTCGGATGGGCGCCGGACATGAATAAATCCGGGAGGATCAGAAAATCGACATCACCACGGCGTAGAAGCTCCTCCGGATCGTCGTCAAGTGGCAGCAACTCGAAGCTGACCCCTGGCGCCTCCCGAGCTAAGCGCAGTATTATCTTGTCGAAGAAGACCAGTGCCATGAAGTCTGAGAGGATAATTCTGAATCGGCGGTCGGACTCCGCTGGGTTTATTGGATCCCAAGCGATAACGGAGAGCTGGATATGCAAGAGGGCTTCGCGGACAGCGGGGGCAAGTGCCTCTGCACGCGGGGTCGGAACTAGCTCCCGTCTCTGCATGATAAAAAGGTCGTCGCGGAAATAGTCGCGCAACCTAGAGATGGCGGCGCTCATGGCGGGTTGGCTGAGGTTGATGCTGCGCGCCGCTGCTGTGAGCTTGCGCTCGGTCATTAGAGCGTCGAGTGCTACAAGAAGGTTTAGATCTAGGCCTTTAAAACGCATGGGTTGAATATCCATTCCATAGATGATTGCCATCCAAACAATCAATTTTACCAATCTATCGGATCACTTATAGAAAACCCGGAACTTGATCAATATCAGGGCCAGGAACTAAAAAACGAAGCGCCGGGCAGGGGCCCGATTTGAGACTCTTACATCTCTTAACCGCTCGATTGCCTAACCGGCAATCCAACAAGTATGCGCAACAATATCGCGCAGCTCTGATCGTGGTTGGGCGAAGAAACAACTTGGAGCTTTTGCATGTCTTCTGAAGTGCGATGGAAAATCTGCTGGGAAAATGAGCTGGAAGCTTCCGACCACGCGGAACTCGCCGATTTTTTTTGCAAGACCTATGGGCCGACGGGAGCGTTCAATGCCAAGCCGTTCGAGACTGGCCGAAGCTGGGGTGGTGCGAGGCCCGAACGCCGCGCAATCGCATATGACTCGCACGGCGTCGCTAGCCACATGGGCTTGTTACGCCGCTTCATAAAAGTCGGTACGACTGATTTGCTTGTGGCCGAGCTAGGCCTGTACGGAGTGCGACCGGATCTAGAAGGATTAGGCATCGCTCACTCGGTCCGCGCTATGTTTCCGATTCTGCGCGAGTTGAGCGTTCCATTTGCTTTCGGAACAGTTCGCCACGCCATGCGGAATCATATGGAAAGATACTGCCGAGACGGTACCGCAAATATCATGACCGGGCTGCGTGTGCGCTCGACGCTTCCAGACGCGCATTCCGACCTGCCAGCCACGCGCACTGAAGATGTCCTCGTATTGGTGGTTCCCGTCGACCGTCCAATGACTGAGTGGCCCGCGGGCTCGTTGATTGAACGAAACGGGTCGGAACTATGAAGCGGCCTGCATATATGAGCGAAGTACCGGTCAATCACACAAGCGGCCACGAAGCTCGCTGCGTTTACTTGACGTTCGACGACGGTCCTAATCCATTCTGCACGCCGCAAATCCTGGATGTTCTAGCTGAGCACCGCGTTCCGGCGACATTTTTTGCTATCGGCTCATACGTGAAGGATCACCCCGAACTCATTCGGCGTCTTGTGGCGGAAGGTCATGATGTCGCCAATCATACCATGACGCATCCCGACCTCGCCACCTGCGATCCCAAGGATGTGAAACGTGAAATAGACGAGGCGCATCAAGCTATTGTCTCGGCCTGTCCCCAAGCCTTGGTCCGGCACTTACGAGCGCCTTACGGGGTTTGGACTGAAGACGTCCTTTCAGCATCGGTGAGGGCTGGACTTGGAGCCGTTCACTGGTCGGCCGACCCTAGAGACTGGTCTTGCCCGGGCGTCGACGTGATCGTTGATGAGGTGCTTGCTGCTGCTCGGCCTGGGGCAATCGTGCTTTTGCACGACGGGTGTCCTCCCGATGAGGTTGAGCAATGCTCGCTTGCCGGACTCCGTGACCAGACGCTCATAGCACTCTCTCGAATTATTCCGGCACTGCATAGCCGCGGATTCGAGATTCGTTCACTTCCCTGAAACACTGGACAAACGAGAAACCATGACCCTGCTCGCAACAACCAGCATCGCCGCCATCTCGCTTTATGCAATGCTCTCCACCGTTTACAAGAGCGCGCAGGTCTTTCATGCTAGGCGGACAACGATCTCAACAACACCTGCGAAAGACATTGAAACCAACCCCGTGCCAAGCGTTGATGTCATCGTGCCGTGCTTCAACGAGGACCCAATCGTTCTTTCGGAATGCCTCGCGTCGCTTGCGGAGCAAGATTATGCCGGAAAATTGCGCATCTATGTAGTCGACGACGGTTCCAAAAATCGCGACGCGGTTGTGGCTCAGCGCGCTGTCTATGCAGACGATGAGAGATTCAACTTCACAATTCTCCCTAAAAATGTTGGAAAGCGCAAAGCGCAAATCGCCGCTATAACCCAGTCCTCTGGGGATCTCATTTTGAATGTGGACTCAGACACCACGATCGCCCCCGACGTCGTATCTAAGCTTGCCCACAAAATGCGGGATCCAGCAGTCGGTGCGGCGATGGGCCAAATGAAAGCCAGCAACCAGGCGGACACCTGGCTAACTCGCTTGATTGACATGGAGTACTGGCTTGCCTGCAACGAGGAGCGCGCGGCACAAGCTCGCTTCGGTGCAGTTATGTGTTGCTGCGGCCCATGTGCGATGTACCGTCGGTCTGCTATGCTTTCGCTGCTCGATCAGTACGAGACGCAGCTTTATCGCGGCAAGCCGAGTGACTTCGGCGAAGATCGCCATTTGACGATTCTCATGCTGAGCGCAGGCTTTCGAACTGAGTATGTTCCGAGTGCCATCGCGGCGACAGTCGTTCCAGACACGATGGGTGTTTATCTACGCCAACAACTACGGTGGGCACGCAGCACCTTTCGGGATACTTTGCTTGCGCTTCCTGTACTGCCTGGTCTCGATCGATATCTCACGCTGGACGCAATCGGGCAAAATGTCGGCCTGCTACTTCTTGCGCTGTCGGTATTGACAGGAATTGGCCAGTTTGCGCTGACCGCCACACTACCCTGGTGGACGATCCTGGTCATTGGATCCATGACTCTTGTCCGCTGTAGCGTGGCTGCCTATCGCGCCCGCGAACTGAGGTTTCTGGGTTTTGCTCTCCACACGCTTGTGAACATCTTTCTCTTAATTCCCTTGAAGGCCTATGCCCTTTGTACCCTATCCAATAGCGACTGGCTGTCGCGCGGATCAGTCGCGATTGCGCCCACGGTTGGGCAGCAGGGCGCTACCAAAATGCCAGGGCGGGCGACATCTGAAATTGCCTATAGTGGCGAGTGATGAACGCGTCACTGCAGCTCAAAATCTGGGACAAGAAATGAACGGGCAATTAACGAATTTGAAGACGACGATCGCTGATCCGCACCAGGATCATCTCATCCTATCGGAGCGGCAGCACCAATCGAAATTTAAGGCAATGGATTCGCCTTCTGGCTCATTGTCCCCAGTCGCAATCGACCTGGCCGGCGTTTCGAAATCATATGGTGGTAAAATCGTCGTCAATGACTTGTCGTTTACTATCGCCGCAGGAGAATGTTTTGGTCTTTTAGGACCGAACGGCGCAGGTAAAAGCACGATCACCCGTATGATCCTAGGAATGACGTCGCCGAATGCAGGCAAGATCACTGTACTCGGAGCGCAGGAGCCGGGCCAGGTTCGCTTGGCGCGCGCGAAAATCGGGATCGTGTCTCAGTTCGATAATCTCGACCTGGAATTCACGGTCCGCGAGAACCTTTTGGTATACGGCCGCTACTTCCGCATGAGCACCCGAGAAATCGAAACGGTGATCCCATCGCTGCTTGAATTTGCGCGACTTGAAAGCAAGGCGAATACGCGTGTGGCAGACCTATCGGGAGGGATGAAGCGACGCCTCACTTTGGCGCGTGCGCTCATTAATGACCCGCAGCTACTCATTTTGGACGAGCCGACCACTGGCCTCGACCCACACGCGCGCCACTTGATCTGGGAACGACTTCGATCGCTGTTGGCATGCGGCAAGACAATTCTTCTGACGACCCATATCATGGAAGAGGCTGAGCGGTTGTGCGACCGGCTGTGCGTGCTTGAAGCTGGGCGAAAGATCGCCGAGGGCCGACCGCATGCCCTGATCGAGGAGCAGATTGGCTGTCCTGTGATCGAAATTTATGGCGGCGATCCGCAGGAGCTTAGTCTCTTGATCAGGCCGAATGCTAGGCGACTGGAGATCAGCGGAGAGACCCTGTTCTGCTACACGCCTGATCCAGAGCAGGTGCGCGCGCAGCTGCGTAGATATACGGGCCTGCGCTTGCTGGAGCGTCCACCAAATCTAGAAGATGTCTTCTTGCGGTTAACCGGACGCGAGATGGAGAAGTAGAATGAGCGTAGCAGCATTATCCGCCGGCGGTTTAAATTGGCTCGCAGTTTGGCGCCGGAACTATTTGGCTTGGAAAAAAGCGGCGTTGGCATCCATTCTGGGAAATCTAGCCGATCCCATTATATATCTATTCGGGCTCGGCGCTGGATTGGGAGTGATGGTGGGGCGCGTTGACGGCGTATCGTACACTGCTTTTTTGGCGGCTGGAATGATCGCGACAAGCGCGATGACTGCTGCAACCTTCGAGACTATCTATGCGGCCTTTGGCCGAATGGAGGGCCAGCGCACCTGGGAAGCAATGTTATACACGCAGCTCAGGCTGGGGGATATCGTCGTTGGGGAAATGGCGTGGGCGGCAACCAAGGCGTCGCTCGCAGGCACCGGTATTGGTATCGTCGCCGCCATGTTGGGATACACTCACTGGCTGGCTCTTCTCTACGCTCTTCCGGTCATCGCCATCACGGGCTTAGCCTTTGCGAGCCTTGGAATGGTCGTCACGGCCCTCGCGCCCAGCTACGATTATTTCATATTTTATCAAACGCTGGTCATCACACCGATGTTGTTTTTGTCAGGCGCAGTCTTTCCCGTAGACCAGTTGCCCGTAGCATTCCAACAGACAGCCGCCTTCTTGCCCTTGGCACATTCGATAGATGTTATCCGCCCGACGATGCTGGGCCAACCAATCGCCAATGTCTCCCTGCATATCGGCGTTCTCTGCATCTACATAGTCGTACCATTCCTCGTGTCGACCGCATTGCTTCGGCGGCGACTAATGCGGTGACGGATGCTGCTTCACATCATCATCAGAATCAATCCGGTCGGTTTGCTTTGCTTGGCCCGGCATCTCGCAAGTCGTATGGAGGCCAGGCGACGGCGCGTCTCCTGGTAAACGACTGGCCTTGTGATGACGGTGAGGAAAGGCTGCCGTCAAGGGTGCCGACACATTGCGTGCGGTCAGTGCGGGTATCGCCGCTGTCTCGCTCGTGCAGCAGGGAGTTGAAGAGCGGCGACCGGATCTGCCCTCAAGCGCAAACGGTCCAAATTCAAGTGCTAGCCGCCTTCAACGTCACGTGTGCGCCGAGAGCCTGCCCCATCTGGCATGTCCCGGATGCACCACTCCTTCTCACCAAGTTGCTTCGAGCACCATGTTCAGCGGCGTCTGGGCTGCTCGTCTGACATGTGTGAACCCGCCTGACCGGATCACCTCCGTCAATCGCTTCTCTCCCGCCTGAGCGCCAAGTGCTAATCCCGTCTCCTGCGCCAGGGAGGTGGGAACGCAGATCATCGTCGAGGCGGAGTAGTAGAGCCGCCCGACCGGGTTGATATTCTCCTCAAGCGTGTCTCCCGCCAAAGGCTCGACGACCATCCAGGTGCCGCCTTCCTTCAGCGCTTTTTTGATATGAGACGCCGCCGCTTCCGGGTCGCCCATGTCGTGTAGGCAGTCGAAGCAGGTGATCAGATCGAAGTCGCTACCGTCGAAGTCCTGCGCGCGGCCCGCCTCAAACTGCACGTTCGTCAAACCGTGCGCTTCAGCGTGCGCTTTCGCAGCCGCGATCGAGCCCAAATGAAAGTCGTAACCCGTGAACTGGGATTTGGGAAAGGCCTGCGCCATCAGAACCGTTGATACCCCGTGCCCGCATCCGACGTCGGCGACCGTTGCACCCGATTTCAACTTGGCGTTCACGCCATCGAGCGCCGGCAGCCACTCCTGGACCAGCGCATTGACGTAACCAGGGCGGAACAGCCGCGCGACAGCGCAGAACATGCAGCCAGCCTGGTCACCCCAGGCAACGCCTTCACCTGTCTTGAAGGCAGACTGCACCTTCGCCTGATTTCCGACCATGGCGGCAGCCGTATCGAAGGCGCCAATCAGGTTGACCGGGCTGTCGGGTTCAGCAAACACGTAGGCCTGCTCGGGCGTGAGCGAGAACCGGCCATTCTCGTAATGCACATAGCCCGAAGCCGCCTGCGCTGCCAACCACTCGCGCACATAGCGAGGCGTGCATCCCGCGGCCACGGCAACCTCCTCGGCCGTCGCGGGTCCGATCGCCTTCAGCGTCTTGTAGAGGCCAAGGTCATTGCCGATCCGCACCAGCGGCACGCTGAATGCACCACCAAGGTCGCCAAAGATGCGGTCCACGAGCTCCTTAAGCGTTGTTTCGTTGAGTTGGGTCATGTCGGATTCCTCCTGATATACGGGCAATCTTTTGCCAATCGTCGTCTTCAACGGACCGGCAAAGGATGGATGCTCTCGATGGGGCGTATGAACTGCTTGCGCTTTGCACTTCGTCTATCGACCGGCGCACGCACTCTAACTGGATAGCCTCCTCGCATCGACAGTGACGGGCAGGCGCCTGTTCTGCGACAGGTCGGGAAGAGCAATCTGCCATCCGTTTTTCAGCAGAATAAAGCCGCCCCATAGGCTTTTGTGCTCAACCGAGATGATCGGTTCCTCGAGGTCTTTCTTGTGAATATAGGCCGATAAGCCGACGTCAGTTCTGCTGATTGTCACTCTCATGCATGTTCCTTCTCGCTGGCTGCTTTGGGAGCTTTCAAAGTCGAGCGTTATCAAAGCCCATTATTCTGGTTGGAAATATCCCCAGGCCGATACCTCCGTTATGGCTCTACATCAGATTTGGGCCGAATCCGCTCACTGGATGTGATACCGGTAGTACGCAATTTTCTACCGCATGTTCGCCCGCTCGTCTCATTTTTCGCGCTTTAGTCGGTGGCGATCAAGCAGGGACGCAGGTCTTTGGCATCGGACACACCGAAGCGCATTGTTGCGTGTCAAACTCACCCTTGCACTCGGTACATTTTTTTGAATCCACAACATATCCTTCACCTTTGAAACTGATCGCATCTGAGGGACATGCAAATTCGCAAGAGCCGCACTGGGTGCACTGGGATGCAATGATCTTATAAGCCATGTTTCAACTCCTGACTCAGTCAGAGGGGTAACGCCGTCGGCATCGACGGCTTGCGGCCAAACTCGGCGATGTACAGCGCGCCGATCGCAGTCTCGATGTAAGCATAGGCAAATGCGTCCGTTGCTCGCACGCCAGCTTTTGCCAACCGCTTCTTTGGTCCATCGCCAATTTTGGCAGAGAGCAGAATATCGATACCGTCGAGTGCAACGATGATTTGATCCAGAGCGCTCTCCTTGCCTACGCCACCCAAGCAATATGGCAGAACCTTACGGTGTCCCACCAAGTTGATCCCTTTTCGAGAGACGGCATACAATTGGAGTTCTCTTACCTGACCGAAATGTTCGTTGATCCGGCCGCCACCTTTAGTCGCCACGGCAACGACAAGAGTTCCCGACGAACCCAGTGACTTGACTGCTTTGTTCGCGTCCAATTTTGCTGCAAATTGATCCTCTCGCTCATGCTCGACCAGCTTCCGATATACCTCGCGCTTGTTGGCATCGTATCCAGCTTTGGTGGAGATTTGGTCGAGGGCAAACTCTCGCTCACGATCATCGCCCAGCAAACCGATGGCGTCGGCCCGGCACTGTTGGCAGTGGCGCATAAGCTTAACGTTACCATCGAGACAGTCTTGAAGTGCCTTTAGTTCGAACTGCTCCGGGCAACGCTGACCCGTGAGACCGTAATAAGTACCATGCGAAGGCTTTGAAATCAGGGGCACAACATTGTGCATGAATGCCCCGCGGTCTCTGATCCATTGGTTAACTTCCACGAGGTGCGTGTCATTGACGCCTGGAATCATAACCGAATTGATTTTGGTGAGGATGCCGCGTTCGGTCAGCATTTCCAAACCCAACATTTGGCGCTCGTGAAGGATCCTGGCACCTTCTATCCCAGTGTATCGACGATGACCGTGAAGTATCCATGGATAGATCTTCGCCCCGACTTCCGGATCCACCATGTTGATGGTGATCGTCACGTGATCGACGTTCATGTCAGCTAGCTCATCGACATGGTCCGGAAGCGCCAATCCATTCGTAGAAATGCATAGTTTGATGTCAGGTATTTCTCTGGCAACGCCTTCAAACGTCGCTACTGTTTTCTTCCAGTCGTAACAAGCGTCGCCCGGTCCGGCAATGCCGATTACGGAAAGCTCCGGCACTTTGCTGGCGACGGCAATCACCTTGCGTAGTGCCTGGTCGGGAGTTAGCTTGACTGATGCGACCCCGGGACGGCTTTCGTTGGTGCAGTCATATTTGCGATTGCAGTAGTTGCACTGGATGTTGCAGGCAGGTGCGACCGCGACATGCATGCGAGCAAAATAGTGATGGGCTTGCTCTGAAAAGCAGGGATGGTCTTTGATTCTCTCCCAGATCCGCGCATCCATGTCATCCGTCACCGAAAGGTCATAGGACGAAGATGCGCGGCCGCCGCGCATAGCGGGCGCCATCGGCGCCCGGTCGAAGGGGGCGCTGCTGGTCATCCCGACCTCTATTTCCGGTTCCGACATCGCATTGTTCCATTGGCTAGGAAAGGTTAAACCTCCAAAAGCAAGATAGATTCCGGTCGACGAGACATTGCTGTTTAAGCGCTTATGTCGCCTTTACCGCCCGTTTCCGCGCTCGCTGTCGGAGATGTTTTGTAGCAATCAAGGCAGGATTGCGCCCGAAGTCGCTTCTCCGGCAACCAAAGCTTACGATGCTCTTGACATCGCTCACCTTCACTCTTTGATCACATCGATACCAAACCGGCGCAGCGCATAGCCCACCTGCCGCGGCGTTTTCCCTAGTATACGAGCCGCTTTGGCCTGTACCCAACCAGCCTTCACCATTGCATTGATCAGCCGATCACGCTCAGTGAGACCGGGTGCCTCCACTGTGGCTGCGGAACCCGTGAGAGTACCTGCGTTGGCCCCCAGTCCGCCTAACGTTGCATCTCGTGGGTTGAGACGATGCACCGCGTCGTTGCCAATACCGTCGTGGGCGTCTTTCCAGAGGAGCGCCGAAGAACACTGGTCTTGCTGACAGGCAAAATCTGATGAAGCGATCGTATTTGAACTGGCGAGAGTAGCGGTCCTTTGTACGCAATTGTCCAGCTCACGAACATTGCCGGGAAAGGCGCATTTCGACAAAATGTCTATTGCCGACGGCGCGAAGTCGAGATCTCGATCATTTGCCTTGTTGAATTGCTCGAGGAACACTTGCGCTAGAAGCGAAATGTCTCCGTCGCGCTGCCGAAGCGGCGGCAAAATGATGGGCACCACATTGATCCGGTAATAGAGGTCGGCTCTGAACTCCCCTCGAAGGACGGCCACTTCAAGGTTTTTGTTGGTGGCGCATATAACTCGAACGTCTACTTTCAATGTCTTCGTTCCGCCGAGACGTTCGAATTCGCCTTCCTGTAACACGCGCAATAACTTCGCCTGGAATTGTGGTGATACATCGCCAATTTCATCAAGCAACAGCGTTCCGCCATTGGCCAGTTCGAAGCGTCCAGCTCGTTGAAGGAGAGCGCCAGTGAAAGCGCCCTTCTCATGGCCAAACAATTCGGATTCCAGAACGGTTTCCGACAGCGCGGCGCAATTCAACTTAATAAACGCCTTGCTTTTCCGTATCGATAACGCGTGTATTGCTCTTGCAAAGCATTCCTTGCCAGTGCCGCTCTCTCCTCTCAAGAGCACCGCGGAGTTCGTCGCAGCCACGATATTGGTGGTAGCTAATACCCTCTTGAGCGCGGGGCTCTCCCCAACGATCCAATCGATTTTACCGAGCTGGGTGGGTTGAGGCTTCGGTTTGATTTTCGGAATCTGTCCTGCTTGTTGTTCCCCGGCGACTGCGCCGCCATCGCTGCACAATTCGCGATAGCGCTGGCAGGTTAAGCCGATCAGGACGGCAATCATTGCCAGAAGGGTTTCGTCCTGATCTCCGCTTTTCTGCGCGAAATCAATCCACAATGCGCCAATTGCTTTCCGGTTTACTTTAACGGGGAGAACGGCAGAATTTTTCCCAAAGTGCTTCTCACCGCTAGTGATGACACGATTTATCGCGTCCGCCTGTTCAATCGTAAGAGAACGTGAGCGAACGTCGTGCCCAATGGGAGCCCGCACGTTTATCCAGGGCTCTCCTCCGGCGCCGTGAATCACGATTCCGCCATCGCGCAATCGCAGATGCTCGACGAGGGCGTTCATCGCAGCTTTCAGCACGTTGTCTAGAGGAAAAGAAGAGATAAGCTCTTTCGATATGTCGTAGAGTATATGGAGCCGCGCCTCTGGTTTAATCATGCCTACAAACAGGGGAGGGTGCACTGTTTTTTACCCTGGTGCGCGAAATATGCTAACGCATATTCCTAAGTTAAAAATACCTGTTATCGACGGCGCAAAAATTAGCCTTTCGAAGGGTTGAGTGGATGCGCATTCAATCGCCGTCGCTAATGCAGCTGGATCGGTCGCTGCTATTCCGGCGGAGGTAGGGACTCCTCATCCAAATTTGAAGAGGACCCCGAACCCGCCCCGGGGATAATTCCATTTGATGTCGCCACTCGCTTCGCATAGCACTCTGCATGTGCCGCATTCCAAACAGCCATCCGAAACAATCGCCACCTGACCAATTTCGTTCACTTCGTAGCATTTGGCCGGACAGACTTGCGTCAAGGCGAGCAGGTTCGGGCTTGGCGACCGGTGCGGTCGCACTGTGATATGCGGACGTCCAGTGTCGACGAGATATCGGTTTTGGTACAGCTTGTCCTCAATGCGCTCAATGATGGTCGCCTTCATCGAATTTTCCTTTAACGCCAAGATGCGGCGGAGCGGACCGCGTCGCTGATCAACCCCCAATGGGATCGTGCCTTGACAAAGGAGGCAGCTGTAGCCTTCTCCCTGTTGATTTTAGGTGCACCGTCGACACGCACAAAATTTTGCGCTGCCTGTGATATAAGCGTTGGATAGGTCATGAAAAAATTGTGACTGTCGGTGTGGAGGAGGCTTGGAAGATCTTTGTGTTTGATCAGGTCTTTCATGACGAACGACTTATCCAGCATGCCCTTATAGAGAGAGAGATTGCGCTTCGTCATCAAGCCGCCACGGCTCTTTATCTGAGAGATCGCTTCGCCGGCCATGAGGCCTGATGTCATCGCGAGGTTTGATCCCTCCCTATGCACGGCATTGTTTAGTTGCGCCGCATCGCCCACGACCACCCACCCGTCGCCAAAGAGTTGCGGGATTGCCTTGAAGCCCCCTTCGGGAATAAGATGCGCGGCGTATTCTTTTATCTCTGATCCGGCCAGTAATGGTCGGATCGAGGGATGTCGCTTGAAGGCGTCAAGAAGGCGGTACGGATTTTCCATGCCTTCCGCTAAACCGGAGACGAGGCAGCCGATCCCCACCGAGATCGACTCCTTGTTGGTATAAAGGAAGCCCAGTCCGGCCATTCCGCGTGAGATCGTGCCGCCGGCTTCGATCACACAGCCTTCGCTACCGTTGAGGCCGAAGCGCTCTGCGATGACCTCTTCCGGCATGAAATGCATTTCCTTGACAGCGAGTGCCACGTTTTCCGGCTTCGGCATATCGCGTAACCCGGCTCGTGTTCCAAGCAGTCCGTTCACGCCCTCAGCAAGGACGACTACGTCCGCGAGGATCACACCGCCCTCTCGGTCTGTGTGAACGCCTATTACTTTACCGTTCAGGTCCCAAGCGAGTCTGGTCGCTGTCGTTTCACAAAGGACTGTGCCTCCCGCCTCGCGCACCTTGCGTGAGAACCATTTGTCAAACTGGGCGCGGATGATCGTATAACGGTTTGGCTTCAGTTCATTGAAGTCATCAGAGCGATAGTGCACGCCCGTGTGCGACGAGTCATCCATTAGCCAGAATCGTTGCTCGACCAGATGCCGTTCAAGAGGGGCGTCATCGCGGAATTCTGGGATAATCGCCTCCAACATGTTGGCGTACAATATAGCCCCTTGAACATTCTTAGAGCCCGAATGTTCTCCGCGCTCCAGCTGCAGCACTTTTAGACCGCGACTAGCCATCGAATACGCTGCGGCGTTACCGGACATCCCGGCACCAATGACGATCGCGTCGAACTTACTCTTGGTCATCTAGCCTTCCTCGGTCCATAACCTTGATAGAGTTGTGCGGTGGCATTCGCTTGGCGAAAGCTTCTGTCAACGCCGGCAAGAACTCCAGCGCGCAAGCGACAACGCCGATGTGGGCGAAGTCAAAGATCGGAGCGTTCTGGTCGAGGTTGATAGCGACAATCAGATCGGCTCCTTCGACGCCAACGCGATGCTGGACCGCGCCAGATATTCCCGCCGCGATGTAGAGCTTGGGTCTAATGGTATGGCCGGACTGACCAATTTGTCGATCAGCAGGCATCCAGCCTTTTTGGACCAGTGGGCGCGAGCACCCGACTCCCCCGCCGATCGTCGTTGCCAGGTTTCTCAAGTATTGCAGGTTTCCTGCAGTGCCGAGGCCGAGACCGCCGCCAACCACAATGTCGGAGTTGGCCAGATCGGATTGCTCAGACCCACTGTTGCAAAGGAACGCGAGGACTTTGGTGACGATCTCCTCCTCAACCATCAGGAGTTGATGTTGGATAACGCGTCCGATTGGCTTATCCACACGTTGCGGCGTCGCCATGACCCTGGACCGCACCGTTGCCATTTGCGGCCGGCTGTTCAGCGTGTAGATCGTGCACAACAAGGACCCGCCGAAAGTTGGCCGCGTTGCTGCGAGTGAACCATCTCCATCCACATCCAGCTCGGTGCAATCAGCCGTAAGCCCTGTTTGTAAGGTCGTTGCTACAGCACCGGCTAGGTCGCGGCCGAGCGTGGTCGCGCCG
Source organism: Rhizobium sp. NZLR1b (assembly GCF_019685155.1). Taxonomy (NCBI): domain Bacteria; kingdom Pseudomonadati; phylum Pseudomonadota; class Alphaproteobacteria; order Hyphomicrobiales; family Rhizobiaceae; genus Rhizobium; species Rhizobium sp. NZLR1b. The sequence goes on from NZ_JABDWC010000024.1 coordinate 72,123, forward strand.
AGAAGGAGAATTTCTGGTTTGTGAGTAGTGACCAGATCCGTCAAAGCCTTGGTGAAGGGTGCGTTTCGATAGTTGGCGAGGAGGGGCGATTCTACCAGATAGGCGACATCAGCTCCGTAAGCGAAGGCCTCTTCGATCGCAGGCTTGGTGCCCACGCCTTCAGACGAACCGAGGATTACCCCGGCCAGTTGGACACCCAGTTTGTCAGCTAGTCTGCGGCCTTCGCCGAGGAGTTCAATCGATACGGGATGAACATTGCCGCGCTCAAGTTCCATGAAGACCCAGACGTGCCGGTGATCTTCGAAGCACTTAAGCAGCTTTTTCCCTAAGCTGGCGCGGCCGACCGCGTTTTCCGTCGTTTCATTTTTTCTAGCGACCAAAATCTACTCCTCGCTGCTCACCGATTGCCATGGGACGTGAGCTTGCGTTCCAAAACAGGCTGGCGGGCAAAAATTGCAGCGACCGTCTCCGCGGCGACCTCGGCCAACGTTTTGTCGTTAATCTCCATTTGCATAGCTTTTTCGGCGCGCGGACCAGGAGCGAATACTCGCTTCACGACCGTCGGCGATCCCCGCAGGCCGCATTTGGTCAACTCCCCAATGCCGGCGTCAGCGGCCCCCCATTTAAGAACCGGGCTTCGCGCTGCACGGAAGGCGTCATCGAGAGAACCCCGGCGGATAGCATTGACACCTTCCAGCACGGTGATGAGACATGGCAACGTGCTCTTCAGCATCTGCGTGCCGCTCTCCGCGTGCCGTTCAACCATGAGCTCGCGCGAAGTGGGATCAATGGAGACAATCTTCGTTACGTAAGTCAGTTGCTGGAGGTTCAACCTCTTTGCAATTCCGGGTCCGACCTGGGCCGTGTCGCCGTCAATTGTCTGCTTTCCCGTAAAGACGATATCAGGCGCCCCATAGCTCTCGCCAATCTTCGCTACTGCTTGAGAAAGAGCATACGAGGTCGCCAGCGTGTCAGATCCAGCAAAGTGGCGGTCGGTCAGAAGCACTGCGCGGTCTGCGCCGTGGGTAAGGGCTTTGCGTAGCGCTTGCTCAGCCATGGGCGGTCCCATCGTCAGAACGGTCACCTCGCCCCCATAGCGGTCACGAACTTGAAGTGCCTCTTCGAGAGCAAACAGGTCGTAAGGGTTAATGATGGTCGGTACGCCTTGGCGCATGATCGTATTTGTCACCGGGTGGACGCGTATCTGCGCAGAGTCCGGCACTTGTTTGATACAGACCACGATGTGCATAGTCGTTTAAGCTCCCCAATCGGATTCGGGCTTTAGGGACCCGACTAACACTGAGCACTGCTCGTGCAATAAAGTTGCGCCGCAAGAAGGCGCTGTCCGGGTTCAGGTTGATGCCCTCCTCAATCGCCGAGAGCGCCGTCTTGCCATTCTTAATCTCTACCGCCGCCCAGACTCGATCATGAAACTATCTGCGCAGCATAAGTCTCGCCTTCAGCAATCCGCTCCTCTTCGGCATTTTTTGCTTCCGCGCTGGCGCGCCAGCTGCCGTCAAACACTTTTGGCAATACATCCTCGAGCATAACCAGATCACCTATAAAGGCGATGCTTCCGTCTCGGTCGACAATGAACGCCTTTGGAACGTGGAACGACAGGCTGGCTTTGAGCCAATCCTCGTCCATTTCGCCTGAGCGGTCGAACCCCATCCGAATGCTCGTATTCGGAGCGATTTGGTTATAGACGCGTCCACCTGGGCTCGGACGTCGTCAGCCGTTGCAGCTTCCTCACTTGCTGGCGGGGCCGGAGAATTGAGGTTTAAATTAGAAGACATTTCATGTTTCCCACAGTGTTTTATCCGGCGTTTCGCGCGCCAGGGCCCTTCCGGCGAAGTATCAGGTCGATTTGTTTTGATATTGAAGGGGCATCGCGGCGATCGTTCCATAGGTTGGACATTGAACGTTTGTGATCCCGTCTTCTGAAATGGCTTCTGCGGTTGCGGCGTGACATTGCAAATTCCTTCTTCTGAGAGCGTGATGATATTCACCGTCGTGACGGGAAGGTGCCGAGGTCTAATGCAGATGGAGCAGCTGGCCATTCCAGAGCTCCTCGCCATGTAAGTCGATTGCTGGAGGGTCAGCCTCCTTCCGATGCCGGTCAGACCGGGGCCGTGTCGCCGTCAGTTGTCTGCTTCCCGATGAAGTGGATACCAGGCGTCCGAAGCCCGGCACTTGTTTGATACAGACCACGATGTGCATAGCCGTTTAAGCTCCCAATCGGATTTGGGCTTTAGGGACCCGGCTTACTCTGAGCACTACTCGTGCCAATCAGGTTGCGCCGGTAGGTCTTTGAGATTGCGAGTCTTTCGTTGTCGCTATGCGGAGGGGTTTTGTAGGGTCGCCGACATGTCGTGTCGCAATCCGCCCCGATCACCGCCGCGAACGGAGGGGCGGTTCGATAGGCTTCAGGTCGGACAACTCCATGATAGCTGCGCAACGAGGCGGAAGATTTCAACGCCGAATAAGACGCCGGAGATAGCAAGGAGACTGAAGTTCTGGTGCGGTGGGCGTGTATCGAGATTCGGTTTACCGTTGATCGTCTGACTAGTGACACCGTATGCGCGATCAGAAGCACAGCGATCGAGAGAATAACACTGCGGGCGCCTAGTGAGGTTGGACAAGCGGTTTAACTGGACGTTGCGGCGTGAGTAGGATCATTGCCAGATGCGTGGAGAAATCCTTGCTGGAAATATCAATCAAAAGCCGTGAATAGCCCCGAGATTTGTAGACGCCTTCTTTCCTAAGTTGAGGCAAGAAGATCATCATGAGCAAATCGAATTTCAGCGAAGAGTTTAAGCGGGACGCTGTGCGTCAGATCACTGAACGGGCTATCCGGTTGCGGAGGTCTCGCAGCGGCTGGGTGTGAGCCCGCACTCGCTCTATGAGTGGAAGAGAAGTTTTCCTCCACGTCTGACAACCAGGGCAGCGACCAGGCCGAGGAGATCAAGCAGCTCAAAAAGGAATTGGCGCGCGTCACCGAGGAGCGCGACATACTAAAAAAAGCGACCGCGTATTTCGCCAGGGATGCAAAGTGAAGTACGCGTTCGTTGCAAAGCATCAGGAGCTGTTTTCGGTACGGACGATGTGCCGCCTGTTGCGCATCCATCCCAGCGGATTTTATGCCTGGCTTCGGATGCCGCTGAGCAAGCGTGCCAGTGAGGACAAGCGGCAGATGGATCTGCTCCAGACGGCTTGGGAAGAGAGCGGCAAGGTCTACGGGTATCAGAAGCTCCATGACGACCTGCTCGATCACGGTGAGACATGCTGCCCCAACCGGGTTGCTCGCCTACAAACGCCGTCCCGGCATCTATGGCGGCAGACCGTCCGTTGTCATCGACAACACGCTGGATCGGCAATTCGACGTCGAGGCTCCAGACAAAGCTTGGGTCACTGACATCACCTACATCCGTACCAACGAGGGTTTTGCCTATCTGGCCGTCGTCATCGATCTCTATTACCGCCGGGTCATTTGGCTGGTCGATGCAGAGCCGTCAGACAACGGATGTCGTGCTCCAAGCATTACTGATGGCTGTCTGGCGGCGAAAGCCAAAGGAAAAAGTTCTGGTGCATTCAGATCAGGGATCGCAATTCACCAGCATGGACTGGGCAGCGTTCCTGAATCACCACAATCTGGTTCATTCGATGAGCCGACGGGGCAACTGCCATGACAATGCCGTGGCTGAGAGCTTCTTTAATCTGTTGAAGCGGGAGCGGATACGCCGAAAGGTCTATCGCTCAAGAGACGAAGCCAGACAAGACGTGTTCGACTACATCGAGATGTTCTACAACCCGAAGCGCAAACATGTCAGAAACGGGATGCTGTCGCCCGTCGAGTTCGAAAAGCAGCAGAGAACGTAACCCGAGGGTATCTACGAAACTCGGGGCTATTCACCGTCCATAGACGCTGCTGCAGCCTGTCGAGCTCTTTCTCCGCCTCAATCGTTACATCAACGCCGTTCTGATCGGCTGGGCGAGCTACCGTATGATCAGATGAACAAGCCGAAGCCACTTGATCTGACGCGACTTGCTACATTGAGCCAGCGCCATCCTTCAGACGCATGACAACAATCCGGCATTGTCGTCACCTTTGTCAGATCAGCGACAAAGGCTACCTCCTCGCATCGCGCGCCTTTTCCGCCCACATAACTGGAATAGCAGGGAATTATTGTTCGTCAGCTCAATCGGCCTTCTTGGCACGAATCTTGAGAGCTATTGCGAGGCAGCGGATCGGCTTCTGCATCCGCGTTGCGAGATAACCGCATCATGAAGGAACGCCAAGCATGGCAGCTCTGCGTCAGATTTTATGGAAAGGGCGGGTTTGGCAAGTCCACTACGTCCCAAAACACGCTAGCGGTCTTTGTGGACAATCACGTACCACGGATACCTGTGATCATCCGAATTGGGGGAACGCTCAATGAGCCATGACACCATGTTGCATCGGGCCCTGACACGTCTTGTTGACGCGGCCAAGCACCTCAACATCGACCCGATAATTCTTGAAAGATGGGCGTCCCCGAAAGAGACCACGCACGCCCGTCTGACGATCCAAATGGACGACGGTTCACACAAACACCTACCGGCCTTGCGCTGCCGCTATGACGATACCCGCGGCCCAACCAAGGGCGGCATCAGATATCACCCTAGTGTAACGGCAGATGAAGTAGAGACGCTCGCCTTCCTGATGACTATCAAGTGCGCAGTGGTGAACCTGCCGTTTGGTGGCGGCAAAGGCGGCGTCCAGATTGATCCTCACTCTCTTTCCAAGAATGAACTGGAGCGTCTTGCGCGTGGCTATGTCCGCCGCTTTGCCAATGTCATCGGCCCCAACCGCGACATCCCGGCGCCCGACGTCAACACCAACGCGATGACCATGGCATGGATGGCGGACGAATACGCTTCTATCGTTGGCGAGTGGACGCCGGCGGTCTTCACCGGTAAGCCAATCAGCCTTGGTGGCTCGCTTGGCCGTGATGATGCGACGGCCCGTGGCGGCTATTATCTCCTCCAATTCCTGGCGAAGGACCTCGGCTTTACTCCGGGTGCACGAGCCGCGATCCAAGGCTTCGGCAACGCCGGATCTCACATGGCGCAGCTGCTCGAATCGGCCGGATACAAGGTCGTGGCGGTTTCCGACTCAAAGGGTGCAATTCGTTGCCCGGCGGGCCTCGATATCAAAAAGCTGAATGCTGCTAAAGAGCGCAACGGAGGCGTTACCAGCTTCGCGAGTTCAGACGGTGTCTCGAGAATTGCTGCCGACGAACTGGTTTCGGTGGATTGCGACCTGCTCGTTTTGGCAGCCCTGGAGGACATGGTCCACGCGGGTAACGCTGCCAACGTAAAGGCTCCGATCATTCTTGAACTCGCCAACGGCCCGATCACGCTGGAGGCTGATGAGATCCTCAAGAACAGGGGCGTTGCCATTCTTCCGGATATCCTCGCGAATGCGGGTGGGGTCGCTGTCTCGCATTTCGAATGGGTGCAGAACCGCCAAGGCGACCGTTGGCTCATTGAGGACATACATGCCCGGCTGAAGACGAAGATGGAAGAGGAAGGAGCCGCAATATGGGCGTGTGCGAAGGACAAGAACATCACCCTGCGAAGCGCCGCCTACGTCCACGCGCTCTCACGACTTGTAGACGCTATTGAGGCGAAGGGGACTTAGCAATTCTTTGCAAGCTAATGGCCGAAAGGAGACCAGTACGAACCACCGCTGTGCGGAGTGACAGCTAAAACATCTACGTCCGAGGCGCGGTTCATTGGAGTTTCGAAGTCGAGCGCCTCTGACATCCTTAGGCCTTCAGCCAAGATCAGGAGTGAAATGATGACCGATATCGTTGGGCACTACGTTGATCACGAAATGACGTCGCCATTTCAAATGGCGCAGCATTCAGCGAAGATCAAACCGATGGCGATCGATTTAGCGAAACGCGGGATCCTTTTAATCACAACCTGCCTGCGCGTTGAAGTCTATGGAGAAGAGTCTGCGCTCGGAAATATAGATCTTTTGTTCTCTGGTTTTCCGCGCGCGCTTGTCAAAGGTGCGAGGGCTGTTGCTAAGCGTCTCGCGGAGATCTCTTCCGGTGCTAAATCCCAGATCCTTGGGGAGCCCTACGTTAACGATCAAGTTTCGAATGCTGTTGCGCTCCTTGATCCGGCGCTTCCAATTTCTCGGATCGCACGGCTGGCACTAGGTGTGGGTCGCGCATCGCGAGAGCGACTGCACTTCATCGCACCGTTCAACTATGATCGAATTGTTTACGACTTAATAGCCGAGCAATTTAAGGGGATAGAGGAACCCGGCCGTCTTTACATGATTGGGGCAGGTATGCTGGGGCGCGACCTAATCAGCACTAGAGGGGCAGATCGATTCCGTTCCACTGTAGTCGTAACGCGGAATCCCAAAAAACTTCGCAGGCGCCTCCGGGGCTCCTCTGACAGGGAAATCGCGATAATGCGTCCAGAAGAGATTGGGGGCGTTCGAGAGCTGCGTTCATGCGCTGCTATCGCAACCGCCGATTTAAGTGAAGATTACAAAGCGGCTCTAAAGGGCGCCCTTCTGCGACTGGAGCCACGCATCATAGTGGACCTTTCGTCAATTCCGGTGCTGTCGAAATGCGCGGTCCCGAAGCTCAACTATGTGACTATGTACGACCAAGATTTTCTCAGGCTTATAGATCTGAACAATCAGCATTTGGTGTCTAAACTGCCCCTACTTCTTTCCGATATTGAGAGAACGCTACCGACGGCTGAGGTCTTCTAGACTACGTCATCTATTGACTCACGCAGGGGACACTCTTGTGGCCAGTAAATTGCGATGCAATACGCGAACCTTGGAAAAATGGGAACCTCTAGAGACAATTCAGTGCGAATTTGCCCTCGGATACAGCCTCGGACGGATGGAGGGTCAACACCCAATGCGAACAAAAGCACTCGTACTCATTGAAGGATCGAGAAGTAATGGTCTGCTGTACGTCCAGGCCGCCCGACGTCGTGGACTACAACCGATTACCCTGGCGGCTGATCCAACGCAGTATGACTACCTTATGGCGGAAGGCGGTAAGGCGATAATGGTCGATACTGACGATTTCGATGCGGTGAAGCGTGAGTGCCTCAATCTGGCTACGACCTGTGATATTGCCGGGTTTGTCGGTTTTGCGACCCGCGGCGAGTCGGTTAACGTGACGGTCGGAAAGCTATGCCGGTGCTTCGACCGACCAGGTCCGGACCCCCTTTTGATCGAACGTTGCTGCGACAAATTTAATCAACGTCAGCTCCTGACGCAAAATGGCCTGCCAGTACCGACCTTTCGATGGGCAGCTAGTGCAATGACTGTGGATAGGGCTGCCGCTAACATCGGGTTCCCGGTTATTGTTAAGCCCGCAGTTGGAAACGGAAGCAGCGGTGTCCGATTATGTCGCGATGCCGCTGAGTTAGCCGAACACACAACCTATCTGCTGGGAGGGGCTTTCCCCTGGCGGTCTTCGCCGACAATACTTGTCGAGGAGTTCGTAGAAGGGCCTTTTTATGACGTTGTTACAATGGGGAACGCAGTCATTGCGATTGGTTCAGCCGAATTTGGGCCCCCGCCTCATTTCGTTCCTCGTAGAAGCATGTTTCCAGCCCAGCTAACTGATGAGGAGCACGAGGGTATCACGGATGTCTCGTTGAGGTGCTTGCAAGCACTCGGCCTCGGCTGGGGCCCAGCAAATGTTGAACTCCGCTGGACAAAAAGAGGCCCGGTCGTGATGGAAGTTAACCCACGGCTTCCGGGTTGGACCACTTCTCGGCTGGTCCAGTTGGCCTACGGTCTAGATGTCATCGAACAACACATCAGCCTTGTTATCGGGGAAGAGTGCGACCTGCATAAAAGCCGATCCCGCGTCGCGGCAGCCCATTTTTTCGTACCTGATCGGGACGGCACACTGGCTCACATCAGAGGTACCGATCTGGCGGAGATTGTACCAGGTATTGCTGAGGTTAGATTCTATGTTGACCCGGGAGTCTCTCTTGTCCGGAAAGGTGATTACCTAGACATAATCGGACATGTTATTGCCGCTTCGACCGACCCCGCAGAAGCCGAGGCGATACTTCACCGCGCGTTGAACCTAGTTGATTGGGCAGTCGCGCCATCCCCGGGTGAACAGGCTAACGGGAGGCTGCTTGGAACTTGACGGTCGTGTAACAATCTCTTCTCCGTCGAGCGACGTGACTGAAAAAACGATTGTGGTCGTTCGACTAGATGCCGCACGAGATGCGGCTGAGTAGGTCCAGGTGCGCCGCAACTTTGAACTGAGGAACGAAGGAAAATGTTAGGTTTGCTCCAGACCTCACTGCGGACGGGACCCTTCGTACTGGATGCTCAATACCGCCAACGGAAACTCAAACCGGAGATATCATATGACGACGGACCCGACGGCTTGGGATGATTGGCGTTGGCAGCTTGCAAACAGCGCCACCACGTTGGAGGCGCTCAAGGAGCAGCTAAACATCACTCCCGATGAAGTAGAAGCTTTCCAAAAAGTGGGTGAGCGATATTCTTTCCGGGCAACACCCTACTACCTATCGCTGATAGAAAAGGACAATCCGAACGATCCCATCCGCCTACAGGCAATTCCGAGCATCAAGGAACTCGACGACATCTTCCATATTGACCAACTTCCTTCGTTCCACAAGTCCGGCGTTGATTCCGAAAATCCTCTTTGGAAGGAGGGAAAGACTGACGTCGCTTGCATCGTTCACAGGTACCCGGACCGCGTTCTCTTTTATCTTACGAATTTATGCCCCACCTTTTGCAGGCACTGTTCACGAAAAATCCGCGCGGGCCGAGAGTCAATGGTCAGTGACCAAGCGCTAATTGACAGAGGTATAGCGTACATTGCCGAGCGTCCAGAGATTCGGGACGTACTGCTAAGCGGAGGCGATCCGCTGACCGTCTCTGATAGTAAGCTAGAGTATGTACTGTCACGCCTCAGGCAAATTCCTCACGTTCAGATTATTCGCATCGGCACACGAATACCTGTGACATTGCCGCAGCGGATCACGCCCGAGTTCTGCCAGATGATCAAAAAGTATCACCCCATCTGGATCAATACACACTTTAACCACCCCAATGAAATCACGTCTGAAGCGAAATTGGCGATCGAACGGCTGCTAGAAGCGGGAGTGCCAGTGGGTAATCAGTCGGTGCTCTTGAAAGGAATTAACGACTCTGTCGAGGTTATGAAAGAGTTGGTCCACAAACTCCTTATTGCGCGCGTGCGGCCATACTATTTATACCACGCCGACCTAGTGCGGGGCGCTGAGCACTTCCGAACTTCAATCAATGTTGGCATGCATATTATTGAAAGCCTGCGTGGGCACACTACCGGCTTTGCCGTACCGCAATACGTGATCTGCACCCCGCTCGGCAAAACACCGCTAAACCCAAACTATGTAATAGGAACTGGCCCCGGCTATATCGTCCTTCGTAACTACGAATGGAGAACCTGGAAGGACCCGGACAGGCACGAAACAACATGAGGACATGTAGCCGAATATGCTTTGAGGTAAAGTCATATACTCAAACATGTTCTTCTCGATCTGAAGCACGGAGTGCTTCAAGACCTGGTACTACCTGGTACCTTCTAAGGTACGGTGGAGATACGTATGTTTCTAAAAGCCGACGGAACTGAAGTGTGGTTGCGGAGTTCGACCAGATTGCCCTACCTGTCCCTGGTCGGTGCCATTGAAACATTAGAGGATTATGATGTAATCCGATCCAGACTGTCTCGAGCTTACGAAATGTTCCCCGGAATGGCATCCGATGACGCATTCCTGGTGCTAGAAGCCGAGGGCAGTAAATTGGTCTTCTGCGCTCGGCCCGACAAAGTGTGCGCCTTGTTGTTCCTGGGAAAATTCACACTCGCTGGAGACAAGCAACGAATCCATTCGCTCGAGAGCCTCGTAGAATTGGTAGCAAACTCTGTAAACGAGATCAGCTTGCGGGTGGGCGCGACGATTCGTTTCGAGGTCGTGCAACCGGAACTCGCTTCACAAACTTGAGTATTAACCAATTCGAGCTCGCTCCGACGGTTTTTGGTTGCTGCAGTTGCGCGCTGACTGCGGGTTGCGGTGCTGAGCCACCACTTCGGTTGCGCAGCACCGCATCACGCGGGCGGCGTGCCATAGGCGATCACATCAACGCTGACCCCAGCCGTGCGCCAGCGGGCAATCTTGCGGCGTTCATCGATATCGATCTGGGAGTAGGTGCGCTTCATGTCTCGTTCCTTGCAAGGATAAACCGTTGTTATCTATTGCAAGTCGCACTTCATCCTTGAACCCACCCCCCTACACACATTGTCAAAGCTGATTAGATGCGCAACGCTGTCAGCCATTTAGAAATGCGACACTCGGCATGTCCACTTGCGCTGAGGCAAGCCCCCGACCGGACCGGCTGGGCCGGGTTGCAAGGGAAGGGAGGGGGCGGGTGAGGAGCACCCCTTCGGCTTTAGCTTTGAGACTATGAGTGCCCGATTTATTCCGCTGCCTCCAGCCGTGCCAGCGCCTTCTGCCTTTTTGCGATGACCTCCGGATCATTCATGAAGTCCGTCCGCCGGCCAGGCTTGCGGCCACGCTTCTGATAACCATTGCCCTGGCTGCCATCGGGAATACCGAACATATGATCCGTCTGGCCGGTGCGGCGAGGGCCGCTCTTGCTGCGTTGCTGTTCCCGCCCAGCCTGCAGCTCGGCGACGATGGAAAGCATGTCGTCGAGACGCTTGTTCTCGACAACCTCTGCCCGGTGGACCGACCGCAATGTATCGAAGGTTCTGTAGGGCAGGGTGAAGCTCTCGTGCATGATCTCGAGGCGGCCGTCCGGGTAGTCGCAGACAACGACCTTCTTACCCGCCAATGGCCTGGAAATCTCGGTCGGATCGAGAATGAACAAGACCTTGTCGTAACGGAGCGTCAGCGACTGCGACAGTGTGCGGACTTCCTTCCGGCACATGGCGCCATCGAGATTCTCATGGTCGGCCAGCGGTCGGTGCATGTCCTTCGGATTGCGCGGTTGCTTGCCGAACCGCGAATTGAAATCCGCAATGAACTCAGGCGCATAGGCATTGGCAGCTTCGATCGTATCGATGCCGCGAAGCCGCATCTCCTTGACCAGCCGATCCTGCAATGTCTGGTTGGCGCGTTCCACACGGCCCTTGGCTTGCGGAGTGTTGGCACAGATAATGTCGATGTTCAGCTCATAAAGCGCACGACCAAACTGCGTCAGGCCGCTCGTCCGGTCCTTCTCCGACGCATGGGTCGAACGAAAAACACCATGCTTGTCGCTATAGAAAGCCAGCGGTTTGCCCCATTGCTGCAGATAGGCTTTCGTCGCATGCAGATAATCGAACGTGTTCTCCGATCCGGCAAAGCGAAGATGTAACAGCTTGCCAGTGGCGTCATCGATATAGACGAGCAGGGCGCATTTGGGGCCGCGGTTCTCGAACCACCAGTGATGCGAACCATCGATCTGCACCAGTTCGCCAAAGCAGTCGCGCCGGCCGCGTGGCTGGAAAACCCGCTTTTTGCGCTCGCGACGCGAGATCCAGATGCCGGCCCCGGTCATCCATTGCCGCAGCGTCTCCTTGGCGACCGAAATATGATGCAGTTCGATCAGCTTCTCGCGAGCCAGCGTCGGACCGAAATCCAGATAGCGCTCCCGGATGAGATCCAGCGCCGCATTGCGAAACTCCTCGCTGTGGCGCCGGTTGCTCGGTTGTGATCGCTTCTTGGAAACAAGGCCGGCTGGACCATTCCGGTCATAAGCCTGCAGCAGCCGATGGACCTGACTTCGACTGAGGTCGAGCAGTTCGGCAGCCTGGACAACGCTCAGGCGTTCGTCACGGATCTTCTGGATGACTTCGAGGCGATGCAACTCTTTCTGCGACATGGTGATCATAAAGGACATGACGACTCCGACCGCTCATGGTCTCGACCAGGCTGAAGATCGTCATCCTTGCTCCCAACATTGGCTTTGACCAGTGCGTCGAGAGGCGAGACTGTCGCATCTCTAACTGGCCCAACTGTCGCATTACTAAATAGCCCCTACACACATTTGCGGCGTAACAAACCTTATGGAACTTCGGCGAACTCTTCATCATCAATCAGGCGCGCGTGTCGACGGCAGAAAAGGTCATTGTGCTACGACAACGGCGACCAAGTCCCGGCAATTTCCAGCGAACGCTAACCCTAGCTATGCTGAAAATTTTCCGAACACATTGAGAGCGAAGATACTGTAGTCGAACCCCGTGGAGCTTTTCAAAGAACGCTATTGGGCTACGAATACCTTGCGCGGAGCTCGGTGTTTCGTGTGTGAAGTCCTCCAATGAATATTACACGTCAAACAGCTAGGATGCCGATATCCATTCTTGTTAATACACCGCCGATTGATCTAACGGCCAGATCGGCCGGCTGAGATGGGTATAAGAATGGTCGGAGAGATTCCTGCTCATGATCCCGGGGCTATCGGCGAGGAAGTCACGCTTTACGACTTTCGCAAAGCCAGCGCGCCAGTGGTTCGTGCACTTCAGCGCAATTATGCGGTAGCGTGTCACGTCGATACCATGAATCAGAAAGATTTCGGTGTCGATTGGCTGATGACGTTCGGAGACAACAATGACGTCGATCCCACCAATTTGCAACCTTGCGGTGCGGCCAACAATGACTTGGCTTCCCTTGCCCATCGGAGACTGGCAAAGGAACTGCCCATCGGTCAGAATCTTAACGTACGCCGTCGCAGCGATAGGACTTCCGTGCCGAACATCCGTTTTGCCACCAAGTTCAACCTCGATAGTGGCACCGACGCCCGCTGCGAGAGCCTTCGCTACGACTGAAGGGTCAAACATTGCCGCAAAACACGTATTGGTCAGGTTCGCGTCGAGCATGGCGCGTAGCAAATATGTCCCATCGCCAGGGCAGCCGCCGCCGGGATCGTCTCCCCCATCCAACAGAGCGACTGGCCAGGCGCCAGAGCTTAGCGCGGACTCGATCGCCGTCTCCGGCGAAAGAGCGTTTGACCGAAACTTATCCCGTCTTTCCCAGACGAACCGAGCGACGCGCTGGGCAGCCTCACGAGCCTTTTGTGCATCTCCGTTCGCGATTACTAGCACCGACGGCCCAGTGTCAGCGGTATCGGTCCATACAAATCCATGAAAGAAAGTGCATGCGATAATGTCAGGCTCTTGTTCGATGGAGCGACATAGTTCGTTAACCGTAGCCATCGGGCCATACATGGTAGTCGCGGTGACCAGCAGGATGGGAAGCTTCTCAATGTGCAGCTTCGGGATGATGCGCCCAGAAAGCAATTCAGGGAGGATATTTATCGCATCCTGCCCTCTTTCAAACATGTCGGTATGAGGATGGAAATTTGTTCCAAAAATTGCATCAACAATTACGGAAAGAGACGCATCGAGGTTCCCGTGAAGATCAAGGGTTAGCACGATCTTCACATTTGGACCAACGAGGTCGCGAACTTTTCGGCATATGTCGATCTCTATATTGCCTATCGCCTTCGCAATGCCCGCGCCGTGGAGAGCCAGCGCCACCGCATCGACCGGGAGAGCGCGTTCGATACTCGCAAGCAGATCGCCAAGCATACTGGCATAGGCTTCTTCCTCAATGACGCCGCCGGCTTCAGCGGATGCAAACATCGTCGGTTGAACGACTGCCCCTGCCTTCTCCGCGGCGTCTAGCATTCCGCCTATATAGGAGCGAACTCCGCTGTGAGCCTCGATCAGACTTTTCTCACGTACGATCTCAAAATCTAAAAGCTGTGCATCTTGCCTGCGAAACGTATTCGTCTCGTGAAGGATACCACCTACGGCAATTCTCATCAGTTTCTCCATTCTCCAGATGGCGAACCGCATGAACTCGGAAGAGCGGGGACCCGGCCGCGTTAGGGTCAAAAAGGTACTTCTCTAAGCGGGTTTGTCGGTGCCAGTAAATTGCCCTAGGATATCGTGCTGCTTAGTAAAGGGCGAGGCTCGCCTTTATAAAGCAGCTGCGGACCTATGGACCGCAGCTGCAAAACCTCACTGTGACAGAAAAGTGGTGCAGCGCTCTATGGCCACATCATAGTTGGTGCGGCCGTCCGAACCCCGTTGAACCCACCAATCGTAATTCTGTACGATCTGCTGTTCCATGATTCCGGGTGCGCCAGGTATGGTTTCCGCCAGTTCCTTCGGCAAAAGCTTGAATGCATCCTTGTTGACCGGGCCGTACGGGATTGCTTCTGCGAACGCTGCCTGTGCCTCTGCCCGCGAAATGTAGGCAAGAAGCTTCGAAGCGTTTTCCTTATTGGACGCGCCCTTCAGAATGATCCAATCATCATACTGCAGCATGGACTGATCCCATGACAGTTCCAGTGGCGCACCTTGTTTCTTGGCAGTGACGATGCGGCCGTTCCATGCAGCGGCCATATCAACTTCACCGCCGATAAGGCTTTGCGGCGCGTCTGCGCCCGTTGCCCACCAGCGACCAACATTGGGCTTTATTTCCTTAAGCTTCGCGAAGGCTCGATCCATATCGAGAGGATAAAGCTTGTCTTTTGGGACGCCATCACCGATCAGTGCCCCTTCCAGGAGTGCGCCATACAGCATCAGGTCGCAATTTGGGAGGCTTCGCTTGCCTGGAAATGCCTTCACATCGTAGAAGTCAGTCCAATTCTTCGGACGCTCATTGGGAAATTTGGCTGTGTTGTATGCGACCACAACTGAGTAATAGAAAGAGCCGAGGCCATATTCACCCTTCATGAATTCCGGAAGCCCTGCCAGAGTTTCCTTGGCAAAAAAGGTGTAGTCGATCTTTTCCAGAGCATCGTTGTCAACCCATGTCGGTACCTCACCGCCATTGATATTGCTGATATCGGCCTCTGGTTGGCCGAGCTTTGCCGAGGCAAGCAGTTTAGCGCTTGAAGGGATGGTAATCACTTTGATGCCAGTATCGCGCTCAAACGGTTCGAACCAAGCCTTTTTTTGCGCTTCTTCAAAAGCGCCGCCGGCGGTGGCAACGACCACCTCCCCAGTTCCCTTAAGATTTTCCGGGATCTCCTCCGCGCGAGTTGCGGTCGGCAATCCGGAAAGCAATATCGCCGCACAGACCGCGAGAGCGTCGCTTGCTATTCTGTTGCTCATCCTCTGTTCCCCTTTTGTGCAAAGCTCGAAGTGGATTCCAACGTCATAAAGACTCGAGCGCATCTCCAGACATGCTTAGCAACTGCATCATACGGTTATATCGCATAGCAATACGACATATTGTATAATTTAATTTATTTTCGTCAAGGAGAATATTTCCGGCATAGGAACGGCTTGACGCTGCTTCAGTGCGCCCGACACCGTACGCATCTTGAACCAAATAATGCGTTGAAGCCGACGTGATACCGAGTTGACGCCCGGCAGCGATGAGGCAAGGCTGCCTGCAATCAAACCAACCACAGTTTTCGGGATCTACGAACTGAACGCTTTGAAGGTGCAAGATCTTGTACCCTATGTGGAATTCCGAGCTTGGGCACCTCAATCACAACTCGTGCCCGAAGACCTTTGCGCAATCCTTCTCCAAAATGAAAATTCAATATTGCACATTGCATAATAATTTACGCGGGATGATACTGGATTGTGACAGTTTCCAGAGGAGGAAATAGAATGATCAGCAATGGAATGATTGGACGCGCGCTGGGCGTTCTGACGACCGAGGGCGACTCCGTGTTGCCGCGCGGCTATGTCGCTAACCCTGAGACATTTGATTTTCCGATCATCGCGGAAAAAGTCGAAGGGGCCTATATGGATCGGCTCTGGGCCCGCGATTCTTCGATTGAGCCCGCCCTTATCGTCGCTGCCGAACGTCTGGTAAAAAGGGGTGCTGTCGCAGTTGCTTCAGATTGTGGCCTTTTTTCTTGGCATCAGCCTGCGGTGGCAGCAGCGGTGGGCGTTCCGGTGATTTTATCGAGTCTGCTTTTGTTGCCTCTCTTGCTGCGTCAGGCGAGCCGTGCGGCGAAAATTGGACTATTGAGTGTCTCCTTGCCGTCCCCCTACGATGACGCAGCCCTCGGCATTGAGAATTCGGCTGATCGGAGCAGGGTAGTTTTCGGCGGTTGCGAAGGTGCGTATGAGCAAAGCGTGAAGACGCGCTATCCAGCGGAGGTGACTATCTCTGAAAAGATGGCGGGCCTTGAGGCAGATGTGATTGCGGGTGCAACACGCTTGCGAGCGTCTCACCCAGACATTGCAAACATTCTACTGACCTGCACCGCTTTCCCTTGCGTTGCTCCGGCACTGCGAAAGAAAATTGGCTTACCAGTCTACGGCATTACGGATCTCTGTCGTTTAACGATGGGCGCACTCCACTAAAGCTGCCCTGTTCAGCAAATCTAAGGATAAGTCACCGTATGTTCCCGGCACACTGGTTTGCAGTGTGCGTGATCGGCCGATCGCCTGCATACGAAGCTGTACTTGCAGCGCAGCCGGGAGAGGTTGAGGGTGTGTGACGCCAAAATTCAGACTTGGCGTTCATCTAAGTTGGAAAACGATCACATTGGAGAACCCGGAACTGGATCCTATTAGCGGCGCAATTTTGTCCCGACATTTTCCCGCCGAGCCCTAATGTAGAGTTCACCCGCCACAGCAAGATCCGCCAACGCAAAACCAGGATAGATGAATAGGATACGATCCAATCCGCTTGTACGGCCCCTCGAAACGCCGCTTGCGAGATCAGCCAAGTCCGCATTAAATGGGCCAGAATAGGCTAGCTTTGATCGGCTATCAGGATCCTCGGCTTGCACCTTGTCATCGACGATGAACGAGCTAAATGCTCCAAAACTATCAGGCAACCACGATCGCCCCATATCGATTGCGATAGCCAGGCTACCCGCCGTCAGCTTCCGAGCATCGAGGAACGGCTCCATGCCTGCGACATTCGGAACGGTGGAGACAACGATGTCGCATCGAAGGACATCATCCGGGCTGGTGGTGGTTCGACCGTTGGCGCCGTCTGCGTCGGCGTGCGCAGCGAGTGATACCGCAGACTCGATACGGCGGTCGAAGCATACGATGTCAGCTAAGCCCGGAAGCACGTCTCGCAGCGCCGTCAGATGGCCGTACGCCTGTGCCCCACATCCTACGAAGCCTAGCGATGTGCTAGCCGGTGATGCGAGGTACTCAGACGCTAGTGCCGACATGGCTGCGGTCCTCATGACTGTGAGGCGATTTCCGTCCACAACGGCGAGCGGCAGTCCGGTTTCACCGTCGCCGAGGATGATCAGGCCATTAACATTTGGCAGTCCTCGCTGAGAGTTCGTTCCTACGACACTCACCCACTTTACAGCCGCCAATGGAGGTTCGTTGCAAACCGCGGCCATCGTCTGAAAATATCGATCTGGTGCGGCTCTCACAGTCTGCTTGGAAGGGATCCGAAGTTCACTTGAACTATAGGCTCCAAATGCCTTTCGAAGCACCGCCCGCAGTTCAGATGGCGATATGTTCAATTGATCTATGTCTGATGCATTCAGGTATAAGATGTCTTCTGTCATTTGGTCCCCTGGCCGCTTGACGTTAATCCAAGTTCCTCTGCTCCACCAAGTTCCAATGATCGTTGAAAAGCTGCCTTAGTGGCGCGCAGTATGAGTGCAGAAAGTGCGCTTTCTGTCGCAAGGACCGACATAGCCGCTGCGGTGGTTCCATTCGGGCTTGTGACTTGTCGCCGAAGCTCTGCTGGGTGGTCATTGGATGCAAAAGCTAGCGCCGCCGCACCGTGAACAGTCTCTTTGGCCAATTTGCTCGCTACTTCCGCCGGCAGACCTAGTTCACGAGCCGCATCACCTAGGCACTCGATGAGGTAGAAGATGTACGCCGGCCCTGAGCCGCTTATCGCTGTGGCCGCGTCTATAAGGTCTTCTCGTGTGACTTGATGAACCGCACCACCGGCTTTGAACAACGATAAGACGTTCTCAAGCTCGCCGTCTTCTACAGCGCTGCCGGTAAAAATAATCGTTGAGCCTTTTCCTATAGAGGTCGGGGTGTTCGGCATCGCACGCACGATGCGTGGAGATTCAAGCAGTAGTTTCAACTTCCCAGCGGGAACGCCCGCCGCGATGCTCACGAAAACGGTGCCATCTGAAAAGCGCTGATAGGAAGGCAGCTCATTTTGGACGGCTTGAGGCTTAAGTGCGAAGACGATGATCCCTGCTTTTCTTGGTAGCGTCTCACAGGTCTCATGGGTATTCACGCCGAGCGCCACGGCTCTCTCCCGCAGAACTCTGACTGGCTCGACGACGTGGACAGCGGCGGGATCGACAGTAGACGTGTCGATCCATCCACGAAGCAGTGCATAGCCCATATTGCCGCAACCGACGAGGATCAAGGGTTCATCTAGTTTGATTGATGTGCGGTTCATTTCACCATCCCGTCCCGCTCTGCGTTGCCGCTGCGCTGTACTCCGTACGCTTCAACAAGGTAGCCAATTTGCGTTCCGCGCGGTGGGCCTGCATACCTGTGACCCCAGCCTAAGCCCGAGCTTGCTCTTTTGCTGCCAGCCGATCCCAGCAATCGTTTAAATCTTTGGGAAGCAAATGCTTCATGATCCTCTGACTTGGCGTGCGCTCAAATTCCTTCACCACTGTGATGTAGCGAGGGTTCTGGTAGGAGGCGAGGCGGTCAGAAAGCCAGTGAGATAGATGCTCAGGCTCGATAACTTTTCCGGTCTTCGCTTTCACGAACAATTTGATGTCCTGCTCACCCACATCGGCAGCTACTCCGATCATCGCGCAGTCTTCAACGGCCGGATGAGTACCAACGACACGCTCCACTTCCCAAGCAGAGACATTCTCTCCCTTACACCGGACGCTGTCTGTCAACCGGCCATGGAACCACAGGTTTCCGTCACCGTCTAAAGTGCCTGCGTCTCCAGTGTGGAGCGCCCCGTTTACGAGCGCTTTTCCCGTTGCTTCCTGGTTGCGGAGATAACCCTTGAAAAGAGCACCATCGAGCGAGGATCTGACGACGATCTCTCCTCGATTTCCGCTCGCAACGGGGTTGCCCACCTCATCCTCGATCGAAACCGAAAACCAAGGCGTCGGCTTTCCGACGGAGCCAACGACACCTTTGGTGTTGCAGGTCGTAATGCTCGCTGCTTCGGTCATCCCATAGCATTCCCGGATCTCAACGCCGAAGCGATCGCGGAATTCCGGCCAAACGTCTTTCGGGCACCCGCCTCCCCACGCGATCCGAACCGAATGTTCACGATCAAGCAGGCTCCCCGGCTGCTTCAGCAAAATCTGAAGGATGCCCCCGAGATAATGGATATGAGTTGCGCATGAGTTCCTAACTTGATCCCAGAAGCGGCTCGCGCTGAAGCGGTCGACCATGGCCAACGTCACATCTTCGATGATCGGCAGAACTAAAAGCTGGGCCCCGCCAATATGGAAGAGTGGCTCCCAGACAAAAAACACGTCTGCTGGACCCATTGAGGTTAGGGTCCGTACCGCTTCCCCCGCGAGCCGCAGCATCCCGTGGGTAACCAGCACACCCTTCGGCCGACCAGTTGTTCCCGACGTATACATGATCGCAAACAAATCGTGCGCATCTGGGACGGCATCAGCAAAACTGCTTTCGCGGAGCAGGATTGCCTCCGGTACCGAATGATCTTGATCGCCGACCAACATGATGTTTTCGGAGCGTAGTTGAGCACCGCACCCTGAGATCGTTGATCGGAAATCTGGGTCACATAAGATGAGCTTGGGTTCGCTATGCTCGAGCATGAAGCAAAGCCCGTCGCCCTTTTGCTGCGCATTGATCGGCACCCAGACGGCTCCAGCCTTTGCAATGCCGAAAAGGACAGGAAGCGATAGACGGGAGTTCCGCATCATTACTGCGACACGGTCGCCCGGTTGCACGCCTTTGCGTCGCAGTGTCGAGGCGAACGCGCTTGATTCCATTTTCAGCATAGCAAAAGTGATCGGCTGACCGTTGAAAATCGCAAAAACCTGATCAGGGCTTCGGTCGGCTTTTGCATTGAAGTCGGCAATGAAGCCCTTGAGATTGTCCATCATGAAAAAGTCACGCCTTTCGAGATGCCCGTTCCGCCAAAAATTTCTCCATCATTTGAGCTGTTTCACCCGACGCGTAGGCTTCCCGGTGGATCCGGACTGCCGCATCCAGGCACTGGCGGAACCCAAGCTCGGTCATTTCGCGCAGCCATTGCTTATCGAGGCGCATGGCGACTGGAGGCTTGACGCCAAGCTCACGGGCGAGTGAAAGCGAAGCTGTCAGGACGTCTGACTGCGGAACAATCTTGTTGATGATCCCGACGGAGTGACATTCGTCGGCACCCATCAGTCGGCCGCTAAGCGTCAGATCGGTTGTTCGAGCCAATCCAAGCATCTCGCGCATGATCCACGGCCCGGTTACGCTGGCGATCCCGGAATTGATCTCAGGCTGACCCATGCGTACTCCGGCATGACCGATGCGAAAGTCGCATAGCAGCGCAACCTGAAATGCGGAGCCGGCGGCCACACCATTCAAAGCCGCAACGAGAGGTTTGGAGAGCGAGCGAATTGCCCCGTACAGCCGCTCCCACTCAGCGATCCATTCGGAGCCTGTCTCTCCGTCAAAGGACTTGGCTTCGTTGAGGTCCTGGCCGGCACAGAATGCCCTGTCCCCTGCCCCGGTCAGTACAATCGCACGGACAGTGCTGTCCTCCTCGAGGTCGACGAGTGCTTCAACAAACTGGCTCCGCATTGGCTTGTGCCAGGCGTTCAGAATTTCGGGCCGATTCAGTGTGACCACTGCGACCTCGTCTCTTCTTTCAACGATTATGTAGCGATCCATGATCCACCATTCATTGGAATGCAATATTATATATCGCATAATGTGACGAACCGGTTCGTGAAGTCAAGCGCGTTTAAGCAGGTCGGTGGAATGTGACCCGGTCATTCCTCGCGTTTCAGCGACCGGGAAACGAGAGCGGGCAACGATCATCCGGTGCATAGGTCGCTCGGAATCGATATAAGAAAGGATTTTGCAGGAGCGGGAGCGCGGTTACGCCAACCCGACACGTATGGTGCTAGCTGGTGGTAGGCGCGAATTTCCCGGAGGTGGGTAGATGGCAGGCACAAATTCTCAGTGTTTGAACGTCATCGAGGATTGGCCCTGCGGTCACTTGCGAATTCGATCACCAATCCGCTGGCTCTAACGGTCAAACCGTCTATTGTCGCAAACGTTATCCAATACGTCCTCAAAAAACCGATTACAGTATGGACGTAACGACGCCTGAGATATGCTCCTCCGCAGAAGATTCCAAGCATGACAACTCGCCGGAAAGTGTGCTCGCGCCACCCCCCCTCAGGGTGGCGGCTTCAGGCTCTCCGGTACTGCGACGCTACCTTAGACATCTGCCTAGCAATCTCGACGGTAATCGGACTGAGTTCAGCTTCGACTCGTTCAATGGTCCAGTTAGCGGTGGAAACTGCGATGTTAACCGCTGCGACCACTCTGTTATCATACCCGAAAATCGGTGCAGCGACTGAAATGTCGCCGAGCATTGCCTCTTGGTTTGCGATGGCAAACCCCTTCTTGCGCACATTATCCAGCTCATCGAGCAACTTCTGGCGGTCTTGGATCGTAAAGGGAGTTAGAGCGTCGAAGGAAGGTGCTTTGAGGATCTCGCTTGCTACGCTCGGGTCCAGGTTTGCGAGGATTGCACGACCTGGCGCGGTCGCAAAAGCAGGAAGACGCGTCCCAATCGTGACATATGAACTCATCACGCTTCTACTCGGCACACGTGAGATGAACACGATGTCAGAACCATCGAGTTCCGTCAGATTGGCCGTCTCCTGTGAACGCTTGTTCGCCTCCAGCAAATAAGGAAACGTCGCTTCCACGATCGGATTGCTTCGCAAATACGCGTTGCCAATGTCCATGGCTCTGACAGAAAGTGAATACTGGCGAGTAGTTTCACTATGGGTCAGATACCGGAGCGCCCGCAAAGTGTAGAGCACGCGCTGGGTCGCACTTTTGTTCAAGCCGGAAGCCTCGGAGACTTCAGCCAATGTCATTGGGCGCGGATTTGAGCAAAACGTGTCTAGTACGAGCATCCCCTTTTCGATGGTGCCAAGATAAAGACGCTCATCCACGTTGGTCTTTTCGAACGAAGCAGGTGGATTGACTCCGCTCTTGCCCTTACCGCCGCGATCAAGCATCGTGCCTCTCAAACTAAAAATGGAATGCGGTAGTGCATATTGCTATTCAATGCGCGTGTAAAGGCTGAAGCCCCGCGCTGATCCCCGGCATAATCGTCACTGTGAACGGGAGCCATGCAGCGTCCCTTGACATGGCCAAGCTACAATATAGGATATTATTATGCAATAGAATTGACGGGTGAACATGGCCTATGGCGGCGGTTCCGAAAATCACGTTGAGATCATAAAATGAAGATAACCGCTCAAGAGAATAGCTGCAGATACGGTGAAGAAGGCGTATTCCGAGGAACATTCCGCTTCGACAACGAGGTCTTGGGGGATTATACTTGGCCGTTATGCGAAATCCGAGGAACGCAACCTGGCCCCCGGCTTTGTGTGTCTGCCGGAGTGCATGTCAATGAAGTATCTAGCATCGAGGCGTCCATACGGCTTCAGAGGCTTTTCGAGCCCGAAAAGATGAAGGGGTCAGTGTCAATTGTACCCGTCATCAATCAGCCAGCCATCCACAAATATAGTGAGTACGTGTGCCCCGCCGACGGCAAGAACATCAACCATATGTTCCCCGGTCGAACCGACGGGACCTTTTCCGAAGTCCTCTGCGACGCAGTCCTCAACGAGTGGGTCAAGGGCGCAGACTGCTACATCGACATGCATGGAGGGGATCTGAAAGAGAAGGTATCCTGGTTCACCATTTTCCAGCGCACGGGTGATGATGAATTCGACGCCGCGGCATGCAACGTTGCAATGTGCTTCAACAGTGAGATCGTGCTTGCCCTTGGCCCGGAATATATGAAGAAACCGGGTCGACCTCCGACAGCGTGCGCTTTGCGCAAGCAGATCGCCATAATGACCGAGGCCGGGTCGAATGGTCTTTTGAGCGAAGCCGATATTTCCTTTCATGTCGAGGGAGTATTGAACGTAGCCCGGTTGCTCGGAATTATAGATTCCCAACCGTCATCGGCCACCAATGGACGCTCATTATGCGACAGCTACATCTGGGTTGAATGTCCTAGCGATGGGGATTTTCATGCAGAAGTCGAGCCGGGATCCATCGTGAGGCAAGGGCAGCGTCTCGGCTCAGTGCGCGACGTATTTGGAGATGTCCTGGACGAGGTGTTTGCTCCCGCGACGGGATTCGTCCTTTGGCGTATTACTCACCCTTCCATCCGCAAAGGTGAAGCGCTGTTGACCATTGTTGAAGAGGCGCAGGCAAAATAGTGTTCCGCAAGATTGGCTATTTCTAGGGCCAGTCCGAATACGCTTAGCCTCGCCACGACGATCCTCAACACCCAGTTTGCTAGCGACAGGATTGGGTCCGTGTGGCTGCCGGTACCGGAATTCTTAAAAAAAATGGCGAAAGAGCCGCAAATGGTTGCAAACGCGTCCGGGCGTAGAGCCGCAGAACGCTTTCATCCTCACACGATCGTCCTGCCGCATCGATCCAGAAAGCCCGAGCCTATCGCGGGCGAATGGTTGGGCGCAAGGGTGAGGATCTTTGATTTAAGCTGGCCCTTGCCTCCGACAATCTACCACAGACGGCAAAATCAAAAACGCCTTGACGTTCCCGTTTTTCCAATATAAGATATTGCATAACAATATACCGCAAAAAAACGGGAACAGGAATGAAGCTGATGTTTGGGACATCGCGAGCTGCGTGGAAACCCTCCAACTTCTGAAGATTTCTTGAATTAGATGCCGTCAGAAGAAGAGGCTTATGAGGCCAACGCGTAATAGTGCTCCTTCCAAGCCGTTTTCTGCTCGTTGTGGCTGGCCGCAGTCGAGAAACCTATTGCGGGTGAAATATGCCCCGAGCGGGAATCATTAGCGCTGCATTCGGAGCAGCGACGGAGTGAAAGTTATGAATTTGGTACAGGAAAGCGCGAGCGGCACTGGTATAAAGCGCCCGGCAAAGAGGCTAACCGTCATGAACTCGCTGTTAGAAAATCGCTGGATTAGAGGGGCTCTGGTTTCGGGTCCGCTCCTCATCCTCCTGATCGGCTTTCTGGCGGTTCCGCTGTCCTATATCGTTTGGGGCAGTTTCGAAGGAGCGAAATTCAACTTCAGTCACTACGCTCGCGTTTTTTCGAGCGAGACGAACTTGAACATACTGTTTTATACCCTTCGGATCGGGTTGATCGTGACAGTCGTATCCCTCGCTGCCGGATACCCGGTCGCTTATCTACTGACCAAGCTTAAGTCACGTTCATTGTCCACCGTCAGTATTTTCCTGCTGATTCCGCTTTTCACTGCCTTCCTAATTAGAACCTACGCCTGGATGATCATACTTGGTCGCGAAGGTATCATAAACAACGCTCTGGTTTGGGCGGGTTTAATCAATGAACCCTTGACCCTGCTCAACACCACTTTTGCTGTGGTCGTTGGTATGGCCCATGTCTTCATCCCGACCGCCATTTTCACAATGTATTCGTCAATGGTGCGCATTGACCATGATGTTGCCAGAGCCGCCCAGATACTGGGGGCAAAGCCGGTACAGGCATTCCTGCGCGTTTATTTCCCACTGACACTACCGGGTATCTTTTCTGCAGGTGTCCTGATTTTCATTTCCGCCATCGGATTCTACATCACCCCTGCCCTGTTGGGCGGCCCGAGTGACACAATGATCTCACAACTGATTGTCGCGCAGATGACAACGCTGTTGAACTTCGAACTCGGATATGCTTCGTCCATCGTGCTGCTTATGGTGACAATCGCCATTCTATTCGTTGCGAGCCTGTTTATCCCGCTGGAAATGATATGGTCATCGTCAACAGTCACCCTCACCGATGAAGAACCACGCGCAGCGGCACGGCTGCTCAAGAAAGTGAAACGATCGATCGGTCCTCTTCTCTACACTGTCGAGGCATCGGTGCATTTTCTCACAAAACCCATCCTCACCCGCAATTCCCGTTGGTTGTGGGTATACACTATCCTCATACTCTTTTTCTTGACGGCGCCGTTGATTGTCGTCGTGGTGCTGTCTTTCAGTTCGTCTTCATTCGTCGTCTTTCCGCCCCCAGGATTTTCGCTTCGTTGGTGGGAAAAGCTGGCGAGTGCTACAGAATGGCACCAGTCGTTCTTCTTTTCGGTTCAATTGGGTATCGCCGCCGCCTGCGTTGCGACGATCATAGGCACGATGGGCGCGTTTTGGCTGGTGCGGACAAAGTTTCTATTCAAGAAAGCGCTATTCCTGTTTGCGCTTTCCCCCTTGATGGTGCCAGTGGTCATTATCGCAACCTCGCTATACGTCTTCGAAGCAAAGCTACACATACTCGGCACCTTCGGCGGGCTGGTTATGGGGCATGTCCTGCTCGCCGTGCCCTACGTCATCGTGGTCATGGCTGCCGCGCTGAGAAATTTTGACCAGTCCCTAGAGCCAGCAGCTGCAGTGCACGGAGCTCGTCCATTACAAACACTTCGACTTGTCACGCTACCCATTCTCAAACCTGCTCTCCTTACGGCGGGACTGTTGGCTTTCCTGACATCCTTCGACGAACTCCTTGTCGGCATTTTTCTGCTGGGACGGCAAACACCAACATTGCCCATCAAGTTCTGGGGCGACATTGCCTACCAGGTTGATCCGTTGCTGAGCACGGCATCGACCTTGATCGTTGTCCTTGTGACGGCATCAATCATTGCAGTGCAGTTCATCCGGGAGCGTCATAACACGCGCATCTCTAACAATATTGCCGAATGACTGGAGGCGAAAAATGTCTACAAGCCTTGAAATGAAAAACATCCAAAAGTTCTACGGCCCGCTTCAGGTTGTGAAGGACTTTAATCTCCAAATTCAGCCAGGTGAGTTTGTGACCTTCCTCGGACCGTCCGGTTCCGGAAAGTCGACTGCGTTGAAGATGATAGCAGGGTTCGAAACGCCGACGTCAGGCGATATCTTTCTGGGAAGCCGTTCCATCGTAGAGCTTCCCGCCTATGAGCGCGGTATCGGCATGGTGTTTCAAAACTATGCACTATTTCCTCACATGACTGTCGCGGAGAATGTGGCGTTTCCCCTCACGGTTCGCAAGTCGACCCGAGCTCAAATTGAGAGCAGCGTTGCGCGCGCCTTGCGACTCGTGAAAATGGAACAGTATAGCGGCCGCTATCCCAACCAACTTTCTGGTGGCCAGCAGCAGCGCATCGCACTGGCCCGAGCCATCGTATTCAATCCAAGCATTCTGTTGATGGACGAGCCTCTCGGCGCGCTTGATCGCAATCTCCGGGAGCACATGAAGATTGAGATCATGCGTATTCAGAAGGAACTGAATATGACAGTTGTCTTCGTGACCCATGATCAGGATGAAGCGCTGACCATGTCGGATCGAATCGCAGTTATCAACGAAGGCCGACTCGTTCAGGTGGACGATAGCAAGACGCTCTACGGCAGGCCGAGGAACCGGTTCGTCGCATCGTTCGTCGGCGAATCCAACATGATTCCGTGTCGCGTCGACGTGATCGAAAACGGAGCAGGCAGGGTTACCCTGGCAGGCAACACACCCGGGGCGGCGCAGTTGTCTGGGCAGATTGACGGCGATCACGGCTGGATGTTTGTTCGTCCGGAACACGTCGAGATCGACTTCCGTTCGGTGGGAGCGGATTTGCCCAACGCGCTCGACGGCGTGGTCGAAAACGCACTGTTCCTCGGCGAAATGACGCGGTACCTGGTCCGCTGTGGTGATGAGACAATTACCGTGAAGCGGCAGAACCGGGGGCAGGCTCACTTTTCCGGCGGAACACCGGTGACGGTTTCGTGGAAAGCAGAAGATTGCAAGGTCTTGGACTAGCCATACATTGTGCGAAATCGCTTCAATCTCACTATATGGGCGACGACGAATTCAATCGCTTTGGCAATGCCCCACCGAAGTCGCTTCCCGGTCAGCGTATTTGGCTCTATTGATGTGAAGCGCCCCCACTTCGGCCGGACACTCAGCATAAGCAGGAAGGCTCAAGCACAGGATCAGGATTAGATTGCGCAGACTCCCGCCTGGGATCCTGGGATTTCAAACATATTCGTAACAAACACGACAAATTTAGGCGAATTCGGGGTACGCATCCGGCGTGGGCCGCCTTGTCGGTTTGATTTGAATGTGGCCGATTGTCCTTATGGACGTATATAAGGACAATTGCCGGCCAGATGTGAGCCGGTTAGACATCATCGAGCTTGGTCGGCGG
>NZ_JABDWC010000025.1:0-99107 GCF_019685155.1 Rhizobium sp. NZLR1b
CGCCAGGACCGGTCTGGACGCCTCTCAATCCTTCTGACAAGCAGGCCGAGGACGTCGCGAAGTTCGGCAGCCAGACGCCGATGAAGAGGGCAGCCCAGCCCGAGGAAATTGCTCCGGCCTACGTGTTCCTCGCGTCACCCCAGATGTCGAGCTACATCACTGGTGAAATCCTGCCGATCGTCGGCGGCTACTGAGGCTGGCGCGATGGGGAGGTTCCATTGCCATGCGCTCCGGGACGAAACCAAGGAGATGGCCGCAATTGATGCACTCGCGATTGTCGAACTGGACGGCCTGTCCGCAAACGGAGCAGCTGCCGGATGGAAACGTCGTCATCCGGTTCCTCGATCGTGGTCCCGGCTTTCCTGAGGATATGCAGGCCGTCGCGGTCAATCCCTTTTGGCGGGGCGATCCGTCGCGCTCGCGCGCAACTGGCGGAACTGGGCTCGGGCTCTCGGTCGTGCGAGATATAGCGGCCGCTCATGGAGGACATCTCGAGCTTGCGAATCGGTCGGGCGGGGGGCGATTGTCGCAATCCATCTGCAGCGAGAATAGATTGTATCACGCAAAGCAGCGTTGATCCTGAAGTTCCTTGCTTTCGGAATCAGGCAGAATTGTATCATCATCGTCGAACGGGTCACTGGCCGGAGAATGAACTGGCCACGAACGGTCAGTTCCCACAGTGCCATCCGAACTAACCACAAAACCACTCAATGAATGCTCGAAGTTTTGGCGACTGAGCCCGTTTAGGAAAATATAGCTGGAACTGGATGGGACGCGGCTCAAATTCTGTGAGGAGTTCGACCAATTCACCTGCTTCGATGGCAGGTATTTCCGTCTCTCTAAAGAGTTGGGCGATCCCCAGGCCCGAGCGAACTGCGAAGTCGAAGTGGTGATTGTCATCGAACACCAGTCGTGGTGACGGATCAAGACGCAATACCTGACCGTCGATATTGAAGGTCAACGGCACCAATCGCTGGCTCGCTGGAAACCTGTAGCGGATAAGCTGGTGGCTTGCGAGATCATTGGGATGCTGGGGGATGCCGGCGGCTTCGACGTAAGAGCGCGAGGCCAGCACCGAGCGGCGTAGAACTGGACCGATGGCACGAGCGATCATGTCCATCTCCAGGGTATCTGCAAATCGAACGCCCGCGTCGAAGCCGCCGGCAACGATATCGGTCAATCGATCATCTGTTGCCAGTTCGACTGCGATGTCCGGATAGTGCCGGACGAAAGCAGCCAGCCGCGGCAAGATGCAGACCTGAGCCGCCAGCCGTGACAGATTGATCCGCAAATTGCCTGCGGGGCGCTTCTCAACAGTCCGAACCCGGTCGAGTGCGTCCGCGATATCGCTGAAAGCTCGGTCTGTGTCTTGCAGAAGACGGCGACCCGCCTCCGTCAGCCGGACGCTGCGGCTTGTCCGCTCGAAGAGCCGGGTTCCGACAATGGATTCGATCTGCCGGATTTTCTGCGACACGGCAGACGGCGTTATCCCCAGTCGGCCAGAGGCGGCGGTAAAGCCGCCTGTCGTTGCGACCATGCGAAACGTGGGCAGCAGCGAGAAAAGGTCGTTTCCCATCGTTAATCTCTGCTTCATGGCCTTTGAAGCATGGCCCAACTCAACTTCACGATCAAGGTGGAATATCTAGGAAACATCCTTGTAACCTGGAGTGACCCATGACCGAAGATTTAGCCCCGAAGTCACATAGCCTGCAAAATAGCCTAGCGAGCGCAATTGATGTTGCGATTGAGGACGCACTTGTTGAGGGCCGCATCGCTGGTTGTGTTGTGCTGGTCGCCGAAGATGGCAAGCTTGTTTACGAGCGTGCAGGGGGCCACGCTGATCGCGAGACGGGCAGGCAGATGCAGATCGAGACGCCCTTCCGTTTCGCCTCTGTGACAAAGGCCTTCACGACCATGGCCACGCTGAAGTTGATAGAAGCCGGACGTTTGTCGCCCGAAGACAAGGTGACGAAGTACCTTCCGAAGTTTGCGCCTCGTCTTGCCAATAGCTCGATCGCCGACATCAGGATCAGTCATCTGATGACGCATACGGCCGCCTTGGACTACCGCTCCCAACAAGCTGCGGATGGACCTTATGCCCGCGCCGGAGTGTCGGATGGTCTTGATGAGAGTAGAGGGTCCCTCGATGCAAATCTCGACCGCATCGCCAGCGTGCCGCTGGATCGGGTTCCCGGCGAAGGCTGGCGCTATTCGGTGGCGACGGATGTTTTAGGCGGCGTGATCGAGGCCGTCACCGGCATGACGCTTAACGACGCCATCAGCGCCCTGGCATCGGGGCCGCTGCAACTGAGCGCGGCGTTTCATTGGCCCGAAGAGGACCTTGCCGTCCCCTATCACGACGGCAAACTGGCGCCGGTGCGAATGGCCGTCGGCGTCGAGTTGCCGCAGCGTTACAGCGAGGGGACGGGTGTGCGCTTCGATCCGGATCGCATTCGAGACGCTACCGCCTGGCCCTCGGGCGGAGCGGGCATGGCCGGCCGCTCCCGCGATGTGCTGGCGCTGCTTGAGGCCTATCGCACCGGCAGTTTCCTGGGCGACGATCTGCGTGAAGCGGCGAGGAAGCCAAGGGTCGGCGCAGAGGCACAAGCGATGGGCCCAGGGTGGGGGTTTTCCTGGCTGGGTGCCGTCCTCATCGACCCGGCGTCCACCGGTAGCCAATGGAGCAACGGGTCGGTTTCCTGGGGTGGAACCTATGGCAACTGGTGGGGTATCGACTTCGCCAAGAAGAGAAGCGTCGTCTCCATGACGAACACCGCTTACGAGGGAATGTCGGGAAGGTTCGCGCAGAGCATCGCGGCGGCGGCCTCGATGCCTCTTTCGTAGACATGCCTCAACGACGGCTAGAAAGCTCAAAATAGCGATTCTAAACGCAGGGATATAGATAGAAGCGGCTTCAACCCATCCCAACGCGACGAGCGTCGTCTCGAACTTTTTGAACCGGCGCCGCGCCGCGGCACGGCGCCGGTTCGCCGTATCCCCAACCACGACGCCGTCACGTTCCAGTTTTCGCCCCGCCGGTATTTTAGACCGCCGCTTCTCAAGCAGTGACAGCATCTCGTTCTGCGCATGGGTGCGACGCGCCGCTCCCCTGTGCAAGGCGACCGAAATCTTCCTTCGGTGTTTTTGAAGACCGGTTTCGGCCACCAGATCGGGCAACATGATCTTGGCCGCAAGTTCTTGGTGCTCATTCGGTGCTGACGCCATGAGCGACGCCCTGTTCGGAGCCTTCGTGTAGGCTTATGAGACCGATCCGATTTCGCCTGCAGCTGGCAAGCCCCGAGCTTCAAATGACAGCGACCTAAGCAGAACCCTTACCTGCCGCAAATAGCATGGATAGGCTCAGTTCGAGTAACCCCCGATGTCGCTGCGCTGTTGCTCACATTTCGTCAAAATCCACGACAGCCCGCTCCAGCAGGAGTGCGTTGCGTTTCGCGCAAACTCTGCTTGCACCGATGATCTTATTGAACTAGCATCTACGCAATCGATTGCATTAGATGTTGAGAAACGCTTCGTCCGGGAGGAAACAAGGCCGATGAATGTTAAGGAGAGTAAGCTGCGCTCGCTGCAGCCGGGCACTTCACGTGCCAGTCCAGTGATTGTCTCCAAGGGACTCACCGTGGGATACGAGCTCTTCCGTGAGCGGCAGAGACTCACTGCGCTGAGCGACATCGATCTGACGATCAATCGTGGAGAGTTCATCGTATTGGTCGGGCCATCCGGCTGTGGGAAGACAACCTTTATCAACGCCATCTCGGGCTTGGTTAAACCGTGGGCGGGCAGCGTCAGTGTCAATGGCCGGCAGGTAACGGGCCCCGGCCCTGACCGCGCCATGGTTTTTCAGGATTATGCGCTGATGCCCTGGCGGACGGTGGAATCGAATGTCCGTATGCCGTTCGAGTTTCAAAATCTCGGGCTTTCCCGGGAGGAGATGGACGAGCGTGTACGTCGATACATCAGTCTCGTCGATCTTACGGGTTTCGAAAAGTCCTTTCCCTATGAATTGTCTGGCGGGATGAAGCAGCGGGTCGGTATCGCTCGCGCACTGGTTTCCGAGCCGGACATTCTTCTGGCGGACGAGCCTTTTGCCGCCATCGACGCCATGACACGCGAAGCCATGCAAAGCGAGATGGAGCGTTTCGTCGCCAAGACGCAGCAGACCGTCGTTTTTATCACTCATTCGATCGACGAGGCAATCATGCTGGGCGACCGTGTCGTGGTGATCTCATATCGGCCCGGCCGAATTAAGGAAGTGGTTGACGTAAACCTTCCGCGGCCGCGCTTCAACGACGACGTCAAGACACTGCCTGAATACACCAGGCTGCGCGATCACATCTGGCGGCTGGTCAAGGAAGAGGCAATACAGTCTTCTCGAGGAGGCAAGCGATGAGTGTGCGTGGAGAGACTAAAACCGTGCTCTCAACCGATGCGCCGGATCGTATCACCAAGACGAAATGGTCGTTTCGCGAGCTGTGGAAGCGCTACGGCGCTTGGGGCATAACAGCAGTTAACCTAACCTGTTTTTTCCTCATCTGGGAAGCTTTCGTGAGGATGGGCTTTGTCAATGAGCTCTTCCTGCCCAAGGCGAGCGACATGTTCTCTGCGCTATGGCAGGGACTGACCACCTCAGCACCGCCGGGCGCCTCAGTGTCCGGGAGTATCCGCGATCATCTGTTCTTCACATTGGGAAATCTCGGCATCGGGCTTGTCATCGCATGCGTGTTGGGCATCCCGGCTGGACTGCTCATGGGCGGCAACAAATATGTCGAGACCATCCTTAGTCCATACATCTGGGCGCTTGCCTCTGTTCCGCGCGTGGCGCTCGTGCCGCTGTTCATCCTGTTGCTTGGTTTCACCGTGAAATTGCAGGTGACGATCGTCGTCCTGTCGGCGATCTTTCCCATCATCATCAATTCGTGGGCGGGAGTAAAAACGACGGATAAGTCGCTCTTGGCGGCCGCTAGGGTTTTCGGAGCAAACCGCTGGGAGCTGTATACCAAGGTCGTCCTTCCCTTTACGCTGCCGTTCATTATCGCTGGCGTCCAGCAGGGAATCGGCCGCGGCCTTGTGGGCGTCGTCATCGCCGAGATCTTCGGAGGCTCGAGCGGTCTCGGCTATCTGATCAAACGCGCGGCCGACACTTTCAACTCGTCGCTGATGTACTCCGTCCTCTTCGTGTTGGTGGTGGTCTCCCTGGGGCTTGTCCAGGCGACCCGCTGGTTGGAATCCTATGTCGCCCCATGGCGCCGCATCGACAGCCTCTGACGAGATTTTAAAACCAGAGAACAAATGGGAGGGAATGAGAATGAAAAAAATGAACGATAGCGAAACCCTGGGCGTGGGCTTGCGACGCCGTGACGTGCTCAGACGCGGTGGTTACAGTGCCGTCGGCGTCATGCTGGCCTTGGCCACTGGCCGCGGTGCACTCGCGCAGAACGCAGGCCCAAGCTTGGGCAATATAAAAGCCAACCTGAGCACGCTGCGCTACGGCGAGATAAGCCCGAACTATGCCGATGCCTGGCCGACGACGATCGGTACCGTAAAGGGCTATTTCAAGGAGGTGGGCATAAGCAATATGAAGGCCACCATGACCGAGGAATACGTTGCCGGCCTGGTGAGCAACAGTCTCGACATGACCCACAGCGACACCGACAAGGCCCTGTCGGCTGCTGTCGCCAGCAATATGCCGATCAAGATCATCGGCTGTTTCCGCCAGCGGGAGCGTTGGATACTTGCGGCACGCAAAGGCATCAACACATCGGCAGATCTGAAAGGCAAGAAAGTTTCCGGCGGTGCGCTTGATGGTCACAACACATGGGTACTGAAACAGATTCTGATCAAGATGGGTCTCGATCCTAGCAAGGACGTCGAGATCGTTCCCATGACCGGCGCCTCCAATACCCGACAGATGGCCGTTATCACCGGCACCGTCGACGCCGCGGTCCTCTTTCCCCGACATCGCGCTGGCGTCGAGGATGCGGGCGGAAAATTCATCCATGACGAACTTGTTCCGGCACCATCGGAAGCAGTCATTGCACTGGCACCATGGCTTGCCGCGAATGAGGATACTGCCGTTGCATGGATGGTTGCCGACATCCGCGCGAGGCAGTGGCTCTTCGATCCCGCTAACAAAGACGAAGCATACAAGATTATGCGCGATGCCGGTTACGAGATCCCACCGGCGTTCGAGGCACAATACAAAGAAGAGCTCGACGTGATCAGCCCTGACGGAGGGTTCGACAGCGCCGAGGTTATGGAGACGTTCATCGAGGAGTTGAAGGAGGCCGGGGACATCTCGGCGAAGGTCAATTGGCGTGATCATATCGATCTAAAATATCTATGGGCAGCGCAAGACGCGCTCGGCCTGCCGCGGCGCCCCGCATCGCTTTAGTCAACTTGGCGCGCGGCAAACCGGCGCGCGCCAAGGAATATTTGAAAGCCGGTCGAGCGGTAATAGGCCGCGGCCGGCATGAGAGTTGAAAAGGGAGCCTGCTTCATGACCGATGCCTTCGTGCAGAACACCACACAGGGATGGACGACAATCTATGATCATCCGGGAAAGGTGCAAAGCAAGTTCATCACGGTAGACGGCTACCGTACTCACTACCGCGAAACCGGCTCCGCAGCCAGCCGCCCGCTCGTGCTCGTCCATGGAGCAAACATTCAGGTCGGTCTGGGGAGCGACCGTTGGTTTCCGAACCTTATCCCGCTCGGCGAACGTTTCCACGTTTTTGCGATCGATGAACTGGGCGGCGGCGACACCGAGCCACCACGAGATATCGACGATATTGGGCATATCCGTGTGCGGGCAGAGCATGTGCTTGCTTTTATCGAAGCTCTTGACGTCGGGCCTGTTCATCTTCTTGGTCAATCGCAAGGCGCCTGGATAGCGGCTTACGTCGCATTGCGCCGACCAGATCTCGTCGCCGAACTCATCCTGGTCGACAGTGCCAGCCTGGCTCTTCCTGGAGGCGGTGTCGGCTCGAAAGGCGTCGACACCAAGTATTCCGATGCTTTCGTGCCGGGTACGATGGTCCGGAGCGGGCTTGAAATGAGTCGTGAGGGCATCCGCCGCTGGCTTTCCACGATGACCTACGATGCCTCAATTCTACCTGACTCGTTCCTCGATCGATGTGTCGAACTTGGCACCAAATGGATGCCCATTTGGGAGAAGCCATGGATGAAGTTCTGGTCTGATGGGGGAAGACGGAACGTCGAACAATATGAAGTCGATGGTATGCATATTAGCGAACATATGGATCGGCTCACCAAGCAACCGCTCATCATATGGGGTAACAACTCCGTCAAAGGTCTGGACAACGGCGTTTCCTTGTACAAGCGGATGAAAGGTGCGGAGTTCTACGTTTTTGACAAAGCAAATCACTTTCTATGGATCGATCGATGGCGAGATTTCAACAGTCTCGTCAGTTGGTTCTTGACACGTAACGACTGATTGATGCGACACGTCGCGCCGTGGCGAGAACCTCGTTGAGCACTTTTTCGCGGAGACAGGGTTCAGTCGCTTGAAGACCCACGTTACCTTTCCCACCGGCAGCCAGACGAGACTCCTTTTGGAAAATAAGACCGGCATGTTGCTTGACAGTCGGGTGCTACAGGAAGTCTCCGAGGCCAGGATATGACAAGTCCTGGCCTCGTATGGTCAGCTGCATTTTGTCACGCTGACTGATCCTCGTAGAAGCGGCCGAGCTTCGCGAACGTGTTCGGCCGCAAGCACATCACGTTGACGCCTTGGCAGTCGACTGACGGATGATGAGTGTCGGGCGCATTACGATTCTACTGCCGGACGTCTCTTGCCCATTGATAAGCGCAACGAGGAGTCGCCCGGCCGCGTCGCCCATCTCGCGATGGCTAATTCTGATACTCGTAAGCGCAGGACTTACCATATCCACAAGCGGCATGTCGTTGTGACCGACGACCGAAACATCCTCTGGACAGCGGCGCCCCACGCTTGTCAGGGCCTCGTAGGCTCCCAAAGCCAGCAAGTCGTTGGCCGCGACAATAGCAGTCGCATCCGGATTTCGCTTTAAGAGCTCCGCCGCAGCCAAAGCTCCAGCTGCGCGCGTGAAGGCAGTGGATTCCACGATCGCGTGACGACTGAGGGAAAGCCCGGCAGCTTTCATTGCTGACTTGAAGCCCTTCCGTCTTAGCGACCCAGTGGACAGCGCCTTCGGACCTGCGAGATGGATGATCCGTTGATGTCCAAGGCTAATCAGATGCTCGACGGCCAGCTTCATGCCCTCGACATCGTCCGAGACAACCGATGGAGCACGGTCGCTTTCCTCAGCCCGGTTCACAAGCACGACCGGCACGCCCCGACGAATACAGCGTTCGACCGCGTCGTCTATCAGCGCAGCGGTGGCGAGCACCAACCCATCGACGCGACGGGCAACGAGCGTCTCAATGATATCCAGGCGGCTTTTCGCATCGGCCGGTTGATCTGCCACAATCAGCGCATATCCGACCTCGGCCAATGCGTTCTCCAACCCTCCGATGATGGGCGAAAATACTGGATTGGCGATGTCCGGTACGATCACTCCGATCAATTTCGACCGGCCGCGGCGTAGCGTGGCGGCGGCGGCATCAGGTGTGTATCCCAGCCGCTGCGCCGTTTCGATGACCCGTTGAACCACGTCCTTGCCGACAAGGCCTCGTTTTGCGGGGTCGAGCGCTCGCGACACGGTGGATGGATGAACACCGAGTTCGTTCGCAACGTCCTTGATCGTGACTGCTTCATTCATGCAGCCACATTATGCGATGGCTGTGGTCAGTGCAATCTGCTCACTCCATCTTCGGTTGAACACTTGGGGTGGTCGGAGAGACACGCCGTCACTGAGCCTTTTGCCTTGCCGATGAAATCGCAGATCGACTGTCCGCAGCGGCTTCGACGTCACCTCGGCAATATGCGCAGCTCTCTCAGCAGTTGCTTTCTCGAGACAAAAACCAAGTCTGAGCCCTCGGGGCAGCAAGCAACAATCTTGCTTGCTTGCCACCGCGGATGCATGTATAACGCAATCGATTGCATAACTTCGTTGGACACTGTGTGTCGAGCAGTTGGAGGACAAGGCAGGATATTTCTGAAGTTCACGAGCCATGTCGGATGGTCGGTAGGATTTGCGCCGTTGGCGCAATTCCACGGCCGCTCGACGGCACGTAACAGCGGCAACCGGATTTCGGATCGGAGCAATATGGCTAAGAGAGGTAGCGCAATGAGTATGAGGCCGTCGGCTATTCCGCCTCGAAAGAACTTGAACGTCATCACGGACGAAAGCTCGGTAACGAATGTTGTGCTCGACGCTATGGCTCGCACCCCCAACGCGCGGCTGCGCGAGGTGATGACGTCTTTCGTCCGTCACATGCATGCATTCGCCCGCGATGTTCGTCTCACGGAGGAAGAATTTCATCTCGGCATCGATGCGTTGAATCGCATCGGACAAGCCAGCCACGCCTCCCACAATGAAGCGGTGCTTTTTTCCGATGCCATCGGGTTTTCAACTCTCGTTTGCCTGTTGAACAA
Organism: Rhizobium sp. NZLR1b; assembly: GCF_019685155.1. NCBI lineage: Bacteria > Pseudomonadati > Pseudomonadota > Alphaproteobacteria > Hyphomicrobiales > Rhizobiaceae > Rhizobium > Rhizobium sp. NZLR1b. The sequence goes on from NZ_JABDWC010000025.1 coordinate 9,554, forward strand.
CGGAAAGAATGGTGCGACGGAGACGGCCGCCGCTTTGCTTGGACCGTTCTGGCGCATGAACTCGCCCTTGACTCCGAACGGCGGGTCGATCGTAAGGTCCGACACGCCAGGACCAGCGCTCTTCGCGAAGTGCCTTGTCACCGACACTCAGGGCCAACCGCTCGCCGAAGTAGAAGTCGACGTTTGGCAGGCCTCCCCAATTGGTCTTTATGAAAATCAGGACGCGAACCAGGCAGACATGAACTTGCGCGGCAAGTTTACCACCGATGCCGATGGGTGTTTCTGGTTCCGGTCAGTGAAGCCGTCCGGATATCCTGTGCCCACAGACGGACCTGTGGGGGATTTGCTCCGGGCCCAGGATCGTCATCCTTATCGCCCTGCCCATCTGCATTTTCTCTGCTTAAAGTCGGGCTACAAGACCCTGATCACGCAAGTCTTTGTAAGTGGTGACCAGTATTTGAGCAGCGACGCGGTGTTTGGCGTCACCGAACACCTCATTGGCAATTACCGCAAAGGTGAGGGCGTGCCTCCGGCCGCGGATGTCACGGGACCCTGGTTCGTGTTCGACTACACGTTTGTGATGGAGCGCGGCGTATCCGAGCTCCCAAAGCCACCGATCAAATGATCGCCTTTACTTTTTTCAAAGAGAGTAAGTATGTCGCACGCCCCCGTTGCAATCCCAGCCAAAGCGCCAGCAGAGACCGATTCCTTGCCGGTTGTAAAATTTGCGGCGCGCATTCACGTGACCGCCCCGACATCGCGACAGGGCATGCTGATCACGGAGGATTTCGTCCGCGAGCTAAGGGCCCGCTCCCACTCGGAAAGGACGAACTGAACGATGACCATACAGCATTCAATTCGTCCGCTCGAGGGCAAGGTCGCCGTCGTGGTCGGCGGCTCGGGCGGCATCGGTCGTGAAACCTGCCGGACGCTAGCCGATGCAGGCGCCACGGTGGTCGTCGGTTATCGTTTGGGCAAGCAACGGGCTGAGAAAGTCGCAAACGAGCTTGCCGGCGAGGGTCATATAACCGCGCCGGTTTCGATTGAAAGCACCGCAACCATTGAAAGCTTCAGGGACGCGGTGATGGCAAGGCTTGGCAGGACGGACATCTTGGTCAACACGGCAGGCGTCACCGAACAGGTGGCCCATTCCGATCTCGATACTCTTAGCGACGAAATGATTGACCGGATCTTTATCAATAATTGGCGCGGAGTTTTTGCCACGATTCGCGCGTTCGCGCCGGCCCTCAAGGCGAGTGGTGACGGGTTGATCGTCAACGTCTCTTCGATCGCCGCGTTTACGGGCATAGGCTCCAACGTCGCCTATTGCGGTGCCAAGGCCGGGATCGACATCATGACCAACTCGTTGGGCCGAGCACTAGCGCCTGAGATCCGCGTGATGGCTGTGTCGCCCGGCGCGGTCGACACGCAGTTCGTGCCTGGGCGTGGCGCCGAGTTTGCGGACAAGGTCGCTGCAACCACGCCGCTCAAACGGATCACAAGCGCGACAGATGTCGCTGAGGCAATTGTCGCATGCGCAACTGGCCTGAAATTCTCGACTGGCAGCCGGATCATCGTTGATGGCGGGAGGCACCTGTAATGCAGCCGAAAGTCATCATCACCTGCGCCGTCACCGGCAACCTGACGACGCGGGAAAACCACCCCGGCCTGCCGGTGACGCCGCAGGAGATTGCCAATGCCTGCCTTGAGGCGGCGGATGCCGGGGCCGCTATAGCCCATATCCATGTGCGTGACCCCGAAACGACGAGGCCATCGATGGAGTTGAAGCTTTACCGCGAAGTGGTCGACAGGATCCGGGCCAGGAACACTGCCCTGATCCTCAACGTCACCACCGGTCCCGGAGGACGCTACCATCCAAGCGATGAAAATCCGGCGGTGGCCGGCCCGCGAACGACGCTGATGCGGCCCGAAAAACGCGTCGAGCACATCGTCGCGCTGAAGCCGGACATCGCCACCCTCGACCTCAACACCATGACCTTCGGCAACGAGGTGGTCATCAACACACCCGGCAACGTGAAGATCATGGCCGACCTGATCAATGAAGCCGGGTCCAAGCCGGAGCTCGAGGTCTTCGATACCGGCCACATCGTCCTGGCGCAGGATATGATGAAGGCGGGCGTGCTGAGGTCACCGGCGATGTTCACCATCGTCACTGGCGTCAAATACGGTTTTCCCGCCACGACCGATGTCATGGCGACTGCCGCACGAATGTTGCCACACGATGCTGTCTGGACGGGCTTCGGCGTTGGCCGGATGTCGTTTCCGATGGCTGTTCAGGCCTATCTGCTCGGCGGGCATGTCCGCGTCGGCCTCGAGGACAATTCGTATCTCGCCAAGGGCGTGCTGGCGAAAGGCAATGGCGAACTGGTGGAACGCGTCCGCGACCTCATCGAAAAACTCGGCGGGCAGATCGCCGGCCCATCGGAAGCCAGGGAAATGCTGGGGCTTGCGGCTTAAGCGGCGCGGCGGGAGCAAAGGAGATTGAAGAAGATGAACATTCAAGCAGACACCAGGACCGGCAGTGCTCTCAGGGTTTCCGAGAGATCGCCGGATCTCGACAACCTTCTGATCGAGATCGTCGAGGTGCCGGTCCCGCGTCCCGGACCCGGCCAGGTTTTGATCGAGATTGTGGCGGCCGGCGTCAACCCCAGCGACGTCAAGGCGTCGCTCGGCCATATGCCGCATGCCATCTGGCCCCGCATACCGGGACGTGATTTCGGCGGTATCGTACGCGAGGGGCCGTCGCACATGATCGGCCTGGAAATCTGGGGTGGGGGTGGCGAACTCGGTATCAGCCAGGATGGTAGCCACGGCAAATGGATGGTTCTCGACCAGAAAGCCGTGCGTGCAAAGCCGAAGAACTTCTCAATGGAGGAGGCCGGGTCGGTCGGCGTACCGTTCATCACCGCCTATGAGGGCCTGCGCGAGGCAGGCGGCGCCCAGCCGACCGATGTCGTGCTGGTTTGCGGCGGCAACGGCAAGGTCGGACAGGCGGCGATCCAGCTCGCGACGATGGCCGGGGCAAAGGTCTTTGCCGTCGAATACAAAGACCAGCCATTGATGGGCCCCACCAACGGACCGGTCACCATGCTGAACAGCGCTGTTGACGATGTTGCGGCAATCGTCCGCGACATGACCGATGGCCACGGTGCCGACATCGTTTTCAATACTGTCGGCAGCCCCTATTTCGAGATCGCCAACAAGGCGATGGCCAAGCAGGCGCGCCAGGTCTTCATCTCGACATTCGACCGCGCCGTGCCTTTCGACATTTTCAATTTCTTCCGCGGTCGGCACAGATATATCGGCATCGATACGCTCGCCTTGTCCTCCGTTGACGGCGCGCGGATATTCGACAGGCTCAAGCTGAAGTTCGAGGAGGGGTTGCTCAGGCCGTTCCCGATCAATCCTGCCTGCTGCTACGGTCTTGATGACGCGGCGAAGGCCTACGCTTCGGTGTTGCGGGGCACACCCGAACGGGTTTTGCTCAAGCCGTAAGGGAGCGTCATGCAGGTCACCCGTTACAGTGAAGCCAGTCCCTACGAGGCGCCAGAACACTTCGACATGCTCTGCCTGCGCCTGCAAGGCAAGGAGGCGACAACGACCGATACGATCTGGATCGGCTTGTCGCATCTTCTGCCGGGCGGTCGCACCTCGCTCAAAGGTGCAGCCGTCGAGAAAATCTACATCGTCGTCGCCGGGGAGGTGACCATCGAAACTATCGATGTCGCCGTGACGCTCGGCGTGCTCGACAGTTGCCGGCTGGCGCCGGGCGAGGCGCGCGCCTTGGTCAACCGCACCAATGCGCCGGCATCGATTCTTCTGGCGATGCCGATCTGAAGCGTTAGAAATCAAAATCCCGTCCGCTGGAACTTAAGGCGATCGACCTGTGCCCATCGACCCTGGAAGGACAATAGGATGACCGAGACTGAGAGCAGATTACTGAGCGTGGTAAAACACTGGTTGCCTCGGATTGAGGTCGCCGGTATTCCCTCCGCTACGGCTAAAGCGGTGATAGAAAAAGCAGGCAGTTGGGAAAATTGGCTCAAAGCCTGGAGCGATGAGGGCGGCCGGCACGCCGAGATGGGCGAAGAAGCTCTCGCTCGCGGGCGCACAGTTACCGCCGGCGAATCCTTCGCTCGTGCCAGCCTGTTTTATCATTTCGGGCAGTTCATGGCCTTTGACGATCTCGAATCAAAGTACGCTGCGGCTGCGCGCAAGGTCGCAGTCTTCAGAAAGGCGGCGCCGCTGTTCGAACACCCCGGCGAATTGGTCGAGGTGCCGTTCGAGGACGGCTCCCTGCGGGCCTATCTCCGCCGGCCGCATGGATTGGACCCTCACCCCCTTGCGATCATCGTCCCGGGCTCGGATTCCACCAAGGAGGAGTTTCCGGCGTTCGAACGGCATTTCCTAAGCCGCGGCATCGCAACGTTGTCGTTCGACGGGCCGGGACAGGGGGAGGGACGTTCGCACGGCCCTCTACGGCCCGACATTGCTCCGGCACTTGCCGCGGCGATAGTGACAGTCAAGGGAAAGCCCGGCTTGTCGGATGCTGTCGGCCTGGTAGGCATGGCCTTCGGCGGCTTCTTGGCGCTCCGCGCCGCGGCGGCGCTGGATGGGCTTGCCGCCGTTGTCTCCATCAACGGCTTTTATGATCTCGGCGCGCTCTGGCCGACACTACCGAATGTCTATCAGGACAACATGACCTTCGCGCTCGGCGGAACCGATGTCGTTGAGCAAGCTCGCCGCTTTACTCTGCGCGGCGCTGATGGTCCGGCAGTCCCGGCGCTGATCGTGCACGGCGGTCGCGATACGATCTTTCCTCCATCAGAGGCGGAAAAATGTGCGGACATCTGCAGGGCTGACAAAGAACTGCAGATTATCGCGGCCGGAAACCATGTCTGCAACAACATTCCTTGGATGTATCGGCCACTGGTTGCGGACTGGCTGGCGGAGCGGTTCCAGGCATGACGATCGACGATATAGCCCTTTCCGCCCGGACCGACGAGCCTCGTAAGCTATGCAGGACCGATACGGTACATCTTTGCGATGGCAGCACGGACGAATATGAGTCTTGTTTGTGGAAGGATGGTTTCGATGATCATTCGCGATGAGGCATCCGGTCGATAAACTTCTCCAGTGTGATCGGATATTGCCGCACCCGCACGCCGGTTGCGTTGTAGACCGCATTTGCGACGGCCGGCGCAACACCGGTCAGTCCCAGTTCCCCGACGCCTTTCGCTTTCACCAGCGATATCGCTGGATCTATTTCGTCGAGGAGCACGGCCTCGAGATGAGGGATGTCGGCGTGGACCGGAACCTCATAGCCGGCGAGATCATGATTGACGAAGAAGCCGGATCTCTTATCGACCACCATCTCTTCCATCAGGGCCGCCCCGATGCCCATTGTCATCCCGCCGATCACCTGGCTGCGCGCCGTCTTGGGGTTGAGGATGCGGCCGGCGGTGCATACGGCGAGCATGCGGCGAACGCGAATTTCGCCGGTATAGACGTCGACGCCGACCTCGGAAAAATGCGCCCCGAAGGTCTGGATCGCGAAGCGCTTCGCCAGATCGCCGAATTCCATGACGTCTTCGGCGACGAGATCGCCATCGGCGGCAGCGCTGGCGAGCAGCGCCTTTCGATTTCCGGACCGAACCTCACCGCCAATGAACTCAGCCTCTGTGGCGTTGAAGCCCAGACGCTGGGCGACCACCGCCCGCAGCTTCGTGCAGGCAGCGTAGACGCCTGCGGTAACCGAAGGCGCACCCTGCTGTCCTCCAGATCCCGGCGTCTCCGGAAAGCTCGAATCCCCGAGCTTTGCCACCACGCGCTCAACCGGCAGCCCCATCATCTCGGCCGCCGTTTGCTGCACGATCGTGTAGCTGCCGGTGCCGAGGTCCGTCATATCGGTCTCGACCGTCAGCATGCCCTGGCGATCGAGACGCACCCGCGCTGCGGCCTTTGAAATCGGTGCTCCGCGGACCGCACCCGCCATGCCCATGCCGATCAACCAGTCACCGTCGCGGACTTGACCTGTCTGAGATTTACGCATGCTCCATCCGAAGCGTTCGGCGCCCGTGCGCAGGCATTCGACGAAGGGACGCGAGGAAAAAGGCCGATCGGCATTTTCCGGATCGACCTGGGTATCGTTCAGGATGCGGAACTCGACCGGATCCATGCCGAGCTTTTCGGCCATCTCGTCCATGGCAATCTCGAGCGCCATCAAACCGGGCGCCTCTCCCGGCGCACGCATGGCATTGCCCTCGGCCAGGTCGAGCGTCGCAAGCCGGGCAGCTGTCATCCGGTTCGCCCCGGCGTAGAGCGACCGTGTCGAAAGGGTGGTCGGCTCGGTGCGGCCGCCGGCGAGATTGCCCGACCAGCTCTCATGCCCGACCGCCGTCAGCTTGCCGTCGCGCGAGGCGCCGAGCCGGATCCGTTGGATCGTCTTCGGCCGATGGATCGTATTGTTGAACATTATCGGACGTTGAAGCGCGATCTTCACCGGTCGCCGCACCATTCGCGCGGCAACGGCCGCCAGCACCAGATCTGACTGCACCGTGCCCTTGCCGCCGAAGCCGCCGCCGATGAAGGGTGAGATCAGCCGAATGTTTTCGCGCGGAATGCCGAGAATGAGTCCGAGATCGCGGGTTCCCAAATTCATCTGCTGAATTGTGGTCCAACACGTCACTCGATCGCCATCCCAGGTCGCGATCGTCGCATGCGGCTCCATCATCGCATGCGCCTGGTCGGGAACAGTATAGGTCTCGTCAACCTTCACCTCCGCGGCTGCGAAAGCCTGGTCGAAGTCTCCGACCTGCGTCTCGGTCGGCCCCCCAAACTCCATCTGCGGTGCAACCGGCGCGCTGTCCAGTTGCTCGACGAGATCGAAGCGGCCCGGGCTGCGGGCATCGTCGACGCGGATCAGCGAGGAAGCCGCGCGTGCCTGTTCGAAGGTTTCGGCGACCACGACTGCAACAGGCTGATGGTAGTGATCGACATCAGGGGCAGCCAACATGCGCTGAACATAAAATTTTCCGACACCAAGCGGACCGGCATTGCGGTGAGTAATGACCGCCAGCACGCCGGGCGCGGCCTCGGCGCGCCGGGTGTCGATCGATAAGATCCGGCCCTTGGCAATTGCCGCGCCAAGGATATAGCCGTAGGCAGCATTCGGTGCCAAGTTGTGATATTCGTAGGCGTAAGTCGCCGTCCCAGTCGTCTTGAGCTCTGCCTCGAAGCGGTTGTGAGGCTGGCCGACGACGGTCATCCGGTCAATCGGGTTCGGTTCTGCAGGTGTGTCGAACTTCATGGATCAGTCCTCGCTTGCGCTATCACGTCGCTGAGCGTCCGCTCCACCAACAACAGCTCGAACGGGTTCTTGACTCGCGGCTTCGCGCCATCAGCAGTCCGTCAGCCGGAATAGTCGATGCTGGGACCGGTGCTCAGGGGCGAAGCAGTGGATCGCTCACGTGAGTAAATGGGTCACGCATCGGAAAGGATTAGCGGCTGCAAATTGCAAGGCCTTATGAGTCTGCCTCACGAAACGAGAGCTTCCTGCCGAGATCAGGCGCGCAAGCGGCCTGCGGTGAGGCGCTCCCAGTTCGCATGCGCGAACTTCGCCCTGTCGGCTGCATCGAGCTCCAGATCTTCGACAAATCGCCGCGCATCGCCTCCGGGGCGATATCGGTATGGGTAGTCTGTCGAGAACAGGATGCGGTCCACGCCGACGGTATGATCGCCTGCCGCAAATAGGCGGGGCTGAACATGCCGCTGGCCGTCAGATAGAGATTGTTGCGGACATAGTCGAGGAATGGCCGCTGGAGTTTGGACACCCGATCCAATATGACGAGCTGCTCGAGATAAAACAGCACCAGCTCACCCCAGTGCCCGAGGATGACCTGGAGGTTCGGGTGACGGTCAAAGACGCCCCCCAGGATCAGACGCACGAACTGGATGCCTGCCTCGAAATGCCATCCGAGGGCAAACGTCGACAAGGCGAGATCGATGGGCGCGCCGAAGCCCGCATAATAGGTGTCGCGAATGCTTGTCTGCGGGATCTGCGGGTGAATCAGAAGTGGGACATTGAGCTCTGCGGCGTTGGCGCAGACGCGGTCAGCCCAGCATGGACAAAAAGTCCTGCAGCGTCGGCACTTCCCGCGGCGAGGCATGTTGAAGGCGCGGATCGTCTGCCAGTGTATAGGCCAGGCCGTCTCCTTCCCAAAGCCACCAATAGACGATTTCACCATTCTTGCCGCGGATCGGCATCTTGAAGGTCGGGAACTTCTTGTCCGGTTTTGGAATTTCGGCCGTCCCGATCTTCGCGCCGTCGATCTTTCCATGTTCCAGCGCACCGCCGAGCGGTATCATCACCACGCTACGGGTCTTTGCGGACGGGACGGCGGCAAGTGCGGGACGCTCCTGATGGAAGCCGGGCAGGATACGCACGACTTCCGGATAGGCGGCATGCGTGTGGGTGACCTGTACATAGGCCAAACCCTCCGGGGTCGAAATCTCCACCACGTCGCCAGGGCTGAACTGCATCTCTTTCTCCTCGTCTCCTTGACGATCTCGCCCTACCTAAAGGCTGTAGGCTTCGGTCGTCGCCTGATGGAAAAGTTCGTCGGCCGAGACCAGGCGCGGCGACAGGCCCTGGTCGTAGTGATAGCGCAGAAACGCGTCCAGCACATGGCGGTTCGGCTGAAGGCCATAGCTCCACATATTCGGTCCCATCAATGCACGGGCGCGGCTCAGACTGTCTTCTACGAATGGCATGGTCACCTTGGTCGCGGACGTGTCCATCAATGCTTCCTCAGCAATCGACTTCGCTCGGTTGAAAGCTTTCAGCAACGCTCCGGGAAGCCAGGGATGCGCATCGGCGAGCGACCGACGCAGCCCCAAGACGTGCATGATCGGGAATATGCGGGTCTTACGAAAATAGGTTTCCGCTTCCGCGATCGAATCCGTGAAAAGTCGTCCGATCGCGAGATTGCCCTGATCGAAGCAGCGCGGCGAGCGGGGACCGACGAAGCCGTCAATATCGCCTCTCTCCAGCATCGCATTCAGCGTGTCGCCATCCGGCGCATCGACGATCTTGATGTCGGACGGCAGATCGACCCTGATCTTCTCCGGTCGGCCCGGCGTATCCATGCCTCCGCGAACCCAGGTGATTTGCGACGGATGCACGCCGTATTCGTCCTGGAGGATGCCGCGGAACCAGACATTGGCCGACAGCTGGTATTCGGCAATGCCGATCTTGCGGCCGCGCAATGCCGCCGGGCTATCGATGCCGCGGTCCTTACGGACATACATCGACGTGTGACGAAAGGCCCGGGAGAGGAAGACCGGCAGCGCAATGTAATGCGGCTCGCCTCGCGCAACGGAGATGGAATAGGACGAGAGGGAGAGTTCGCTGATGTCGAAAGCGGCATGGCGAAAGGCCCGGAAGAACATTTCCTCGGGCGACAGCAGCATGCAGGTCGGATCAACGCCGTCGATCTTCACGATCCCGTCATAGATTGCACGCGTGCGATCGTAATTTCCCATGGCCAGGGACAATTTAAGATCCGACATGGTCGTTCGCTCCCACTTGATGTTCCAGTCTTACGGGCGCTTTGTCCGCAGCCGATTTCAACATTGCATGGCACACCTCGAGGCTTGCCAGCCCCCAGCGGCCGCTTTGCACCGGCGGGCGGTGCAATCGGACGGCGGAATGGATCGCCGCCGTCATCTCGGACCGGGAAAACCGGAAAGGCGGCGCTGGCCGAAATTCGCGCCGATCCTCCGCATAGACATACAACCCCGCAGGGGTGAGCCGGAGATCGGCTTTCTCCAGCGACACGATGATCGGGCCGAAATGCTCATAGGATTCTGGGGTGGACGGCTTGTCGGGAAGGCCATAGGTGCGGGCTGCCTTCAATTCCATCTCGCTTGCGGCGCCGCGTGCCTTGAGTGCACGCCGAGCGCTGCCATAGGCCTGCATGTTCTTGCGGGCTCCCAATTCGCCGAAGCCGTCCATCCATTCGTCGCTGTCGAAAAAACCATAGCCGGAGTAGGTGATCGAGGCGATGCACCCGTCGAAATCGAGTTGAGCGATATAAGCCCCTTCCGTCGGGCGTTCCGGATCCCAACTGCCCGTGTAAGCTGATACTTGCCGAACCAGGCCGCCGGCGAGCAGGCGGACGATGTCGATCTGGTGGACGCCCTGGGAGAAGACAACGCCGCCACCCCGCGCGGTGTCGAGTTCTTCCGGACGACGGGGCCGATACAGGAAATCCGTATAATTGAACGCGTTGATGAGCCGGAGGCGACCGAACTCGCCCTCCCTTATGATGGCACGGGCCATCTGAACCGGCATATCGAAGCTGTGGCTGGGGCCTATGATGAGATGCACCCCGGCGGCGCTACAAGCCTCCGTCATCCGAATACCATCGTCCAGCGAAATGGCGAGCGGCTTCTCGACAAGCACGTGCTTGCCGGCCGCCGCGGCCTTGCAGACATGTTCGAAGTGGAATTCATGTGGCGTCGAGACGTAGACCAGTTCAACGTCGGCATCGCCACAGAGGTCATCGATCGTCTCATAGGTCTTGCCGCCGAATTCCTGAACGAAGGTCTTTCGCGACACCTCTCGTGGCTCGGCTGCGGCGACAAGTCTGACCCTTGGGTCCTCCACGAAGGCTGTGCGGCTGAGGACGAACGCCCGCCCAAGTCCCGCGACGCCAACGCGCACTGGAGATCCGGAGGCTTCATCAAAGGTCAAGGACCAGACCTCCGGTCTTTGCGCGCGAGACACATATCATGACGAAGTCGTCTCTTTCATCGTCGATCAAGACCATGTCCCGGTGATCCGGATCCCCACCTAGAAGCCGGCACTTGCAGGAGCCACAGGTGCCGCTTTCGCAGGAACTCGTCGTCTTGACGCCGCTTTCGCGGACCGCTTCGAGGATCGACTTGTCGGCCGAAACCGTGACTGTGCGGCCCGACTTGGCAAGCTCCACATCGAAGGCAACGTCGTCAACGCGTACGACCTCAACTGGCTTGAAATCCTCGAAATTCACGCGGCCTTCCGGCCAGTGGCCGGAAATCGAAAGGATCTCGTCCATGAGCGGCTTTGGACCGCAACAGTAGACGTGCATGTTCTTAATCTCAGCGAAATGGTCCCAAAAGTCGTAGGCTTTGGCAGGATCGCCATCATCGTGGTGAACTTTCAGCCGCCGGCCGAATGCCACTTTCATTTCCGACAGGTACGCAGCCTCCTCTACGCTGCGCGAACAGTAGATGATGTCGAAATCCTTGCCGTCAGCCGCCAATCGGCATGCCATGGAGTAAATGGGCGTAATGCCGATACCGCCTGCAATCAGCAGGTATTTCGGGGCGGACTTCAAGCTGAAATTATTCTCCGGCGGCTGGACCTTGATGGTCCTGCCAACCTCCGCCTGTTCATGCATCGAGGACGATCCGCCGCGCGATTCCCGTTCGCGTTTTATGGCAATCACATAGGTTTGCGAGTCCAGGCCATCGCCCACGAGCGAATAGCGGCGCATCGCCCCCGACGGAGTCTCGATTGTGACATGCGCCCCCGGTCCGTAAGGCTCCAGCGGCGCTCCGTCCGTCGCAACGAGCGTGAACTCGGTGATGTAGGGTGTGAGATCGCGGCGGCCGGTTATTTTCATAATGCGCGCGTTTGTATCCTCAGTCATTCGTACGTCCTTGCCACGCCAATTCCCAAGCGGCTCTCCCAATTTACTTAGGTATCTAATTAATATCTGTCAAGCGCTGGACGAGATGGTGTTCAGGATGATAAATTACTTAGGAAGCTAACTTGGAGGATTGATCTGTGCTAACCCCCGAAGAAAACGACGTCCTGACGCAGGTATCGGCGGACAAGCCGATGGGCAAACTGATGCGCCAGCACTGGACGCCAGTTTGCCTGGTCGAGGAGGTCGCTGAACGTGACGGGACGCCTTTGCTGGTGGAAGTCCTCGGCGAACGTTATGTCGCCTTCCGCGATACGGACGGCAAACTCGGCCTGCTGGACGAACTATGTCCTCACCGGCGAGCCTCGCTGCTTTACGGCCGCAACGAGGAATGCGGTCTGCGCTGCCTCTATCACGGCTGGAAGATGGACGTTGAGGGCAACATCTTGGCGATGTCTTCCGAACCGGAAGGCAGCCCGCTCATGAACAAGATCAAACACCGTTCCTATCCCGTCACAGAATGGGGCGGCTTCGTCTGGGCATGGTTCGGAGACAAGGATCACGTTTCGACATTTGATCCCCCCGCATTCGCTCCGACAGAGGATACGCAGGTCTCTATCCTGAAGATTCGCATCCCGTGCAATTGGGCGCAGATCCACGAGGGCCAGATAGACAGTGCGCACTCGTCCAGCCTTCATTCGTCGGACATGGTGCCGGCGCGCGTTGAGGGTGCGGCCGCCGACGACAAATCCTGGTATCGCCCGTCTACCGACAAGTCGCCACGGATGCAGACCCAGACGACCAGCTACGGCTTCCACTACGCCGCCATTCGCAGGCCCATCAAGGGCGCTGATACTCATAACTATCTGCGTATCACTCAATTCGTGGCTCCCTACTACTCCCTCATTCCGCCCAACAGCTCCTACAACGTCGCCAGCGTCATCGTCCCGATCGACGACGTCACGACGGCCTTCCACTTCATCGCCTGGGGGGGCAAAGATTGCCCGAGCACCGAGGACTGGCGTAAGTTCAACCATGCCCAGAAGGGCATTCACCTCAACGAGAAATGGGAGAGCTTCCGGACGAAGGAGAACAACTTCCTCCAGGACCGCCAGGCAATGAAGCTCGGCAATTTCACCGGTATCAAAGGTATTCCGAACCAGGACATAGCGATGTGGGTCGGGATGGGTCCGATAGTCAACCGGACGAATGACGTCCTAGGCGCATCCGACCTCGCCATCGTTGAGTTCCGGCGCCTAATGGTCGATGCGGCCCGCAAGGTCGCGGCCGGAGGAAGCGCAATCGGTACCGAGGCTCCGCGACTGCCACAGGCGCGTATCGCATCTCGCGAAGGCGTTTACCCCAAATCGGTAGACTGGCGCTCGCTGGTGGATCCGGATCAGGCAATCGCAGCGGAATAAGCAAAAGCCGGTGCCGTCCGCGCTCATTCATCGTAACATTGAGCGAGCGCTGATGCGCAACCGGGGCCGTAGATGACACATGGGTAGGCCAGTTGATCGGCGATCCGAACATCAAATATCGCCGCCATCGCCAGGCGCAGGATCTGGAAGACATTGGCCCGGTCAGCCGCTGGGAAGAACTCCCATAGGCCGTGAAAGCCGCGGTGGTCCGTGCTCGGGAAGGCAAGAGCGTCATCACAGACGCCGGCGTCCGCCCCGGATACAATCACGCCATGACCTCGGGCCTGATTCGGGGGAACTAACGCGTCCTAAGCCTCCGTGTCCGGCTGGATTTTCGTCGCCATGTTTGCCTGAATGGCACCGAGAAATTGCATCAGCATCTGAATTTCCCTCTCCGTGAAGCCGGATGCGGCCGCATCTACAACGTCTTTGGCGATGGGCATCAACTCATCCTTTAATTGCTGACCGCGCTCGGTGAGGAAGATATTGATCTTGCGCTTGTCGTCACTGTTGCGGCTGCGTTTGACCAGTCCGTTCAGCTCCATCGCCTTGATTGCGGACAGGGTGGTTGGCTCCATCGTCCCGACGATCAAAGACAGTTCCTTCTGCGTCAGCCCGTCCTCGTTCCAAAGGGCTCGAAGGAAATACCACATGCCCAGCGTAACGCCGTGAGGTTCAATTCTCTGCTGCAGATACTTCTGGATGAGCCTGTGCGTCAGACGCACCTGATAGCCTAAGCTTTCGGCGAACGGCAGGGAGACATGTTCTCGTGCTTGGATATCGAGATAGGTGCTTCGAGCCGCATCAACTTTCATGTTTAAGGAACTCCATTTCCTCTCAATATCACATGGCTGGGAATCGATGGCAATGACAGGGTGCGGAAGGTCAGAGGGAAGTGCTTAGTGCACGAAGGAATTCCTGCTCCACGCTTTGCGACGCCCGGAGCGCCGGTTCGGAGCCGAAAAGCTTGAATTCCTGTGTCGAACCACTCTCTACCAAGCGAAATCGCTGCCAGGATTTTGCTCCCTTGACAAATACTAAGATACCTAAGAATTTATTGGTGGCGTTCGCAGAGGAGCGAAATGCCTCAGGCGGACGCCGTTGAGTTAAGGGAGGTTTGGTTTTGGGTCGGGTTCAGACTATCTTCGCAGCATTGGCTTTTTCTGCATCGCTGAGCGCGCACGTCGCCCATGCGGAAACCCTCGACATCAATGTCGTTCTGCCGCTCACCGGTGGTGGCGCGTTTCTGGGCAAGGCCGAGCAACAGGCGCTGCAACTGTATGAAAACGCAGTTGCGGACGATACGGTGCATGGCAAGCAGATCAAGTTCGTCTTCCATGACGACCAGTCCAGCCCGCAGATCGCAGTCCAGCTCGTCAACAGCATCAAGGGCAGCACCCCGCCGGTCATTATCGGTTCGGCGTTGTCCGGGCTGTGCAACGCCATGGGTCCGCTGGTTCGCAACGGCCCGGTTCTGTACTGTCTTTCGCCATCCATGAACCCAAAGCCCGGGGAATTCGTCTTCAGCTCGAGCGTTTCCACCAAGGGGCTTGCTGAAGGCCTGCTTCGCTATTTCCGCGATCGCGGCTGGAAAAACATTGGGCTGATCACCTCCACCGATGCAACCGGACAGGACGCCTACAAGAATGTCACCGCTTCCGTGGGCAAGGGCGATCTCGCCGACATCAAGATCGTCGCCGAGGCGCAGTTCAATCCGACTGAGGTGAGCGCCAGCGCTCTGGTGCAGAGGATCAAAGGTGCCAACCCCGACGCCGTCATCGCGTGGTCTACTGGCGCACCGATCGGAACTATCTTCAAGGCGATCCGCGATGCAGGTTTCGAAGTTCCGGTGGGAACGACCGACGGCAACATGACCTACGCGCAGATGGAGCAATATGCGTCCTTCCTTCCGAAGGAGCTATATATCCCCGCGCCGCAATGGCTGAAGTCCGAGAATGGCGATGCGTCTCCCAAGGCAGCCGCGGCGAAGGCTTCGTTCTATAAGGCGTTCGAAGCCGCCAATGTAAAGCCTGACGGCCCCTCGACGTTCGCCTGGGACCCCGCGCTCCTCGTAGTCAGTGCCTTGAAGGCCCTTCCTGAAAAGGCGGATGCGGACGCCTTACGCAACTACCTGAATGATCTTCAGGAATTCGGAGGCGTCAACGGCGTCTATGACTTCAAGCGCGATCTTCAGCGCGGCCTCGACAGGTCCAACGTCATCGTCACCCGTTGGGACACGTCCGCAGGGACCTGGATCCCCGTAAGCGACGTTGGCGGAACCCCGCTGAAGTAATTCCAGTCGAACTCGGAGTCTACACATGGCTGAGGTCCTACAAATTCTCGTAGGCGGCATTTTGCTGGGCGCTATCTATGCATTGATCGCTCTCGGATTTTCGCTGATCTATCGCGTGACTGGTGTCGTGAACCTGTCTCAGGGCGGGTTTGCGGTGCTGGCAGCACTCGCTGGTTACACGTTCAGCCAACAGCTAGGGTTTCCTCTTCCCATCGCGCTTCTTTGCGCTGTGGGGGCAACAACGATCGCCGGACTGGCGATCGGATGGTTCACGTTCGTGCCGGCGCTGAAGAAGCTGTCCAACGCCAACGTTCTGATGCTGACCGTCGGTATCCTGACCTTGATCGAGGGTTTTTCGCTCGTCGCCTGGGGAAGTCAACCCTATTCCGTTCCCGCATTTTCCGGCGAGCGGCCGCTGGAACTCTTGGGGCTGAGGATCACGACACAGACGTTCTGGATTCTCGGCTCGGCCCTGGTCATTTTTCTGGCGGTTTGGTTCCTGATCGCGCGCACGAAAATCGGCAAGGCCTTGCGGGCATGTTCGGAAAATCCATCTGCCGCGGCGCTGATGGGCATCAACGTCAAGCGGATGACCTTGCTGAGCTTCACGCTCGCGACGCTGATTGCGGCGATTGCAGGCGTGGTCGTCGCTCCGACGACGACGCTTCAGTTCAATACGGGGCAGCTGTTCACCATATCCGGCTTCATAGCCGTGGTCATCGGCGGCATTTCATCGTTTCCCGGTGCCATCGTCGGCGGCCTGTTCCTCGGACTCGTCACCCAGTTCGCAACAGCTTATGTATCGTCGCTGTTCAGCAATGCGATCGCGTTGATCCTCCTGCTTTTCATTCTGATCTACGCACCGACGGGTCTTATCCCTTCCAAGATAATCCGCAGGCAGGACGTTCGCGAAGAACCGCGCATCTGGGGGCACCTTACGCGGCTGGCTCCGCGGACCGCCTGGACCGCCGCCGGTGTGGGCATCGCTATCGCCGTCATCTTGCCGATGCTGATCCCGGACGCGTATATTTCCAGCCTGACGATCGCCGCGATCATATTCCTCGCCTTGATCGGCCTGGATCTGCTGATGGGTTATACCGGCCAGGTCAGCCTCGGGCAGGCAGGCTTTATGGCGATCGGTGGTTATACCGCCGGATATCTTTCCATCAATTACGAGATGGAGCCGATCGTCGGGATAGCAGCCGGCATCGTGCTTTCGCTTTCGTCTGCACTGGTACTGTCTGTCGTGACGTTGCGGCTTCGCGGATTGTATTTGGCTCTCGCAACATTGGCGTTCGGCTTGCTGATCGATTCCTGCGCCATCGGCTTCATCGACGTTACCGGGGGGCCGTCGGGCATGGTCGGCATACCGTCGTTCTCGGTCGGCTCCTTTTATTTCGATACACCAATGTCCATGTATTTCCTCGTCGTCGCGAGCGACATCTTGGTCCTTTTTGCTCTCTTCGGCGCATTGCGGACAAGTTTCGGCCGTGCCTTGCAGTCGATCCGTTCGGATCAGATGGCAGCGAGTGCACTTGGGATCAACATTGTCCGCTACAAGCTTGCGGTGTTCATGATCAGCGCCGCTCTCGCGTCGGTCTCCGGCAGTCTGCTGGCCTATTCATTCAATTTCCTCGCACCTGAAATGGTCGGCACGGCGCGGTCGCTCGAACTTGTCTCGATGCTGGTCATCGGCGGGGAGGGGACGCTCGTCGGCCCTGTGCTCGGAAGCGTGCTCTTGACCATGTTGCCGACGATCTTCCAGCCGCTGGCGATCTACAAGACCTTCTTCAGCGGTGCGCTGTTGATCATTTGTTTCCTCTATCTGCCGCGCGGCATGTACGGCGTCATCGCAACGATGATGACCCGCATATCGAACCAGAAACCCGTCGCGAACGGCCACAAAGTGGCAGAAGGAGGCGCTCGATGAGCCACAAACCGATGCAGGGCCACGACGCAGATATTTTGAGGGTCACCGGCCTGTCCAAAAAGTTCGGCGGGTTGAAAGCAACTGATGGCGTCAATTTTTCCGTGAAGGAGAATTCCATCACCGCGCTCATCGGTCCGAACGGTGCCGGGAAAACGACGGTATTCAATCTGCTCACCAACATCTTCCCGCCGGACGCAGGAAGCGTCGCCTTCTTCGGCAAGGAAATCGTCGGGCGGAGTTCCATGGCCATCGCCAATCTCGGCCTGATCAGGACGTTCCAATCGGCACGTGTTTTCCCGGGGCTCACCGTTTTGGAAAATGTCATGGTCGGTTGCCACCGTCTGGTCAAAAGTGGCGGTCTCAGCCAGATGCTGTGGAGTTCTAGCAGTCGGCGCGAAGAAACGGCGATCCGGGCGCAGGCCCAGGCGATGTTGAAAATCGTCGGTCTCGACCGATACAAGGACGAACATGCCGTAGATCTGCCGATGGGCGCACAGAAGCTTCTGGAAGTCGTGCGGGCCGTCATGAGCAGTCCCAGGCTCTTGTGTCTCGACGAGCCGGCTGCAGGGCTCAACGACACCGAAACCGAAGAACTCGCCGCTCTTCTGAGGGCGGTCCGCGCCGCCGGAATCTCGATCCTTGTCGTCGAGCACAATATGTCGCTGGTCATGAACGTAGCCGACCACGTGGTCGTTCTCGATGCCGGCAAGGTGATCGCAGCAGGGCCGGCCGCTGAGGTCCAAAGGAACTCTCAAGTCATTGAAGCATATCTCGGGAGGGAGCAGGATGCCGCTGCTTGAGTTGAAGAGCGTTTCCGCAGGATATGCCGGTGCCAACGTTCTAAGCAAAGTCAATCTGTCGCTGGACGCCGGTGAAATCGTGACCCTCGTCGGGTCCAATGGCGCGGGCAAAAGCACGATCGCCAAAGTCATCTCGGGCATACTTTCACCCATGCAGGGCGAAGTGCTTTTCGATGGAAAGGCGATCAAGGGCCTCTCGGCATCGGAACGGTTGCGGCTTGGTGTCGCTCATGTTCCCGAAGGAAGGCAGATTTTTGGCGGCATGACCGTCCTAGAAAATCTGCGGCTCGGCGCCTATAGCGTTCCGTCGCGACGGGCGAGGGATATCGAAAGCCAGTTGGCCTTCGTCTGCACGTTCTTTCCGGTGATGAAGGACCGGCTCGACGACGTCGCAGGGAATTTATCGGGAGGACAACAACAGATGCTGGCCATCGCACGGGGTCTGATGTCCCGGCCGAGGCTTCTGATCCTCGATGAGCCGTCGCTCGGGGTGGCGCCGCTTTTGGTCAACGAGATCTTCCAACTGATCCAGCGTCTGCGCGGCGAGGGCATCACCATATTGTTGGTCGAGCAGAACGCACGTAAGGCGCTGTCGATTGCCGACCGTGGCTACGTCATCGAAAACGGGCAGATCGTCATGTCGGGTGCGGCATTCATGCTTGCCGGGTCCGCCGACATAGCCGAGCGTTATCTCGGCATAGGCACCTCCATCGGCGCCAATGTCGATAAGGACGCGCGCATGGCGAAGGAGCTTTTGCGCATCATCGCATAGGCCGTCGCGCCGCAGGAGGGCACGGCAGGTCG
Source organism: Rhizobium sp. NZLR1b (assembly GCF_019685155.1). NCBI lineage: Bacteria > Pseudomonadati > Pseudomonadota > Alphaproteobacteria > Hyphomicrobiales > Rhizobiaceae > Rhizobium > Rhizobium sp. NZLR1b. The sequence continues at coordinate 28,516 of NZ_JABDWC010000025.1, forward strand.
TTATCAAAATAGGCAGAAGAGTCTTTGAGGAAGACCCTTTTCGCGTTACCTTCAGCCGGTTTGACGACTGGGGCCGTCGCCGAAAGTACAACTGCATCATAGTTCCATAAAAAGCATTACGCGATACGGTATAACATTACATCGGCTACTGAAGAAGGGATTTCGAACTCCCAGCCTCCTCCCGGGGCACCTTGGCTGCCGTCGCACAAGTCTCGGCGGCAGCCACATTTCTCGGGGGCATCGCCGTCTTGGCTTCTACCGAGACTTCAATGCTGGCGTCCGGAACCACACCTGCCGCTCACCGCGACGCAACTGAATGCGATTTTTGTCATGAAGGAATGGATACTTTCGCCACTTGAAAAGACCTGCCTTCGGTGGATTTCTCGAGGCAGGACCGTCGCTGAAATCGCTTCGATTGAGGGCAAAAGCATCGAAAACATCGAGAGCTGCCTGCAAAGTGCGTTGGTCGCACTGAAGGCAAAATCGATAAAGGAGGCGATTCAGAAAGCGGACTTCGAGTCCGATTGACTTGATGGACTTCTACAAGCGCTCCTGCCGTCGGCTTGAAAACGGAACCGACCTTGCCGCCGGGAGCGGCGGGAAGCAACTGGGACAGCCGTGCGCAGACCTGCGTCACCCGCCGAAGCATGCCAATCCCGCTCTCTTGTGATGGCGTCCTGGCCCAGCGCCGGATCTTCCACGATCAACCCGTAAGGGTCCGCTAGCAGGCTGCGGCCGCTTCGGCTTCGCCTCGCGGTGATCGCGCCCGTCGCCGGGCCTTTTGAGGAGCCATCGAGCGGGATTGGCCCGCTCCCGAAGGAGCCTCTTCAATGTCGCACGATCTTTCTCTCGCCCAGTCCCACGCCTTCCAGCTTTCCCGCGACCTGATGGTCCCGGTCACCCTGTTTACGGTCGACGGCGAATACGGCGTCCTTCCGTCCGACGAAATCGACGCCGGCGACGATCTGGAGATCGTCCACGAGTTTTTCCCCTGGGCGGCTCATTGAGCCGCCGTTCCTCAGTGCCGCTTGCGAGCGGCAGGCCGCAAGGGAGGCTTTGCCGCGGCCGACCGGACGCTTGCATGATCCGACAATTGTCAGCCGCGCCCTTGCGGCCTTTGCTCTTCGCGGCTGGCGGAAGCGTGCCCGAAAAGAGACGGCAAGGAAATGCGAGGAAGAAGAGGCATGGACAGAAAAGATATAGAGGCCCTACGCGAACGGGTGAGTTGTGCTGCCGTTCTCGAGCGGGCGAGCTTCGCCATTGATATGAAGGAGAGCACGCGGCGGGCGGTGAAGTTTCGGCGGGGGAGCGAGATCATCATCGTCACCCACGATGGACGCGGATGGTTCGATCCGCTCAGCGATGCGAAAGGTGATGTGTTCGGACTTGTCGAGCATCTCGATCATGTCGGGTTTCTCGAAGGCGCCGGACGTGTCGCCGAGCTCGTCGGTTTTGCAATCACGGAGCCGGAATGGCAGCGTCAGGAGACTGGTCACGACTACGACCTTTCTTTGCCTGAGCGTTGGCAGGCACGCCGTCGTCCGTGGCCCGGTTCATCGACATGGGCTTATCTGCACGGTGAACGTTTCCTGCCGGCATCTTTGCTCCGCGCCGCGATCCGGCAAGACCGTCTTCGCGAGGGACCATATGGCAGCGTGTGGGCAGCACATGCCGACAATGCGGGAGCTGTCACCGGTTGGGAGGCGCGAGGTCCCGAGTATCGCGGCTTTGCCTCCGGAGGAGCAAAGGTTCTCTTCCGTCTGGGGCCGGGCACGGCGTTGCGCCTGGCTGTCACCGAAGCTGCGATCGACGCCATGAGCCTTGCCGCCATCGAAGGGCTGAGGGAGGGAACGCTCTATCTCAGCACAGGCGGCGGATGGTCGCCGTCGACGGAGGCGGCGCTGCGGCAGATGGCATCGCGACCGGAGGTAGTCCTGGTTGCCGCGACAGACGCCAATGCACAGGGGGACATCTTTGCCGAGCGGTTGCGGGCGCTCGCTTACGAGGTCGGCTGCGACTGGTCGCAACTGCGCCCGCCCGAGGAGGACTGGAACGAGACCCTGAAAATCAGGGAGATAGAAAAGAGGGAAAGGAAAGAAGGCGGCGTGCCGCATGCGCGCCACCCGCGTCAAGGGAGGCTTCGCCCGGCGGAGCCGGCCCTTGACCCGGCCGGTCGCGATGCCGGCGGCCCGAAAAGTGTCATGAAGGACTGAAGAGGATGGCAAGGTCGAGAGGACAATGCCGCACTTCGGTCCGGGACCACTCCGAAGGAGCCGCAGATGAATCCCTCTTCCGCAATCCGCAAGGTTCTCCAGGGCGTCGCCTCACGCCAGCAAATGTTCCGGATGTTCGATCGGCACGCCCGGCGTCCGAACCGTTGGGACGGCGACGCCTCAACGCTCTATGCCGGCGAATGGTTCGAAATCGCCGAGACCGAGCACGACTACATGTTCGAAATCCTGCCGCCGCTCTGGATCCGCGGCGCGATGTTCGCCATGCGCGAGTTCCTGACCGGTTCGGTAACATCAGTGTTCTTCGCCCTCAGGATCGACGGCGTCATCCGGCATTTCCATGGCTATTGCGATATCTCGGACAGGCAAGCCGCCGAGCGCATGCGCGTCGAAATCATCGATCGTGAGAGCCGGCCGGTGCGCGCCATGACGCGCGAGGAACGGCTGGAGCATATCTGGAGCGTCACGGCGGACGACTATCGTGGCTATGCCGGCGATCGCTGGCCCGAAGCCGCGCGCGGCAAACGCACGTTCATGCTTTACGGCGGCCAGACGGGCAGCATCCCGAAACTGCTGGAGGATCTGACCGACGAGGAGATCGCAGCCAAGCTGCCGGTGCAACTGCGCCGCCTGTCCTCGCAGATCGCCGCATGAAGGAGGCCGCGCCATGCTTTCCTTCCCGCTCGCATCCGTCCGCGAGGTGATTGCCCGCGGTCGTACCGACGCCAAAGCCAATGGTGGCTTCCGTAACCCCTATTACGGGCTGCGCCCTGGCAAAGGCGAACAGCCCGGCCTCTGGCTCGTCGGAGACCATGGCGTCTATCTGATGTCCAACGGCATACTGCCCGATCGCGCCAGGCCTTTGGTCGCCTATGCCGAGGAATGCAATCCAAACAGCAATGACGACTGGTTCGACGTCAAACGCCGGACGTACGGCGGCGATGACGGCGTCGATTTCATCGATGCCAAACAGCTGGAAACGATGATGGCGGCGGCTCCGGAGGCGACGCACCTTCGCATCGCATTTCATCAGGACTCGATGCAGCTCACCCTGATCGCGAAGTCCTGATCACTGCGACCACCGGCCCCGTTAGGCCACCAATGCCTGAACCCTGAGCGTGCCTCAATCCCGCGAGCTCTCTCGCGGGGGTGATGACGCTCGCCATTTCCCGAGGAGAACTTTATGAGCAACGATCCCTTCACTCTCGACATGTTCGGCAGCAGCGCGCTGTCGTCCGGCCTTGGCCTGGGCGTCACGACATTTGGCGGCTTTGAGCCGGTCGCGGCCAATGACGACGACCCCGAACCGACACCGCCTCCTTCTGCACCGGCGTTGCCGGTTGTGACAACAGAGCGCCCCGCGTCCCGGCGACAGGGCGGCCGGTCCAACTTCTACCTCGATGATGTCGATCGAGACTTGGCCCCATCGTGGAAGGATCGCGCCCGCGCCAATGTCGCGGCAATCCTGATCGCGCACAATATAGAGAAGTTGGATCGAGCAGCCACACCGAAGGAGCAGGACCAACTCATCCGCTTCACCGGTTTCGGCGCGAGCGAGCTGGCCAACGGGATGTTTCGCCGCCCAGGCGAGGCCACGTTCCGCGGCGGCTGGGACGAGCTTGGAAGCTCGCTGGAAAGCGCTGTTTCGGATGCGGATTACGCGTCGCTTGCTCGCTGCACGCAATATGCCCATTTCACGCCGGAGTTCATCATCCGGGTCATCTGGGCGGGCTTGCAGCGCCTGGGCTGGCGTGGCGGCCGCGTGCTCGAGCCCGGCATCGGGACGGGCCTGTTTCCTGCGCTGATGCCGACGGCGTTCCGCGAGCGGGCTTTTGTTACTGGCGTCGAGCTCGATCCCGTCACCGCCCGCATCGTCCGCCTGCTGCAGCCGAAGGCGCGGATCATCAGCGGCGACTTTGCCCGCACCGACCTGGCGCCGATCTTCGATCTCGCCATCGGCAATCCGCCCTTTTCCGACCGGACCGTCCGATCCGACCGAACCTATCGCTCGCTCGGCTTGCGGCTGCACGACTATTTCATCGTCCGATCGATCGACCTCCTGAAACCCGGCGCGCTCGCCGCCTTCGTCACCAGCTCCGGCACGATGGACAAGGCGGATGCGACAGCGCGCGAGCTCATCGCCAAATCGGCAGACCTGATCGCCGCGATCCGCCTGCCGGAGGGCAGTTTCCGCCGCGACGCCGGAACGGATGTCGTGGTCGACCTGCTCTTCTTCCGCAAGCGCAAGACCGGCGAGGCTGAAGGTGACCTCTCCTGGCTCGATCTCGAGGAGGTGCGGCCGGCGACGCAGGACGAAGGCGCAACTCGGGTGAACCGCTGGTTTGCGCGGCATCCCGATTTCGTCCTCGGCGATCATGCTCTGACCCCCGGCCCCTTCGGCGAAACCTACACCTGCCTGCCGCGCGCCGGCGAGGACCTTGAGGCGGCTCTGCAGGAGGCCATCCTCCTTCTTCCCGAAGGCCGCTATGACGGCGAGCCGACCGAGATCGACATCGACCTCGAGGCCGAGCTTGGCGAGATCGTCGATCTTCGCCCCGACAGTCGACAGGTCCGGGAAGGCAGCTTCTTCGTCGATAGCAGGCGCGGTCTCGTGCAGATGGTCGACGGCGCGCCTGTCGAGATCAAAGTCCGCAAGGGCCGCACCGGCGACGGCATTCTAGAAAAGCACGTCCGCATCATCAAAAAGCTGATCCCGATCCGCGACGCCGTGCGCGATGTGCTCAAGGCCCAGGAGCAGGATCGGCCATGGCGCGACTGCCAAGTGCGCCTGAGGATCGCCTGGTCGAGCTTCGTGCGCGACTTCGGTCCGATCAATCACACCACCGTCTCGATCAGCGAGGACGAGGAATCCGGCGAGGTGCGCGAAACGCACCGTCGCCCCAACCTGCAGCCGTTCCTGGACGACCCCGACTGCTGGCTCGTCGCCTCGATCGAGGACTACGATCTCGAGACCGACACGGCAAAGCCCGGTCCAATCTTTTCCGAGCGGGTCATCTCGCCTCCTGCACTGCCCGAAATCACCAGTGCCGCGGACGCACTCGCCGTGGTTCTCAACGAACGCGGTCGCGTCGATATCGAGCATGTCGCTGAACTGCTGCATAGCCATGCCGATACCGTCGTCGACGAACTCGGCGACGCGATCTTCCGGGATCCTGCCGACGGCTCCTGGCAGACGGCGGATGCCTATCTTGCCGGCCCGGTCCGCACCAAGCTCACTGTTGCCGAAGCGGCCGCAGCACTCGATCCGGCCTATGAGCGCAATGTACGCGCGCTTCAGACCGTCCAGCCCGCCGACCTTCGCCCCTCCGACATCACTGCGCGTCTCGGAGCGCCATGGATTCCGGCAAGTGACGTCGTGGCTTTCGTGAAGGAGATGATGGGCGCCGATATCAGGATCCACCATATGGCGGAGCTTGGGAGCTGGACCGTGGAGGCGCGGCAGCTTGAATACAGTGCCGCCGGCACGTCGGAATGGGGCACCAGCCGCCGCGATGCCGGTGAGCTGCTGGCCGATGCATTGAACAGCCGCGTGCCGCAGATCCTCGACACCTTCAAGGACGCCGGCGGCGAGCGACGGGTCCTGAACGTCGTCGATACGGAGGCGGCGCGCGACAAGCTACAGAAGATCAAGCAGGCTTTCCAGGACTGGGTCTGGACCGATCCGGATCGCACCGACCGGCTGGCGCGCGTCTATAACGACCGGTTCAACAATCTCGCACCCCGACGCTTCGACGGTTCGCATCTCAAACTTCCCGGCGCCTCTGGCGCCTTCGTTCTCTATCGGCATCAGAAGCGCGGCATCTGGCGGATCATCTCGTCCGGCTCGACCTATCTTGCGCACGCCGTCGGCGCCGGCAAGACGATGACTTTTGCCGCGGCCATCATGGAGCAGCGCCGGCTCGGTCTGATCGCCAAGGCGATGCTGCTGGTGCCCGGCCATTGCCTGGCCCAGGCGGCGCGCGAGTTTCTGGCGCTCTATCCCAATGCCCGCATCCTGGTGGCGGACGAGACCAACTTCACCAAGGACAAGCGCGCACGGTTCCTGAGCCGGGCCGCGACCGCCACCTGGGATGCGATCATCATCACGCACTCGGCGTTCAGGTTCATCGCTGTTCCGTCTGCCTTCGAACAACAGATGATCCACGACGAGCTCGAACTCTATGAGGAGCTGCTGACCAAGGTCGACAGCGAGGACCGCGTCTCGCGCAAGCGCCTCGAACGGTTGAAGGAGGGCCTGCAGGAACGCCTGGAGGGCCTTGCGACCCGCAAGGACGATCTTCTCACCATTTCCGAGATCGGTGTCGACCAGATCATCGTCGACGAGGCGCAGGAGTTTCGGAAACTCTCCTTCGCCACCAACATGTCGACGCTCAAGGGCATCGATCCGAACGGCTCGCAGCGCGCCTGGGACCTCTATGTCAAATCCCGCTACATCGAAAACAAGAACCCGGGGCGCGCCCTCGTGCTCGCCTCCGGCACGCCGATCACCAACACGCTCGGAGAAATGTTCTCGATCCAGCGCCTGCTCGGCCACGAAGCGCTTGCCGATCGCGGCCTGCACGAATTCGATGCCTGGGCGTCGTGCTTCGGCGACACGACGACTGAGCTCGAAATCCAGCCCTCGGGCAAATACAAGCCTGTCAGCCGTTTCGCGAGCTTCGTCAACGTGCCGGAACTGATCGCCATGTTCCGCGCCTTCGCTGATGTCGTCATGCCGGAGGACCTTCGCGAATACGTCAGGGTGCCGGACATCGCAACCGGCCGGAGGCAGATCTTAACCGCCAAGCCGACGCCGGCGTTCAAGGCCTATCAGCAGATCCTCGACGCCCGCATCAAGGCGATCGAGATGCGCGATGGACCGGCGCAGCCCGGCGACGACATCCTGCTCTCGGTCATCACCGACGGCCGCCATGCGGCGATCGACCTGCGCCTCGTCATGCCGGCCAACGACAATGAGGAAGACAACAAGCTCAACCTTCTTGTCGGCAACGCCTTCCGGATCTGGGAGGAGACGCGCGAGGCCACATACCTTCGCCCGGACGGCAAGGCTTATGAGCTACAAGGTGCGGCGCAGATGATATTTTCCGACCTCGGTACGATCAATGTCGAGAAAAACCGCGGCTTTTCGGCTTACCGCTGGATTCGCGACGAACTGGTTCGCCTGGGCGTGCCGGCCTGCGAAATCGCTTTCATGCAGGATTTCAAGAAAACCGACTCCAAGCAGCGACTGTTCGCCGACGTGCGCGCCGGCCGGGTGCGGTTCCTGATCGGCAGCTCCGAGACGATGGGAACGGGCGTCAACGCGCAGCTCAGGCTGAAAGCGCTGCATCATCTCGATGTGCCGTGGCTGCCCTCCCATATCGAGCAGCGCGAAGGCCGTATTGTCCGGCAGGGCAATCAGCACGATGTGGTCGATATCTTTGCCTATGCCACCGAAGGTTCACTCGACGCTTCCATGTGGCAGAACAACGAGCGCAAGGCCCGCTTTATCGCCGCCGCTCTCAGCGGAGACACATCGATCCGGCGGCTCGAGGATCTCGGTGAAGGGCAAGCCAACCAGTTCGCCATGGCCAAGGCGATCGCTTCCGGTGACGAGCGGCTGATGCAAAAGGCGGGTCTCGAAGCCGACATCGCCCGGCTTGAACGGCTGCGTGCCGCCCATGACGACGACCAATATGCGGTGCGTCGGCAGATGCGCGATGCGGAGCGCGACATCGAAGTCTCGACCCGCCGTATCGGGGAGATCGGCCAGGATATCGACCGGCTGGTGACGACTGCGGGCGACGCGTTTGCAATGACCGTTCTCGGCAAAGCCTACCAGGAGCGCAAGGACGCCGGCCGCGCGCTGATGAAGGAAATCCTCACGCTTCTCCAGCTGCAGCAGGAGGGTGAGCTTCATCTGGCGAGCATCGGTGGCTTCGATCTTGTCTATGAGGGCGAGCGCTTGGGAAAGGGCGATAAGTATCGTTACGCCACAACGCTGCAGCGCACCGGCGCGGACTACGAGATCGGTCTTGCGGTGACTGTGACGCCACTCGGCGCGATTTCCCGCCTCGAGCATGCGCTCGACGGGTTCGAGGAGGAGCAGGTTCGCAATCGCCATCGTCTGGAGGACGCGCACCGTCGGCTTGCCTCCTATCGCTTGCGTGAGGGCGGAATTTTCGCCTTCGCAGAAGAACTTGCCGACAAACGCCGGCAGCTCCGCGACGTCGATGATGCGCTCGCTGCCGCGGCGGTCGAGGGCGCCGACGTCCCGGTAGTAACTGCTTGATCAGGAGTGCCGTTTTGTATGCGTCGCAGCATTTGCATGGCTGCGTTGCACAAAAAATCATTTCCCTCTGATCAAAAAACGTTCATAACGCACACAGCTGATGCACATGGCGGTTTACCTCCCAGTGCCGCCGCAGCAGCTGTTCCCCTCTGGAGGTTTAAATTACCTTCATACCTATAGGGCCCGAGTTTCTCGTGGCCCTCTTTTTTTGTCCGTATGTCGGTCGTCGGCACGATGATCATGTCGGCACGCGGCATTGCCGCGCACATGAAATCAGCTCGACGCGCTCGATCGTTTCGATCAACCGGTCGCTCGGATCCTCCGGGTGGTTTAAGAGAGCCACGACGTCGGAAAGGCTCGCATCCTTCAGACCGACCCTGTAGATCGCAATACCGGCGTCGATATTCTCGTTCGTGGCTCTCAGCCCCTCGAAATGCTGTGACGCCTCTCGGCGCGCGATCCCCAACGTTTCGGCGAATGCCTGGATCTCGTCTGTTCCCGGAACGCCTGATAGGCAAATATCTCTCTCGTAGCGTGCATCGCTGACCTCCTTTGGCCGCGTCCTGTGTAGGGCTCCTTTCCGGTCGCTGTGAACTGTCAAAAGTGTGAGCGACCCTTCGGGAGGAGGGGAAAATAGGAAGACGGAAAAGGAGAGAGAAAACCGGTCGCAGACCGGTCGTCCCGTCGCCGCTTGCGCTCAACCGCCGCCTCCGCATCCCGGCTCCTCGTCCTGCGCAGGGCTTTCAGCCCCGCTTGTCCGTCACAGCAGGGACGCTCGGCCGCAGTTGCGCCGGTCGGTCCGCCCTGCGGGCCGGGAGGTGTCTTCGGAAAGAAATGAAGACAGGAAGGACCGGCAAGAGGCCGTGTCCCGCATCCCGGAAGAGGAAAATCCCATGCACATCATGAAGGTCGATCCGCGCTCGTTGAAAGACAATCCGGACAATACGCGCCAGTCGAAATCCACCCCTCAGGCCGATGCATTGCTGCTCGCCACTATCAAGGCCGTCGGCATTATCCAGCCGCCCGTCATTTTTCCCGAAGTCGGTGGTGGCAACGGCTACGTCATCGAAGCCGGCCATCGCCGCACGCGCATGGCGATTGCCGCGGACCTCGAGGAAATCGAGGTGCTCGTCGTCGAAGCCGCAAACGACAATGGCGCAATGCGGTCGATGGTCGAGAACATCGCGCGCGAACCGCTGAACCCCGTCGACCAGTGGCGCGGCATCGAACGCCTCGTCGCGCTCGACTGGACCGAGGAAGCGATTGCCGTGGCGCTCGCCCTGCCCGTCCGGCAGATCCGCAAGCTGCGGCTGCTCGCCAACGTCCTGCCGATGATGCTCGACCAGATGGCGCTCGGCGACATGCCGAACGAGCAGCAGCTCCGCACGATCGCGGCAGCACACCTCGATGAGCAGAAGGAGGTCTGGAAGGCGCAGAAGCCGAAAAAGGGCCAGCCTGCCACGTGGTGGCAGATTGCCAACGCGCTGAGCAAGACCCGTATGTATGCCAAGGATGCGAGCTTCGGCGACGATCTCAGAGAAGCCTATGGCATCGAATGGATCGAGGATCTGTTCGCTCCTGCCGATGAGGACAGCCGCTACACAACCAATGTCGAAGCTTATCTCGGCGCCCAGCAGGAGTGGATGACGAACAATCTGCCGAAGAAGGGCGTGATCACCGAGGTCACGCAATGGGGCGAGGCGAAGCTGCCGCAGAAGGCAAGCCGCGTCTACGGCAAGCCAGGCAAGGGCGACCACGCCGCCATGTATCTGGATCGAAACGGCAAGGTCCAGACCGTGCACTACCGGATGCCCGAGGAGAACAAGACCAGGGGCAAGGGAGCGATCGCGGAAGGTGGCGACACCGGTGGCGAGGATGTGATCGACGCGCCGAAGCAGCGTCCTGACGTCACGCAAAAGGGTCACGACATGATCGGCGACCTCAGGACCGACGCGCTGCATCAGGCGCTCACCCGCGCACCGATCGAGGACGACACGCTGATGGCGCTCCTGGTACTTGCCTTTGCCGGACTGAATGTTCGGGTCGACTCCGGCGCAAACGACCATGTCTTCGGCGCGAAGCGGTTTGCCCGCCATGCGGCTCAGCTACTCGACGGTGACGGCAAGCTCTCCTTCAATCGCGACACCTTGCGGGTTGCCGCCCGCTCGATGCTGGTCGATGTGCTGTCGTGCCGCCGCGGCATGTCGAATAGTGGCATCGTTTCCCGCATCGCCGGCGACACCATTGGCGCGGATGGATACCTCGCGAACATGGGCACGGAAGATTTCCTGCTTTGCATGTCGCGGCAGGCGCTTGAGGCTTCGTGCAAGGGCACCTCGGTTCTGCCGCGCCCGAAGGTCCGCGAGACCCGCGCCGCACTCATCGAGCACTTGAAAGATGGGCAATTTGTCCATCCGGCCGCCCTGTTCGCCCCCGATCCGAAGGATCTCGCCGAACTGATCAAGCAAGGCGAGGTCGCGGAAGAGGACAAGGGTGTCACCTCCAAGGAAACGCCAGATGGTCTTGAAGGCGAGCTTTCCGATAGCAGCGTCGCCGGCGATGAGCCCGATCTCGACGCCGATCTGGAGGCCGTTGACGGCGCTCCCGGCGAGGACGAAACCGCCTACGGCATCGCCGCCGAGTAGCCGACGCTCTTCCATTTTTTCCGATCGATACCCCGCCGCCGGCCATCACCGGCGGCGGTTTCGTTTCCATAAACCGCAGAACTTCGAGGAGATGTCCAATGTCTGCGTCCCTGATCTACGACCTCGTCCCGATCGGCTCCATCGTTGCCTGGTCCGACGGCACCACCCGCCCGCCCGCGCGCTTCAGGAAGAAGCTTGCGGTCTGGCAGACCCGCAATAGCAAGGGCCGGCTAATCCGCAAGGAGGGTCCGCGCCAATCCGGCAGCTACGCGTCGCCGGGATATTTCACGCTGCATGAGGCGGATTTCGGATGCAAGAACACCATCGTCATGCGCATTCATCGAACTTTCGGCCTTGATTCCGATCTGACCTTCAAGGTTCTGGAGCGCCCCGCACTCGGCTCGGTCCGCGTCTTCGATCGCGCCGGTTCGAACGCCGAGCTCGTCCATCTCGCCGACAATCGCGAGGCAGGCGAAGCCTGGTTGAAAGGACACGGATGCCCAAACGCAATCCTCGAGGATGTGGGCGCCGACGAGGTCGCAGCGGCTCATGTCGAAGGAAGGGCTGCCGCATGAACTCGCTCGACCTCCTACACGATATCCTTCCGACTTCAGAGGATTGGGGCGTGGAATTCGGCCCCAGCGCCGACGGCTTTCCGGTCGCCCGGATCGGCGATACTCACTTGGCAATGGTGCCGGCGCGGGATGGCGCCAGCTTCCTTGCAAGCGCCTGGCGGCTTAACCGTCCGCTTTCGGAGCTGACGCGCGCGGATTTCTACGGTCACGAAGGCAGCCTTGAGAATGAAGCGGCGTTTCACGCCCGCGTGTTCGAGACGGTAGAGCACAAGCGCGAGGTATCGGCCCTCGGACGGATCCAGACCCGCATGACGGCCAGTACGCCCTGGGGACCGTCGCAGCTTGCGACCGTCTATGGCGAGGGGATCGTGTCCCATATGACGGCTGGCCATGGCGGGTTTCATCTGTCGGCCGAGCGGAATCTTCGGGTATCTCCGTTGCTGCGAAAGTCTTCGCCCTGGTACGAGGAAGATGCCGAATGGGCCATCGTCGCCCTCACCTTTCAGGACTTGTTCACTGTCTACGAGCGCAGATGTGCAGACGAGACGGTCCGCAACAGCTGGCCGTCCGCCTGGGAAGAGATCCACGGGCGCGAGTTGGCTCCAGGCCAGTCTGCGACAAAGGATCGGAATTCCTTCGCCAGCAAACATGCCGGCGACTGGATCGTCATCTCGGCGATCTATTCCAGCCATCATGCCGGTATGACGGAAGTGGTCGCCACGCGCGGAGGCATGCGGGACCAGCGTGCCGACGAACGGCGCTTTCTCGCGCCCAGCGCGGAATACGCAACCCGAGCGCGCTTCGGCTTCGTCATCGATGAAGTGCGTCACGCTGTCTATGACGGTCCTTCGGACTTCATCGGCTGGCGGCAGCGGAGGGCCGGGCCATGAACCCGGTCAGTCCGTGGGTGCTCCTTTCCCGCATGGAGACGGCATGGCGCCAAACGCGCCGTCATCTCGATCTCGTCCATCGGCAGATTGCCGCGCGTGCCGAGCGCCTTGCGGTGACCGAAAAGGCGAAGGCGAAAAACCGAACGCACAAGCGCTCCGGCTCACGATGGACTCGTTCCGATGAGATGCTGTTTCAGGATCACGTCGATCGCCTGTCATTCGAGCGTCGCGGTGAAATCGAGGCGCAGACCCGAAAGCTGGAGCGTCAGGACCGTGCCATCACCACCCTCCGAGTGAAGCTCGGCGACGCTGCCTGGCGACAGGCTGCATGAGTGGCGGCCGCCAGTAGCGCGTTGGCGGAGTGCGCCAGCGTGTCCGGCGAGAGACTTTGCGAGGATGGCCATCGTTTCCCACATTCGGTCTTGGGGGAGAGCCTCAGCCCCATGCCGGCCCGCCCTTCGTGTTCGTTGCGGTCTGAACCGGCGGCCGGTCGTTTCAAGGCCGCTGTCGCGCCGCAAGGCGGCCGAAGCAGCCTCGCTGCGCAAAGCGAACCCGCGTCCCGCGCAGGGTAACCCCGCTTGGTCGCAAGCCCGCTCCGCTCGCTCAGCCGTTCCGGACCTCTGAAATCGCCCGTCCCTCGCCGGTTCCTTTTGACCGCACCGAAGGGCAGACCGGCACGGGGCCGGAGCCGCTTCGGTTGAAACCGAAATGGAAAACCGACATGGCCAAGCCAGCAACCTCCAACCGTTCTTCCTCCCGCGTCGTGCAGCTCCGCAAGGGTGCTACCCTCGAAATGGTCCGCCTCACCTGCCCCGACAGCGCCCAGGCGCTGAAGATCGCCGAGAGCTTCGGGACCGCGGTGGTCGACAGCGACGGCCTCCGCGACCTGCATGAGCGGCTGATCGGCGAGACCGCCGACAGCCTGTCCGAAGGTCTCGGCGAACGCGCGATGCAGATCCACTTGCAGCGCATCATCGGCGCCTTCGTCGGATCGGCTCACGGCGCGGGTCAATTCTACTCCCGCGCCGTTACCGAGGCGCGAGATGCCACGGCCAAGGCGTCCAACGATGCTCGCGACGAGGATCTCGATGGTCCGGTCGGCTACGACAGCGCCGCCCAGCGCAAGCGCGAGTTCGCGGCCGACATGGGAGTACAAGCCCATGCTCTGCGCATGGCAGCCGAGGGCGCGGTCGCGGCCTACGAGCAGGTCGTTGGCGAAACCTGGAAGCCCTTCGATCGGCCGGTGGAAAACCCCGGCGCCAATCTCGACCGCAAGGCGGCCGAGGCGCAATTGGCCGCTCTGGGATAAAGCGCCCGGGGCGGTGCCCACGTGCGGCCCTCCCCTTTGCTTTCAAGCTTGCATTGGCCGGCTCCTCTCGGGGTCGGCCTTTCTGCATGTCGCGCCCGAGCAAAAGGGAAAGGAAGGAAATGGAGAGGCAGCCGATCGCGACCCGTTCCGGTCGGCGGTCCTGCAGGAGCCGGCTTAGAGGTGCAACGGCTTCGCCGTCCTTCACGCTGTTTCGGCCGTTCCGGTGCCCTCCAAGCCATTCCGCTCCTGCCTTCGGACCTCCGTGACGGGCCGCGATAGGCGCGGTCCCACAAAAGGAGGCTTGAGACATGAACAGGAAAACCGAAGGCGAGCACGCCGACATCTACGCCAGGATCACCGACCGGATCGTCGCCGATCTGGAGAAAGGGGTTCGTCCCTGGATGAAACCGTGGAATGCGGCGAACACTGAGCGTCGGATTACGCGGCCGCTTCGGCACAATGGTGAGCCCTATTCGGGCATGAACGTTCTCCTCCTATGGTCCGAGGGGATGGCGAGAGGTTTCACATCTGCGATGTGGATGACGTTCAAGCAAGCGCTGGAACTCGGCGCCGCGGTCCGCAAGGGCGAGACCGGTTCGACGGTCGTGTTTGCAAGCCGTTTCACAAAGTCGGAGACCGACGGCAACGGCAAGGAAGTCGACCGGGAAATTCCTTTTCTGAAGGCGTATTCCGTGTTCAACGTGGACCAAATCGACGGTCTACCCGACCATTACTATCATCGCCCGACACCGGTTCTCGATCCGGTCGAGCGGATCGAAAATGCCGATCGCTTCTTCCGCAATACCGGCGCCGTTATCCGGCACGGTGGCTCGCAAGCCTACTATTCCCCGGTGACGGACCACATCCAGATGCCGCCGTTCGAAACCTTCCGCGACGCGGCTTCTTACGTGGCGACCTTGAGTCATGAGGGAATGCACTGGACAGCGAACCCGCGCCGCGTTGACCGCGATCTCAGCCGTTACGCCACGGACAAGACCGAGCGCGCCCGCGAGGAGCTGATTGCCGAACTCGGCAGTTGCTTTCTATGTGCGGACCTCGGGATTGCTCCCGAGCTGGAGCCGAGGCCGGACCACGCTTCCTATCTTCAGTCCTGGTTGACCGTTCTCTCCGACGACAAGCGTGCCATCTTCCAGGCGGCGGCGCATGCTCAGCGCTCGGTCAGCTTCCTGCACGGCCTCCAGCCAGTTCAGGCTGACGAAAGGGCGGTTGCCTAGCCGATTTCAAGGTCGGTCGTTGTCACCGCTGCGGCCGACACCACGATCGGGTTTCTGTCCGGTTGCATGTCCTGATCCGATGTGAGGTCCAGCTTGCCCCAGATCGATGTTTTCCGGTCGTTGGCCTTGGGCTTTCGGGATTGCTTGATTTCGACGATAAACGGCTTTGTCTGCTGACGCATAAATCCTCCAGGCGACGAATCGCGAGCTCACGATATCCGGTTGGAAGACGGACGCAACTCCCCGTCCGGCAGCCGCTCACGTCGATTTCCGTGCCCGACATGGAGGTTGGGCAACGCGTTCACCAGGCGCACTGGTTCAGCGCGGCAAGCGTGACGAGGGCCGCCATCGCTTGTTCCTTCTATCGTTGCCATGGGCCCCGTCCTTCGCGGGCTCGATGAGGCATGTCTGACCGGAGAGCGGCTTCGCCTCGATCGTTCTCCCGCAACGACCATCCGAAACTTTCCTCCCCTGCGGCTCTGCCGCATTCCTCGCGCGACAACAAAGTTCCTCCTGGCCGCCCTCCACTTCGTTTCGTCCTTTTAGGTGCGGTCCGATCGTCCCCGATCCTTGCGACAGCCATCGAGGCCGCGAAGGGCGCGGCCCGAAACAAACGAAAGGAACATGACAATGGCTACCATCGGCGCCTTCACCTCCACCGAAACCGGCTTCTCCGGCTCGATCCGCACGCTGGCCCTCAACGTCAAGGCTCGCATCGCCCGCATCGAGAACCCCTCCGACAAGGGCCCGCACTTCCGCATCTACGCGGGCAACGTCGAGCTGGGTGCCGCCTGGCAGAAGCGCTCCGCTGAGACGGACCGCGACTACCTCTCGGTCAAGCTGGACGACCCGAGCTTCCCGGCTCCGATCTACGCCACACTGACCGAGGTCGAAGGCGAGGACGGCTACCAGCTGATCTGGTCTCGCCCCAACCGGGATTGAGATCCAATCGAGGCCCCGCCACCGAGCGGGGCCAACCGGCCGCATTGCGAAAGCCGGCAGCAGGTATCGAACCCGCTGCCGGCTTTTCTGGTGCCATACGGAACCGGAAATATCTGCTCAGAATGCCCAATCATGCCGGGCGTGAACGACGGCATAAAGGACGATGCGGTTCCCCCAATTTTCAGGCGCCGACCTGCGGCCGCCTCTAGAAAATCGGCTCCCCCACTCGCCGGCTCCGCCGGTCGCTTGCGCGCTCCTTGACGCCGCCATCCCCGCCCGACCCCGGTCGTCATCTTTCACAAACCCAAGGAGATGAAGGCGATGATCATCGAACAACAAATCAACGAACTGCGCGCGGAGCTGCAGGCCTGCAACGACCCCGTCGAGCGGCGCCAGATCGAAGCTGAACTCGAACTCGCCCAGGGCGAGCTGACTCTGGCGATGGCCGAACAGGACGGATCAATTGACGTCGAGCCGCCCTTCTGAGGCGGCAAGCCAACGATCCCAGACCGCCGGCATTCAGACTTCGCTGAGGAGACGTCGGCACAGCTCCCTTTCGATCTCCTGTCATCGACATCGGGGATGTTGCAGCCTGGCGTCGCGCCGCAACCCGCCGCCGCCAGAATTTTCCCCGCCGCTGCGCGGCTTCCTCGCGGACCAAAATTCCGTCGCCAGCAGGTCCTTCGCGTGCGCTACGGCCGTCCCGGTGCAGCGCTCCTTCCCGGTCTGCGTACCTCACCCCGCGATGACAACTTATCGAAAGGAGAAAACATCATGCGCCAACTCGCTCAATTCCTCAGCACCACCGGCCGCAGTCTTCAGGGCCTCGGCAAGGTAGTCAGCCACCTCTTCCGCAAGGGAAAGCTCGGCCTGTAGCTCGCGATCAAGATCCCGTTTTTTGTCGAGATCGAGGCTTCGTTCGAGACCGATCGGGACCGGCGCAAATGAAGCGCCAGGGTCCGCTTCGGTGGCCCCTTCTTTGACCGCACCGCCGAAGGCAATCAGCTGTGCGTAGGCCGGAGCGTCATCATTGGCCGATAGCCGCGAGCACGCTTTTGTCTCAACAGGTCGAGGAAGAGCCGCACCGCTTCCTCTTCCCGTTCGAATACATGCTGCTTCTCCTGCCCACGTTTTCCGATCCTTCCCCATCGCCGGGTCAGGCAGGCCTCTCCGAACATCGTCTGCCCGATCTCCATGGCATAGTACCGCGCCATGTTCATCGCCGGATCCGCGCGTTCGATATAGAGGTGGTAGGGCTGTGTGACCATACGCGCATGATCCTCACACGGCGCCGGCACGTCCAACGACATATGTGAATCCTACAGGTGCGACCGATTCATTTTCGTGAAGAATGGCGCTTGGGCGAGGCGCCGTCGGCGCACGGCTCAAGTCGCGCTGCGACCGGAGCCCGCACGCGGTCTCCGCCCAGTCGGGTTACGATCCTCTCGTTGCAGGAAGCATGCCTTTGCCAAAAGTCGACGTCCGGAGACAGCCGGAAGGTCTCATGGCCATCGGAGATGGCAAGCGGGCGCGTCCCTTCAGGACGCGGTTCCATCTCTCTCTGACGTCCCATTTTGCACCCGCCGTTCCGGCGTCAAGGACATCGCGGCCCCTCCAATTTTCCCTGCGCCGCAAGCGGCACCGAGAAAATCGGTTCCTCCGCTCGCCGCACAGCGGCCGCGTTCCGCGGTCCCTGACCCCTCACGGCTACGGTACGGTGCGGACCCCTTTCGTCAGAAAACGAAAAGGAGACTCTGATGACAAAGCAGCAAATCACACAGCCGGTTGGCGAAAACCAGGAGGTGCCGGATCAACAGCCGGACTGGCTTGAAGCTTTGCGTCGACAATTCGATGCGGAAGTTCATCTGCCCAGCGACATCTCGCACGAGTTTCTGTCTGCGGCGCTTCTCTTCGCCATCGAGAACAAGGTCGATTTCGGTTTGTTCCATGAGGCCGGCAAGATCATCATTGCGCATTTCGGAGGTGACGAAATCTACCTGCCATCCCGGTGGTCTGACAGGCGATGGCGCATCGGTCTCGAGGACAGAGAGCCTTTCGACCCAGGCGATTGAAGTCCAGACCAGAGGCGGCTTGCCGTCTCTGGTCTTTGCCATGCGTGTGAGCCGTTCCATCCGGATCGCCGGCCGGCACGGCTATGAAAGGGGGGCTCTGCCGCCCCTCTCAATCTCACCCCATGAAGGAAGGGCAAGCCCCTCCTTCATGCTTCCTCCATGGGGAAAGGGGACGGTTCCCTCCTCCCTTTCCCGAAACCCCAATCCCTCTCCCGTTCAGGTGATAGAAGACTGGTCGTCACTGGCTCTGACACCATCCGTGACGCGCTCCATCCCACGATCGGGCGAGGCCCTCCTGGACCAAAGCGCCTCCCAGGGACTTGCCGGCTCGAGACACGGTTCGAAGTTTGCGTCCATATTTGTCTTCATCGCGAATCCCGGCCGACAGCGAGAATTTTCCGGCGTTGAGCAGCGCCAGCAGGCGGAATTTTGCCGCTTCGCCTTTGACCCGTTCGGCCTCGCAGCGCGGCGGGCTAAGTTCAGGCGTATCGATATCGGCAATGCGGATTTTCTGTCCCTCAAACCAGAATGTGTCGCCATCGACAACGCAGTTCGTTCGACGGCTATCGCCGCAGAACGCGAACGGGGCTGACAGCATATCCTGCGTTGGCGCTTTGGCGAAGGCAGCGACGCTGTCGAGGTGACCACTGCGATCAAGATACAGCCAGCCGGCAACACCGATCACCGCGGCCCATACGATCGCCGTCGGGATCCATCTATGGCGATTGGAGCCATGACGACGTGACGTCGAGCGTGACGCGTCAACGGCATTGCGATGGTTGCCAGGCCTGCGATTTTTCCTGAATGGTACGACGTTCTTCTGCGCCAAGCTCTCACCCCTTCTCGACGGCAGACGTTACCGTGCTTTTGGTTTCATCGGTCTTTTCCGGATGTGTCGAATGCAATCCTTTGCTCTCGTTTCCGGTCGGTGAATGAAAGCGGTTTTCGCCGACGCATGCTTTCATGTCGTCGCGCCGGAACCAGATCGCGCGACCGCAGCGGAGCGGCGCGTTGCCAGCTGTGAAGACGATCTGCTCGTCCGCACGCATGCGCAGGACCTCATGCGGCTGAATCAACGGTCTGGCAGCAAGCTGCTTCGACCGCGTTCGCGACGATCCCCTCGCCTGGGAACTGCGGCTGACCTGGTCGATCTCGACCGTAGTCATGCCGCAGCGTTTTGAGATGTAATCGGCGGTCTCAGGATCGTTGATCGCCGAGAAACTGATCCAGCTCGAACTTTCAAACCACTTGCTCGCCGCGTCCCGCCCGCCATAGGTTTCGCGCATCTGGCCGATTGACTGGTAGATCATTGTGAGTGTGATCCCGTACTTGCGACCGGCGTCGCGCGCGGTCTCCAGAATCCGCATGTAGCCGAGGCGGGCGACCTCATCGAGGAGAAACAGTGCGCGCCCTTTGATCTGACCGTCACGATTGTAGATCGCATTGAGAAGCGAGCCGATGATGACGCGCGCAAGACCCGCATGTGTCTCCAATGTCTTGAGGTCGATGTTGATGAAGACGTCCGTGTTTCCGGCCGCGATATCGCTGGTCGAAAATTTCTTGCCAGAGACGAGTGCGGCATAGTTCAGATAGGAAAGCCAATGCGTTTCCTTTACTGCATTGGCATAGACGCCGGAGAAAGTTTCCGGCGTCATGTTGACGAAGGCTGCGACATTCTCCTTCACGAAATCCGAGCCTGAATTGTCGAAGATGTCCTGCAGCCGCTTGCGCAAAGTCGGCTCGGGCTCCGAGAGATTTTTGCGCACCTGGCGCAGCGTCTGGTCCTTCTCATCCGTGTGACCGGACAGGCAGACATCGGCGATGAGTGCCGTCAGCAACTGAAGCGCCGATGCGCGAAAGAAATCGTCGCGGACACCGCGCGCGCCGCCGCTGTCGCTCATGATCCACGATGCGACCGAGGCAATGTCCTCTTCCTTCGTTCCCCCGAAACGGCCGACCCAGTCCAGCACATTGAAGCCGGTTTCCGGTTTTCTCGGATCGAGCACGAACACGTCCCTCCCCGCTCCGCCGCGATGTGCGGAGACCATCGGCCCGACTTCATTCGATGGATCCAGCACGATCAACGTGCCACCCCATTTGAGCGCCGTCGGGATAGTCACCGACGTTGTCTTGAAACCGCCAGAGCCGGCAAAGACGATCCCGTGAGACGAGCCGAAGGAGCGGTCGAAGCACAGCAAGGGCGATTTGCCGCCGGCGCCCCACGTTTCCGCGCTGTCGGCTCGAAACGCCCGTGCTCCGGTGCTGTCCTTGTCGACCCGATAGCGCTCGCCGATGACGATGCCGCCAGTATCCGGGAAGAGCTTTGCTGCCTCCGTGAGCTTCATCCAATCCGCTTCGCCGTGCAGCGCCCGCTTGCCCTGAACACGTTTCGGCTCAGCCTTCGCGAAGGCCGCATTGCCGACCAATGCAACGCGCAGTGCGAAGCAGGCACAGAGCAGCGCAGCGCTCGCTCCGATCGAGGTAGCCGGATCGAGATAGGCGAAGACCGATTTGTCTGCCGGGATCGTCTTCCCGAAGCTTGAAACGCGCACCGTTTCGCGGATGGCTGCGATCAGGAATGTCCCGCTGCTCCCCGCAACGACGCCCCAAGCTGCCTCCTTGATGCTGATCGAGCCGGCGATCGCGAACAGAAAGATGATCCCGATTGCGCTACTCACCACATAGGGAAAGGCGATGCCCGCCCGCCCCCATGCCAGTCGCGCAGCCTCGATCTTTCCGAAACCGGAAAGCCATTGCTCGATCCCGGTCATTCCGATCACGGCTATGATCATCAACGCTGCAGGTAAGACGACAAGCGCAATCCTATTGATCGTCATTGCCGAAGGCCTCCACGCCGATCGCGGTGAGCCTCACCCGCTCGCTCTCGTCGCTCTCGATGCGGCGGGCGACATCGATCAGCGCGCCGAGCAGCAGCGCCCGCTTCTGGTAGCGCAGCCCGGCCTTGACGATCAGGCCGCCGAGCTCGATCTTTTCGCGCGTGTCCTTCTTGCGGGCATCGGATGTCATTGTCTTCGCCATCCGCTCAAGCCTCGCCAGTCCCGCCCGCAGCCGCGCCAGACGTGACCGGCGCGTTCGACGCTGCGCTGCCGCTATCGCTTGCGGCCTTTTTTCCTCCGTTTGAAACGCCCTTCCCTCCCCGAAACCGTTTCGCCAGGTCCTCAAAGGCCGCCTGGAGCTCCCCCTCGTCGACCTCGATTTCGCCAAGGCCAGCCTTGAGCGCGATCCGGCCGATGCGCTCCGCTTCTCTGGTCTCTGCGAGCTTGAGCTGTTCCTGCAGCTTGGCGATTTCGTCCCGGATTTTCGAGGATGGCCTTTTCATTCCGTTCGTCTCCTTGGGTGGGAAAGCTTGTCTTTCGAACGCAGTTTTTCGGAGAAGAGTGCGGTACGCACTACTGTGAATCCTACAATCGCCAAGGGCGATGCTTTGCTGGATGATCCCGGCCGTTCCGAAGGAGCGGATCCAAGGGCGCAATTATACGTCGCTGGCGCGACGTGTTGCTAAGAGAGCCTTGTGGGGCCGCCGCTCCCGACGAACCCTTTGATTTCGTTCGCAACCGGGAGAGAACTCCGTCGTGGCCGTCCCTCACTTCTCCGTCAGCGTCGTCGCCCGTGGCTCCGGCCGCAGCGCCGTCCTGTCGGCGGCCTACCGGCACTGCGCTAAGATGGAGTTTGAGCGGGAAGCCCGGACGATCGACTACACCCGAAAGCAAGGGCTCCTGCATGAGGAGTTCGTGATCCCTGCCGACGCGCCGGAATGGGTGCGCAGCATGATTGCCGCTCGCTCGGTCGCCGGCGCATCCGAGGCCTTCTGGAACAAAGTGGAGGGCTGCGAGAGGCGATCCGACGCCCAGCTCGCCAAGGACGTCATCATAGCCCTGCCGCTCGAGCTGACGGCCGAGCAGAACATCGCGCTCATGCGCGACTTTTTGGCGGGCCACATCACGTCGAAGGGCATGGTCGCGGACTGGGTCTATCACGACGCCCCCGGCAATCCTCACGTCCACCTCATGACCACATTGCGCCCGCTGACCGAAGACGGTTTCGGTTCGAAGAAGGTCGCGGTGCTCGGCCCGGGTGGTAAGCCAATCCGAAATGACGCCGGCAAAATCGTCTATGATCTGTGGGCCGGTAGCACCGAGGATTTCAATGCGTTTCGCGACGGCTGGTTTGCCTGCCAGAACAAACATCTGGCGCTTGCCGGCCTCGATATCCGCATCGATGGTCGTTCCTTCGAAAAGCAGGGTATCGATCTCGAGCCGACCATCCACCTGGGCGTCGGCACAAAAGCGATCGAGCGAAAGTCCGCCGGCGCCACGGAGGTTGTTTCGCTCGAGCGGCTGGCGCAGCAGGAGCAACGCCGATCCGAAAATGCCCGGCGCATCGAACGTTTCCCGGAGATCGTGCTTGATCTCATCATGCGAGAAAAGAGCGTCTTCGATGAGCGGGACGTGGCAAAGATCCTGCATCGCTATATCGACGATGCTGGCCTGTTCGAACGCTTGATGCTGGGCATCCTGCAGAGCCCACGCACGCTTCGGACCGAGCGAGAGCGGATCGACTTTACGACGGGCCTGCGGGCGCCGGCAAAATACACCACCCGCGAAATGATCCGACTGGAAGCGGAGATGGCCAATCGCGCCGTCTGGCTGTCGCAGCGGTCCTCGCATGGCGTCCGCGCCGCCGTGCTCTCGGCGACCTTTTCACGCCATCACCGTTTGTCGGATGAACAACAAGCGGCGATCGAGCATGTCGCAGGAGCCGAACGGATCGCCGCGGTGGTCGGCCGCGCCGGGGCGGGCAAGACGACGATGATGAAGGCGGCGCGCGAGGCCTGGGAAGCGGCAGGTTATCGTGTTGTCGGCGCAGCACTCGCCGGCAAGGCGGCCGAGGGTCTGGAGAAGGAGGCCGGTATCGCCTCGCGCACGTTATCGTCCTGGGAGCTCCGCTGGAACGAAGGGCGCAATCAGCTCGATGCCAAGACGGTATTGGTGCTCGACGAGGCGGGCATGGTCTCGTCGCGACAGATGGCCCTGCTGGTCGAAGTGGCGACCAAGGCCGGCGCCAAGCTCGTTCTGGTGGGCGATCCGGAGCAGCTCCAACCGATCGAGGCGGGTGCGGCGTTCCGCGCTATCGCCGATCGTATCGGATACGCGGAACTCGAAACCATCTATCGCCAACGCGAGCAATGGATGCGCGATGCCTCGCTCGATCTGGCGCGAGGCAAGGTGGGCAACGCAGTCGGTGCCTACCGCGCCAATGGCAGGGTGATTGGATCGGATCTGAAGGCGGATGCCGTCGATAATCTCATTGCCGCTTGGGACCGCGATTATGATCCTGCGAAGACCTCGCTGATCCTTGCCCATCTTCGCCGTGACGTTCGCATGCTGAACCAGATGGCACGGATCAAACTGCTCGAGCGCGGGATCCTCGGCGACGGCGCCATGTTCAAGACGGCGGATGGCGATCGCAACTTTGCAGCAGGCGACCAGATCGTTTTTCTCAAGAACGAGAGTTCACTCGGCGTGAAGAACGGTATGCTGGCGAAGGTCGTCGAGGCTGCCCCCGGCCGTATCGTTGCGGAGATTGGCGAAGGTGAACATCGCCGTCAGGTGACTGTCGAACAGCGCTTCTATAACAACCTCGATCTCGGCTACGCCACGACGATCCACAAGAGCCAAGGCGCGACCGTCGACAGGGTGAAGGTGCTTGCTTCCCTCTCGCTGGACCGGCATCTGACCTATGTCGCCATGACCCGTCATCGGGAGGACCTCGGCGTCTATTACGGCCGACGGTCCTTTACCAAGGCGGGTGGGCTGATCCCGATACTTTCACGGAAGAATGCCAAGGAGACGACCCTCGATTATGCGGGCGGTCCTTTCTACCGACAGGCACTTCGTTTCGCTGAGGCTCGCGGCCTCGATCTCGTCAAGGTCGCCCGGACCCTGGTTCGCGACCAGCTCGGATGGACCGTCCGCCAGAAACAGAAGCTCGCCGATCTCGGCGCGCGTCTGGCCGCCATCGGTGCGGCCCTCGGACTGGTTCGCGGCAGCAACAAACAATCCATCCCGAACACGATCAAGGAGGCCAAGCCCATGGTGTCAGGCATCACCACCTTTCCCAAATCGCTCGAGCAGGCTGTCGAAGACAAGCTCGCCGCCGATCCAGGCCTCAAGAAGCAATGGGAGGACGTGTCGACCCGCTTCCATCTCGTCTACGCGCAGCCGGATGGAGCCTTCAAGGCGATCAACGTCGACGCCATGCTCAAGGACCGGACGGTCGCTCAGTCCACGCTTGCACGGATTGGCGGCGAGCCCGAAAGTTTCGGCGCCCTCAAGGGCAAGACCGGTCTCCTCGCCAGCCACGCCGACAAACAGGATCGGGAAAAAGCCATCGCCAATGTGCCAGCGCTCACGCGAAATCTCGAACGCTATCTTCGTGAGCGGGCCGAGGCAGAACGCAAGCATGAGAGCGAGGAGCGTGCGGTCCGGTACAGGGTTTCGGTTGACATCCCGGCGCTCTCTCCCTCCGCCAAGCAAACGCTCGAACGCGTGCGCGATGCGATTGATCGCAACGATCTTCCGGCCGGCCTCGAATATGCGCTGGCCGACAAAATGGTGAAGGCCGAACTTGAAGGTTTCGCGAAGGCTGTGTCCGAGCGTTTTGGAGAGCGAACTTTCCTCCCCCTTGCGGCGAAAGACACTGATGGCAAGACCTTCGACACCGTGACGGCAGGGATGACATCAGGCCAGAAGGCTGAGGTCCGGAGCGCGTGGAATTCCATGCGGACGGTCCAGCAACTTGCCGCCCATGAACGCACGACCGAGGCGCTGAAACAGGCAGAGACCATGCGTCAGACGAAGAGCCAGGGGCTCTCCCTGAAATGACGGTTGGGGCTGGAATGCGCTGGGCGATGACCGGGCAACAACGGCGAGCGGCTTGGATCACTTTGATTGTGACACTCGTCGTCATGCCGGTGATCGTCACAGCTCTTGCCTGCGGCTACCGCATCAATCTGACACCGAGCGAGCCGCTTGGGCTGTGGCGCATTATCCCGCTCCATCGGCCGGCGGCCGTTAATGACCTCGTGTTCATCTGCCCACCGGAAACCGCTGGTATGCGGGAGGCGAAAGCGCGTGGTTATCTCCGCTTCGGTCCTTGCCCGGCCGGTGTTGCGCCGCTCATCAAGACGGTGATCGCGGTCGCAGGGCAGTATGTCGAAATCGGCGCCAGCGTGAGCGTCGATCGGCAGGCGGTTCTCTCTTCCAGTCTCGCAGCAAAAGACGGAAAAGGTCGGACGCTCGCGCCGTTTCCGGGTGGCGTCATACCGTCGGGATATGTCTTCCTGCACTCCGCGTTTCCCGGCTCTTACGACTCCCGATACTTCGGCCCCCTACCCGCTTCCGGGGTTCTCGGTTTGGCGCAGGAGGTGCTCACCTATGCGCCGTGATGACCTTCGACCGACACTGCTGATCTCCACGTCGATCGCGGTCGGCGTAGGGGCGTGGAACGGCCATATGTTGCTCCTGCCCGTCGCGCTGGGATTTCCAGTTCTGTGGTCGATCGCGAGAACGAGATTGGTCGCGACACTTGTCTCGGCAGGGTATTTCCTGGCTGCCTCGCGTGGCCTGCCGGAGGGCGTTGCGACCTTCTATTCATCGGATCTCTGGCCAGGCCTGTTGCTTTGGCTGTGTGCGTCCTTGAGCTTTGTCTCCGTTCATACGGTCCTCTGGACGAAGAATGCCGACGCTCGTCCGCTTCGCTACCTCCTTGCTGCGATCATCATGGCCATCCCGCCGTTCGGCATCATCGGCTGGGCGCATCCAGTCACCGCCGCGGGTGTTCTGTTTCCGGGATGGGGATGGTGGGGACTGGGGCTTATGACAGCTGGCCTCGCTGGCCTCGTAACCCGCTTTTGGCCAGCTGTCGCCATAGCCCTGACAGGCCTTTGGCTCTGGTCCGCCGCAATCTGGACCGACCCGAAACTACCGGAAGGCTGGCAGGGCGTCGATCTGGAAATGGGTGTTTCCCTCGGTCGCGAGGCCAGTCTTCACCGCCAGCGTGACCTGATCGCAACGGTGCGGAATGCGGCCAGCGATGGCGCACGCTTTGTGGTGCTGCCGGAAACTGCGCTTGGCTTCTGGACGCCGACCACTGAGCGCCTTTGGACGGGTGCCCTCGCCGAGAGCGATAGTGCGGTCATCGCCGGGGCCGCGGTTGTCGATGCCGACGGCTATGACAATGTGTTGGTTGCGATCGACGGGAAGGGCAGTCGCGTCCTTTATCGCGAACGCATGCCGGTCCCTGGCTCCATGTGGCAACCTTGGCGATCCTTGTTGGGTGAGAGCGGCGGCGCCAGGGCGGACTTTTTCGCAAACCCGGTCGTCTCTATCGGCGCCGGCCGGGCAGCACCGCTGATCTGTTACGAACAGCTGATCGTTTGGCCGATCCTTCAGTCCATGCTTCACGATCCGGATTTAGTCGTCGCCGTCGGAAACGGCTGGTGGACCGAGGGGACATCGATCGTCGCCATCCAGCGTGCCAGCACCGAAGCCTGGGCACGGCTGTTCGACAAGCCACTTGTTACTGCCATCAACACCTGAGCGCCAAGGAGACACCATGCTCGACGCCGCCCTCATAAAAGAATGCGCCGACTCTTCTCTCAAGCCCGCTATCGTCGAGCAGTTCGTGATGGCTGCGGGTTCGGCTGATCCCCTCGCCGTCACAGTCAAATCGGGGGGCCGATTGGTCCTCGTGCCGAAAGCGACGTCGGCAGAAGAGGCGATGGCGACCGTTCGGCAATATGCTGGTCAGGCGGTCGTCCGTGTCGGCCTCACACAGTTTCCCGCAGGCGTTGGCGTCAAGGAACCAGCGGATCTAAAGCCGGACCTCGTCGATGCCTGCCAAAACCTCCGCAAAGGCACGGCAATGTTCGCCAAGGTCCTGAGGATCGTTGCGAAATGGTATGGCAACCCGACAAGCAAAGACGTTTTCCCGCAGATCTTCGAGGATGCGGTCTACGCATGGAAGACCGGCGAGTTCGAGGGCGTGAGCGTGTTTCAGGCGGAGGATCCGGGAACACCGGTTGAGGCGTCGCAGCAAGATAGGGAGGAGATCCCTGCCGAGGAAGACGACGCCCGAGCGAGACCAGGGGAGAAACAGCCAGAGGCGGCGCAAGATGTCGATCGCGCCGGGATACGGATCGATCTGTCCCGCATCGGCGGGAATTGATCCTCATTCCGGCAGTGCATAGCGTGTCAGGATGGCTTCACCGCCTTCGATGGCAATCTCGACCACTTCATTCACGATGCCTTCGGAGATGGCGAGTTCTTGCAGAACAGCCGAGAACAGCTCCCGCTGCAGTGCCGGCAGAACCTGGGGAACGATGATGACAAGGCCGGCGTGCAACTCCTCCTTTGCGTAGAGTTTTCTGAAGTCGCGCGCGTTGTTCGTCACGAAGGTGAAGTCCTCCGCGACGATCCGAGGCATCAGATCCCAATCGGTTTCGCCGCTCAGGCCCAACCAATTGATGTGAAAGCAATCGTGGCCGTGATCTTGCGCCACGGCCACGAGCGATGTGTGGAGGCACTCGTCGATGAGGAACTTCACAAAACCGTGCCCGAGGGTTTCCGGGAACTGGCTGTGGTGAGCTGCAAACGCTTCAGCGACTTCACCTTCAGCCCCTGTTCCGACAACTTTTTCGGCCGCCCTCGGGCGGGGTGGGCTGCAGTCCAGATCTCGGCGAGTTCCACCATGCGCGCTGTGACGGAAGGATAGCCCTCGACAATTTCCGCGGTGCTGCCGCCTTGCAGTTTCATAGCAGCGATCATTCGCACCGGAACACGAGTTCCTTTGAAGACCGGCTCGCCGCCTGCGACGCCCTTCACCGCCTGAATCTTTTGTTCGGCTTCTCGAAGCGCCTCTGCGCGGGCGGCCAGTTGCTCCCGCGCCCGCGCCACGTCGACAATCAGGTAGTCGTCAGCTCTCACCGTTTCCGCATCGGGATTCTGGTCAATCGTATCGAATAAGCGTTTGCGACGCTCGGCAGACAGGATCGATCCTACGCCGTACCAGAGCTTGAGGCGCAGTAGATCCTCGTCGGAAAGTTCTCGGCCTTCACGGCCGAAATGTGCCTCGATGATCCGCTTATCGATTGCATTGTGCACCGACTTTACAGCAATCCCGCTAAGAGCTGCGGCTTCGGCGGGGGTGTAGGCTCGTACGGCGATGGCCATAATCATTCTCCTTGCAGAGAATATATAATCTAGGCGACGCCTATCGTAAAGACCGACGGTGATCTTCCCGTTTGTCGCCACCTCACCATGGCAGCTTCACTTCTTCTCCGGCCGCCGTTTTAGCAAATCAGACGCTTCGATTTGTAAAACTGTCGCCAAGCGATCCACCACGTCGATACTTGCATTGTATACGCTGCGTTCCAGAGAACTGATGTAGGTACGGTCGATAGCTGCTCGGTGCGCAAGTTCTTCTTGCGACAGGCCTTTTGCCCGGCGCGCAGCTTTAAGGTTTCGCGCAAATACCTCTCGAATCTCCATGATCGAGAGAGCAGCGGCTTGCAGAGTATTTCACCACGGAGTATTCTCTACAAATCCGTTCTGTATGTAGAATCAAGGCGCGGCGGCAAAGGCTTTCTTCTGCGGGTGGTGAACCGCTCCGAGATTTCAACTCCCCTCTCAGCCCATCGGAATTTGGTATCCGACTGAAAGTGTGTACGATGCGAACTAAATCTCGGTTCCTGGCGGCGGCAAAATAAAGATAGAGGAGACAAGGATGAACAACGCCGGCTCATCCGAGGCAGACGAAAAGACCGGCAGAGGATGTCGCTACAAGTCGATGCAAAAATCGGAGTTAGAGGCGTTTGCTGTTTCCGTGATCCGCGAGCACCGCCAGCTGCTCGAGTCCGATCAAGCGGTTTATGAGGAGTGGCTGCGCGCGAGCCGCGATCCTTCGACCTCGGGTTCGGTGCTCCAGACCCTTCAGGACGAATATATCGCACGCCAAAAGAAATCCCTGATCCAACTGGAGGAACTGTCCGAAATCACAAATGTGCTCGGTTACATCCCCGATGTTCCGTTGGATGGAAACAATTGAATGCTGGGTGTTTGGTCAGCCTGTACGCTATCTATCATTCTTACTCCTCTTTGAAAGCCCGCGCGACCTGATCCATGAATGGCTTCGTCAGGTATGCCAGCGCCGTCCGCTCGCCGGTCTGTATAAAAGCCTCGACAGGCATGCCGGGAACGGGCGTGACTTGGCCAAGCCGCTGCCATTCACCATCGGAAACCTTGGTTCGAACAACATAATAGCTGAGGCCCGACCGCTGATCGGTCGTCAGGTCCGCTGCCACACTGGTCACGACACCATTCAGCTCGGGCGTATTGCGCTGGCTGAAGGCAGAAAATCTCAGATGCACCGCCTGCCCGATGTTCACCTGATCGATATCGGTCGGCGAAAGCTTGACTTCAGCAACAAGCGTATCGCGATCCGGGACGATCTGCATGATCGCTTCTCCCGGGGCGATGACGGCGCCGGGCGCGTGGACGGCAAGCTGATGCACGATGCCACCCTGCGGCGCACGAATGTCGATGCGTTGCAAGTCATCATCGGCAGCGACGAGGCGCTCGGAATATTCCCCGATATCTCCCTCGGCTTGTCGAAGCTGGTCGGAAACCTCGCTACGCTGGTCATCATCGATCTGGATGATCTGAAGCTCGGTTTCCGTAACCTTGCCCTTCGTCTGCGCCTCCGTCGCGACGAGGCTGCCGAGCTCGCCCGTCAGGCTCGCGGCCTCCCGCTGCAGCGCGTATACCCGGTTCGCCGGAACGAGCCCTTGATCGAACAGGCGCTGCAGGCTTTCCAGCTCCTTTTGGATCAACGCAATCTCCTGGCGCTTGCCGGTTTCCTGGGCGACCAGGCCCTCGGCTTCCTGCCTAAGCTGCTGGATCCGCTCGCGCAATTGCGCCTTGCGTCCCACCTGCGATGATCTGCGGTCGGCAAAGAGGCGTTTCTCGCCCTCGATCGAGCGCGCAGCTTCAGGGTCGTCGGCTTTCGCCAGCAGCTCTTCCGAAAAAGCGATCGACTGCGCGCCGTCGCGTTCGGCTATAAGCCGGGCCGTCCTTGCGGCAAGCTCGTTCAGGCGCTTTGTGACGATAGCGAGGTTGGCGCGTGTCTGGGTGTCGTCCAGATGAATGAGGATCTGTCCTGCCTCCACCAGACCGCCATTCTTGACGAATATCCGGCCGACGGTGCCGCCCTTCTGGTGCTGTACCGGCTTCACATAGGTGTCGACGACGACCGTTCCTGAGGCGATCACGGCGCCGGAGAGATGCGTGGTGGCAGCAAGGCCACCCATCACGCCGCCAAGCAGGACGACGACGCTAAGAGCGGCGACCGTCAGCTTGCGGATGGCGCGTTCCGCTGATGGCGCTCCGATCTCTCTCATGTTCCCGTCTCCTCGCCGCCAACCAGCAGACGCATGGGCTGCGGGGTCGGCATGGCCGGCCGCGCCGTGGTCTTCTTCAGTACCTCGTCCTTCGGACCGAAGGCCTGCATCTGGCCATTGCCCATGACCAGGACCTGATCGACTGCAGTGAGTGCACTCGGCCGGTGTGCGATCACAATCGCAATCCCTCCCCTTGCGCGAATGCCAGAGATTGCTTTCGTCAGAGCCGACTCGCCATCGGCATCGAGGTTGGAATTCGGCTCATCGAGTACGACCAGAAAAGGCTCGCCATAGAGTGCGCGAGCAAGCGCAATACGCTGGCGCTGGCCGGCCGAGAGCACCGATCCATGTTCTCCGACCTTCGTGTCGAACCCATCGGAAAACTGCACGATCATGTCGTAGACGCCCGCCGCCCGCGCTGCGGCGATGATGGCCTCGGAGTCGGCACCCGGATCGAAACGTGCGATGTTCTGGGCAATCGAGCCATCGAAGAGCGAAACGTCCTGCGGCAGATAGCCGAGATGGCGGCCGAGTTCGCGCGGATCCCATTGGGCAAGAAGCGCCTGGTCGAGCCTCACCGCGCCGCCTAAGGGCAGCCAGAGGCCTGTGATCGCGCGGGCCAGCGTAGACTTTCCCGATGCACTCGGGCCAATGACCCCGACCGCCTCGCCTGCCGAGACCTTGAAGGAGACTCCCTTCAGTATGAGATTGCGGCTGCCGGGGGCAGCGATCTGCAGGTTCTCGACGGTTAAGCTTTCCCGCGGCCCCGGCAACACGACCTCGCGCTGTTCCGACGACATGAGCGTCATCAGCTTCGTCAGTCGTGCCCAGCTTTGCCGGGCGGCAACGAAACTCTTCCATTGCCCGATGGCGAGTTCTACAGGCGCCAGCGCCCGGCTTACAAGGATCGAACTTGCAATCATGATGCCGCCGGTTGCCTCCTGGCGGATCACCAGCAAGGCCCCGACAGCGAGAACACCCGACTGCAGCATCATGCGCAGAATTTTCGAAGCTGTCGCCAATCCGCCGATGACGGCGCTGGAGGCGATGTGGTTCTCAAGATAGCGCCGGTTAAGATCGGTCCACCGCTCGCCGATGAAATGGCCGAAGCCCATCGCGAGGACAGCCTCCGAATTTCGCTTGGTCGCTTCGGCAAGGGTGATGCGCTCTGCAGCAAGCTTGGCGGCTTCTCTTGCCGGCTGCCGAGAGCGGACTTCCGTGAGCATCGTCAGACCGATGAGCATGAGTGCTCCGACGAGCGCAGTCACCCCTATCCAGAAATGGAAGAGGAAACACAGGAAGAGATAGAAGGGCATCCATGGCATGTCGAACAGAGCCGTCGGTCCCTGTCCCGATAGATAGCCCCGGACGGTGTCGAGATCGCGCACGCACTGTAGTCCATCGCCCGACATCTGCATCCGGGACGGCAACAGGATCAGAGAGCCATAAACGCGGTCGCCGAAGCGCTCGTCAACCGCGGTGCCCACTCTGACGAGCAGCATCGACCTGATCAATTCCAGAATGCCCTGGAAAACGAACAGCGCGGCAGCGATGATCCCGAGCCCAACCAGGGTCGGTAGGCTGCGACCTGGAATCACCCGGTCGTAGACTTGAAGCATGAAAAATGAGCCGGTCAGAGCAAGGATGTTGATGAAACAGCTTGTGAGCCCGACGCCGAGAAAGGCTTTTCGAAGCGAAGAGAGGACCGCCACAAGAAAAACTTGTGACGGCTGTTCTGTAGACTTGTTCAAGACGATTTCCCCATAATCACGCTGCGGCTGTGAAGCGGAAATCGTCCTGGTGCAGACTTGTCAACGCGACATTCTTCAGTGTTATCGACGTATTGGCGTCGTGGGTGATCACCGTGTCTGCTCCGACCTGGCTGGCGGCGGCCAGCACTGAGGCAAAGTCAGCGAAGATATCGGTGCCGACGTCAATGATATCGACGCTCTGCGCTCCTGCCACGAAATCGTTTATGGTGTCGTGACCGAAATCCGACCTGAATACGAACGTATCGTTTCCATCGAAGCCAATAAGTGTATCGTCGCCCGGCCCTGCGTGGATGCTGTCGGCGCCATTTGTCCCGGCGATAGTGTCGCTGCCTGAGGTACCCCCGACATATGAAATTTGGGACCTTAGATAAGCTCTGTCCCATGTCGTCCCGTCGGCGAACACGACCTTCTCGATGCCGTTCTGGTAATACTCATCGAGGTTGGACTTGAGCAGGATGCTGCCGGCATCGCCCGCACCCGCCGCACTCTCGGCAATGACCAATGTCACGTCGTTGTCATTGCGCACCAGCGTCACGTCGGCGGGGTTGATGTCGGACAGCACCAGCCGGTCGTCGGTATCCCACATGCCCGAGTCCGTGATCGTGTCATTGCCGTCGCCGCGAGCATAATAGATCGTGTCGTTGCCCCAGCCGCTGTCGATCGTGTCGTTGCCGGTCCCGCCGGTGATCGCGTCATTGCCATCCCCGGCATTGATCGTGTCGTTGCCAGCGCCGGCATTGATGATGTCGGCCGCGTTGAAGCCGGTGATCACATCGTCGCCCGACGTCGATGCCTGGGCCAGCAGGGCTGCCCGCATCGTGTCGCGCGTCCATGTCGTGCCGTCGGCGAAGACCACCTTCTCAATGCCGCTTTGATAGTACTCGTTGAGATTGCCTTTAAGCAGAATGCTGCCGGCATCGCCCGCACCCGCCGCACTCTCGGCAATGACAAGCGTCACGTCGTTGTCATTGCGCACCAGCGTCACGTCGGCGGGGTTGATGTCGGACAGCACCAGCCGGTCGTCGGTATCCCACATGCCCGAGTCCGTGATCGTGTCATTGCCGTCGCCGCGAGCATAATAGATCGTGTCGTTGCCCCAGCCGCTGTCGATCGTGTCGTTGCCGGTCCCGCCGGTGATCGCGTCATTGCCATCCCCGGCATTGATCGTGTCGTTGCCAGCGCCGGCATTGATGATGTCGGCCGCGTTGAAGCCGGTGATCACATCGTCGCCCGACGTCGATGCCTGGGCCAGAAGTGCTGCCCGCATCGTGTCACGCGTCCATATCGTGCCGTCGGCAAAGACCACCTTCTCAAGGCCGGTCTGATAGTACTCGTTGAGATTGCCGCTGAGCAGAATGCTGCCGGCATCGCCCGCACCCGCCGCACTCTCGGCAATGACAAGCGTCACGTCGTTGTCATTGCGCACCAGCGTCACGTCGGCCGGGCTGATGTCGGACAGCACCAGCCGGTCGTCGGTATCCCACATGCCCGACTCCGTGATCGTGTCGTTGCCGTCGCCGCGAGCATAATAGATCGTGTCGTTGCCCCAGCCGCCAATGATCGCGTCATTTCCCTCTCGACCGACAATATGATCATCACCGCCGCCACCTATGAGAACGGTTGACAAGCCGTCGCCGTAGATCACATCCGGGCCATCGGTGCCAACAAGTCCCTCAACTGATGGGCTATCTAAAAAGTTTAAGCCGGGCGCTAGTCTTGCGATAAATCCTTGAACAATTTCGCTGGAATAGTCGTTCACATTTGCCGCGGCGACAAAACGGCTCAAGAACAGTCGCTCATTCCCTTCATAGATATCGAGCCGAAAATTGGCTAAAGCATAAGCTGCTTTATCCCAGTATTGCTCACCCGCAATAGCATCGTCTGGCGCTTGAAATTTTAAAACAGCAACAAGAATATCCAAATCACCATTCAATCGGTCGCTGTTTGGGTCGTATTGGAATAGTACAAACGGCGTATAGGGATTCTGGTTTACTGTCTCAGGCGACACTCCCAATTGCAGTAGAGATGGTGCTATTTGCGAAATAAAGCGCGCTTCCATGGAAGCAACTATTCCCTCATACAATCGTTCGTACTGATTAGCCGACGCAGCGTTAGGCCGGGATGGATAACCAGTCGCCACTTGAGGATCGATGCCAAAATACTTGTAAACTAGCGCCAAATGCCGAGCATCGATGAAATCCCCCGCGGAATCTCTTTGAACTCCGTCGACGCCGGCCCACATTTCGACCAGTTCGACAAATCGCGCTTCAAAATCGTTGCTCGATAGAGAACTGGAGTCCAGGACTAGCTGCTTTGCTGTTAAAGCGAGGGCATTGTTCAACGATGCTGATACACGAAAATCAGATAGCAATCCGTAGGCGTCGATCTGAGGTAAAATTAGCGCCAAGCCAGAATACACCATGTCGTCAGGCAATTCCTGACGAGATAGTTGCGTATCTGTCAGGAAATCCACCTGCGCTATTTCTCGCTCGACAAGTTGGTGTGTCGTAGGATCCAAGCTTGTAAAGCTCGATGTCGAAACAATAGTGTTGCCGCCAAACGAGATGCCGGAAGTCACTGCTGCCAAATTGATCTTTGTGATACCGAGGTCATCAAGCGAGAAGATTTCAGCGGCGCTGGATATGCCGTCGCCGTTTCCGTCCACCCACATACTTAAGGAACTAAACGCGGTGTCTCCGCTATCGATAAGACCATCGTGGTTAGTGTCATATGAGGAGAGTTCATCAAATCCATTTCCGCCGGTCGAGCCGATTATATGCTCCGATTTGACTGACCCAGAATCTCCGGGGTCTCGGATCAATATCCCTTGTCCCGCCCCTACCCAGCCCGTTTTCTCCCGAAAACCGTCCGCACCAAAATCGAAATGTGCTTGGCTCTGTTCCAAACTAGTTAGAGCAATTCCCGTTCCTGAAAGATCGAAAATTAAGGGGTCGCGCGGCAATGGCAGTGCGTCGGGCAACCCTGGAGGAGGAAGTGGATCCAGAAGACCGGTAGTCGGTTGTCCAAGAGGCCCTTGACTGGGGGGCGACGCAGGCATCTCCGGCCCATCGGGAAAGTTGTGATCGTACCAGTCTTTGAAATCTTTCCACGATGGAAATTCTACATATCCTCCCCCTTCGTATACGTCGCTAACGCCACCGCCCACGCTTAAATTGACATGCCCTGACGGGAAGTCATAAAGCGCAGACCATGACATACCTGGCGTTCCGGTTATCGAGGCGGCACCTACTGCGGCGTACGGGGACCAACCATTCGACCAACTCCAAGATGCTCCGCCGGCTGCTCCCGCTCCTGCTCCGACTTGAGTGAAAAAGCTCGTGGTGAAACTGCCGTCTGTTCCTATCCCCGCTGACCAACCAAACGTCCAGTACTGCGCATAGAACCCTCCTCCAACAGGCGGTGCATCTGACATGTTTTATCTCCCAAGGTTGACCATGCACAACTAAGGCCACATATTCTGACCGAACTTGCCTGCAGGCGTAGAACATTCGCTATGCTGAAGAACGTGAGAATGGAAAGTAAATGGCCGCAGTCTTTGTGTTCATGGCGATACTGTTGTTCGGTGTAGTTTTCGTACTGATGGTCTCAACAATCATCAAACATCGAAAAGAAGGAGGTATCCCGGCAGCAACGCTTAAGGCGCAAGCTAAGATTATTTTTCCTCTAATGGCGATTTCTATGATTCTTATCGTTTTGGCTGATCTCAGCAGAAGAGGGCTCTAATCTCGCGACATTATTCTATAGTATCAATAGAATGCCTTGCACGCTGCTGTGTGTTTTCCGGCGCTTGTGTTGCCCTTTATGGTTTCCGCGGGGGCAGATGCAAGAAAATTGCCCCCATACAATCCACCGCCTGAGATCGAGTAGTCATAATTACGCAACTTTAACGGCATTTTTATTTGATTCCAAGAATAACGCAAGGTCAAAATTAAGAGGTCGCCAGCGAAAAATGATGTCCTGTTTAATTGGAACATGGCAGCTCGCCCGGCCTGATGTTGACCGCTGACTGGACATTGAGGCTCGTCGGGATGATCCATTCCACGACCCGATCGAAGGTCTCCGCGAGGTGGAACCGGGATAATCTCGAGCTGGTCGACCCCGGCCACAATCACCATCGGGATTAATGGTAGCGAGATGGCCTTCGGTGGATGCAAGCGGGCCTCCACCTCGGCTGCAGGACGTCCATGGTCGTCTTCTCATGGGCGGATGCGACGAAATGGACGAGGTCTCGGGTGGCGGGACATGCTGAATTGCTTGGCGGATCGAATCACTTTCGCATACCACAACGGCGACGGAGCAATCCTCAAGGGCAAACCGTAGACTTCGTCATCAGGCTGCTAGATGAGCCCGTAATCTTTTGCGATCGCGACGAGTTGCGGGACAGTGGCCGCTTCGAGCTTCCGGCGGGCGCTATCTAAATAGTGCTGCACTGTTCTTGGGTTGATTCCAGTTAGCATTGCGGTCTCGAAGGCTGACTTGCCTTTGGCTGCCCAAGTCACGCATGTAGATTCTCGAGGCGAAAGGATACGCCTTGGACCAAGGGGGATATTTGCTGCAATGAATCGCAACCGATAGTGGATCACCGTCAGAGCCTGCACAGCATCAAGCGTGTGCTCTAGCGCACGGAGATCTGTTCTTGCCTCCGATGTCGCAAACGTCAGCATCATTTTGGATCCAAAACTGCCGTCGGCCCCGATCGTGACGCCGCAACGGACCCCGAAATCGATCGCTTGGTCTCTGAATTTCCGAAGTTCGGACATGCCCCGTACCGACCAATCGTCGGCAGACCATGCGAAAGCCTCGCGTCGGCGCTTCGCTTCAGTGACCACTGGATCGATGCTCGAATGCCGCCTTGCCAAATATGTCTGCTGCCATTCGTCAGTGTAGTTGCTGAATGCGCGTATTTCCACGCCAGAAGCATCTATATAGGCATATTTCTCCAGCCCGAACTCGTTTCCATAGTTCCTAAGCGCAGCTTTGATCGATACCTCATCTCGCGATGCCTCAATCGTATCGATCAAATTTCTAAGTGCGTCATTCAATGCCACCTCCACACGTCCGTCGTGATGAGGCAGGCTGAGCTCTTGCACTGCCTCAATCTAGGAGCCCTTGACGATTCCTCGCAAGGCTCCTGTCGCGTCGTCCGAACATGCAGCGGGACTACAAGGAGATAAATCCCCCAAACCGGTACCCCTAATTTGAGGTGCCAACATGAGGCGTGATAAGGTTCAAGTGTACGGCATGAGCTATCGCGGCCGACAAAGTGGGGCAACCCAGCTTGTAGCGTGCTGACTTCAGATATCCTCGGGCGGTGTGTTCCGATAGTCCCAGGATTTTACCGATGTCTTTGCTGTCTTTGCCGCGTGAAGCCCAGTGAAGGCACTCGATCTCTCTGGTTCCTAGCGCCGGAACGGGATCATTTTCGCCATGAAGTTCGAAAACCGCTTTCCGGTGCAGAAGAAAACCTAGCTCGGTCCACTCACGTAGGAATTGCCGTTCTATCGGTGTCCACTCATCGTCACTCTTTTGAGAGTTGATCGACAGAAGCGACCGGCGCGATTTATCAACGATCGGTATTGATACGCCGTTGCCGCCGATTCCGTGCATTTCGGCATCGACCAAAAACTGATGTGCGTCGTCAGGAATTTCGATCTCGCGCCAATCAAACGGCAACTGACGAGAGAAGCCCTCTCGAATGATTGGGTCGACGTTGACGTAGTCATTGAGGAGGTAGCGCGAGACCCAGCTATCGGGGTAGGTGGTTCTGACAAACGGGGCATCGATATTGTCGACAATGGTTCTAGCGAGGTGAAACGTGACGAAATCCACCGGATAATGCTGCTGGAATGCGTCCAAAGCGGCGGCCACTGTCGGTGCGTCTTTCACAGCGCTGGAGGCTTTTGGATAACTTGGCGAGTATTGATTTTCCTGCATGCTTCTTTCTCTGCAATAATAACTTTCGGTGAAGGGTGCTCACATAAAATCGTCGAGCCGACTGCGAAATGCAACCCCGGAGAGCTGAAAACTAGAAAATATGGCGGCTTCCGCTATCTTTGGATGTGCTTTCCGTGCGGGTGGCGGCGCCCTCACCGACCATCCAGAAATGGCCAGCAGAGGCCGCTACTGCTGGTAGCCCGAAGGAAAAATGATATCCTGATCAACCAGGACGTTGAACTTGTAACCCGGGTGAATGCGAATCGTCGGCTGAACGTTGAGGTTCTTCGATATGGTTTGTTCCGCTACCCGGCCAAATGACTCGGCAAAATTCCGTCTTGCTGCATCCGAGGCCGTGTCCTGCGTCGCGAGCGTCGAACTCTCAGGCATCGACATATCGATACCCGTCCCGATGATTGCCACCAGGGCTGCAGAACCGAATGTCCTCCAAAGATGGCGGTCGACCTTGTCCTGGAATCCACCATACCCTTCGGCGTCCGTGCCGGCCATGCCGCCGATCTGCAACGTGGACCCATTCGGGAAAATGAGGTCAGTCCAGACCACGAGAACGCGGTCCTGGCCGAAGGATACCTTGGAATCGTAGCGGCCGAACAGCTTTGCACCCTGCGGGATGAGAAGGCGGTAGCCGGTCGCGCTGTCGTAGACATTCTCGCTGACCTGAGCGGTAGTGCGCCCTGGCAGGTCGGAATTGAGGCCGGTGATCAATGTCGCCGGGATGACCGAACCGCGCTTCAATTCATTGGGTGACATCTGCGGCACCACCTGGTTTGGCAGGTAGCCGAGATCCTTGATGTCCTGATTGAAGAAATCCTCTTTCGATGTCTGCCCGTTCTGATCGACGTTTTGTCCCACCAGTCCGGATTTCATGGCCGCGGCATAAAGGTCTGAGGCACTGTTTGCTACGGCATTTGTCGGCTGGCGGCCGCTGTCATTGGTGGAGTTTGCGGCCTTCTCGACATCGGAGATGTCGACCTTCAGCGGCGAATCAAGCGCCGTCGAACGAGCCTGGAGACGCGCCATCCGTTGCCGCTGCGCCTCGCGCATATATTGCTCATCCTGCTCTCGCTTCAGCCGAGCCTTCCATTCCTCTTCGGATTCGAGCCTTTGTCGACGGTCTTGTCGCTCCTCTGGTCGGCGCTCGACGACCGGCTCGTGCTTTTCCTCTTTCTCGATGACGACCGGTGTCGGTTGGAACACCTCCTGCTTTTCTGGGTCACCGATAATACCGTCCGTGACACCCCGCTTAAGCTGGTCGCCGAAACTGGTCGCAGGGCTGTTGGAAGCACCCTCAATGTCGCCACGATTGAAGGAAAGCCCGCGCAGCGACAGACCAATCACAACGACCCCGACGAACAGCACGATGACAATGATGGCGACGATGATCGGTAGGCGGTTGAGCCGCCGCATGCCCTGCTGATCGTCGGCTTGGCTCGACGTGCCAAGCTGGAGCGACTGGACCATGTTAATCTCCGTCAGTTGCGCTGCATGATCGAAAGGGGACTGGCCGGCGCAGCACCCGCCGCCGTCGGCGTGTAAGCGCGGCCAAGAGCGATGGAAGGCGTCGAGACCTGTACCAGCACCTGCCCGTCGAAGCCCTCGATTGCATAAGCAAGCTCGACCGGCTTGACGTCTTTGGCGACTTTGCCGTTCGTGACGACCGTGTAGCCCCATCCCCTCAGGGCCGCCTCGAGGGCGGATGCGAACTCCGATGTGTCCGTCTCCATTTTGATTGTGGTCGTAGCACCTGCCGGGCCGATCTGTTCAGCCAGACGGCTTGCCACGTCGCCGGCGATGGCGCTTGCAGCCGGTCCGGTGACGGCCACAGGGGTCGAGCTGGTGGTGAGTGCGTCGTCGGCCGTTTGGCAGCTGGAGAGCAGCGCGACCGCGATGAAGAATGCGAATAGCTTCCGCATGGTTCAGCC
The DNA here is from genome assembly GCF_019685155.1 of Rhizobium sp. NZLR1b. Classification (NCBI taxonomy): domain Bacteria; kingdom Pseudomonadati; phylum Pseudomonadota; class Alphaproteobacteria; order Hyphomicrobiales; family Rhizobiaceae; genus Rhizobium; species Rhizobium sp. NZLR1b. The sequence goes on from NZ_JABDWC010000025.1 coordinate 68,855, forward strand.
TCCCCGCCGGATGGTGATCTTCTGTTGCCGCCAACCGACACCGGAAACGAGGATCGCCTTGTCGATCGCATAGTCGACGGTCATCATGTCGTTCTTCATCCGGTAATTGACGATGCGATTTTGACCGCCGGAGACGACGAAGAGGACAGGCGCGTCCTGGCCAGAGATCGACCTCGGGAACTGGATGTAGGTCTTCACCCCGTCCGAATAGACCCGTTTCGGTTTCCACCGAGCACCGCCGCTGATCGAATATGAAAAGTTCAGTTTGTCAGGCGCGGTGCCCGGAATGCCACCGGTTTCGAGACGGGCATTGATGTCGGCGAGCTTGGTGGACACGTCTTCCGGATATTCGAAACCAATGCGCGCCATGTACTGGCTCGGATGGGATTTGAGCTGGATATGATAGGTGCGCCGTGAGGTCGTCACGACCATTGAGGTGAGAAGGCCTGGCTCCGACGGTTTGACTATGAGATGGATCGCCTGTCCGCCTGTGGCCCCCGAGGTGGCCGGCTCCACCTTCCAACGCACCGTGTCGCCGACCATGACATCGCGAACGATCTCGCCACCCTGAAGTTCGATGTCGCAGACCTGCAGCGGCGAGCAGACGACGGAAGGTTGCGTTTCGCCGAACAGGAAGATCACCTTTCCGTCGGGTCCCGTCGTGACCAGTCCCGGCGTGCCGCGCCACTTCCTGGAAAGATTCGTTCCCGTCACCTCGTTGCTCGTCATGCTTTGCGCCTGCGCGCCCGCCGCAAGCAAGAGTCCGGCCATGCAGCCGGCGGCTGCGATCAATCCCGTTTTTTTCATTGAAAGAATCCCTGCCCTTAAAGCTGTGCCGTCCAGTCAAAATCTCGGACGTAGAGGCCGATCGGATTGAGGCGGATCGTCGCCTCATCCTGTGGCGCGGTAAGCGTCACCGTCGCGATGCCGCGGAAGCGGCGTGTGCCGGTTTCCTTGCCCTTGCGGTCCCGTTCGTATTCCGTCCAGTCCATCTGATAGGTCTGGTTCGACAGCGCGACGATGTTGTTGACTTCGATGGCAATAGTCGAAGACTTTGCCTTCTCGAACGGAGAATTGCCCCGGAACCAGGCGTTGACCTTCTCCGTCGACGGATCGGAGGTGCGAAGAAGTGCGTAGGTGCGGTCGATATATTGCTTCTGCACCACCGCATCCGGCGTAATCGAGCGAAAGCTTGTGACGAAGTTGCCGAGTGTGGCGCGCACCACGCGGACATCGGCGTACTCGATCTGCTCCGGAAAGCCTGCCGTGACCGCCGTCCCCAGCTTGTCGACCTCGACGATGTAAGGCACCAGCCTCACCTGCGTGCTCAGATACATTGCGTAGCTGAAGCCGATGACCGCCATGACCAGGCCGAGGATACCAACAATGCGCCATGCGGCTGCGGCCTTCACATAGGAGCCATAGCGTTCGCTCCATTCCTGGCGGGCGGCAAGATACGGGTTTTCCGGGGCGCGGTTCGCTGCCATTTATTCTTCCCTTGTCTCGATTACGGTTTGTCGTTGCGTTCGGGAGGAGGCTTCGGTCCGCTATGACCGCCGCGCTGTTGATCGAGCTTGGCGTTGGCCAGTCCTAGAATGGACCCGGCATAAGCGCCCGGAGAACCGATTGCCTTTTCCTTCGCGGCAGATCCGGCTGCTTGCGCGCCGGAAGTGAAGCTCGCGCCCACGCCGCGAAGAGCAGCACTTGCAGCGGATGAACCGCGAGCTCGTGCGGCTTGCGCGGCCGCAAAGCCCGCGCCGGCGGCGCCGGCGGCGAGGAAGCCAGCACCCGCGGCGAAAGACGCCGCCTGCCCGCCGTGGCGGATCGCTTCCATTCCTCCGGACACCGATGCGCCCTGGACAACGCCCTGGATGATGTTCGGGACATACATTGCGATGATGAAGACGACGACGGAGATACCGGCGATGGCCAACGTGGTGACGAACTGATCCGACGAGGCAGTCGGAGCTTGAGCGAGGCCAAGCAGGACGTTCGATCCGATCTTGGCGATCATCACCAAGGCCATGAGCTTCATGCCGACGCCGAAGGCGTAGACGAGGTATCGAATGGCGAAGTCTTTCGTGAAGGACGAACCACCCAGCCCGAGCATGATCATGCCGGCGAGCAAGCCGACATACATTTCGACCATGACCGACACGAAAATAGCTGCAACCAGCGAGAAGGAGATGACAACGATGCCCATTGCCAACACCGCCGCGATCGCAAGCGCATTGTCTTCGAACACCCCGAACTGTGCTTGTTGCGACATTTGGGAGGCGACGCGGATGCCGGCGTCGAACACCTCAGCAGGTGAAGCTGAACCACCGCCGGCGCCAATCTGGAAAAGGCTGTCGACCACTGCTCGCGCAAAGGTCGGACCTTGGGTCAGAACGAATGCAAAGAACCCGATGAACATGATCCGCCGCACCAGTTCAGCGAACCAGCTGTCCAGCGAGGCTGACTGGATCGCCAGCCAGACGGCCGCAATGCCTATCTCGATTGTTGCGAGTATCCAGAACAGGGATCTCGCCGCCTCCATGATCGTGGTTTCCCACCCCTTCGCAGCGGACGAGACCTGGTTTTCGAGTTCCGTGAGGACCTGCCCCTCTTGCGCGAATGCGGGGACAGCATAGGCGAGGAGAAAGAGTCCTGTAATCAGGGAAGAACGCGCACCAGTTACCTTCACCATCTCGGGCGCATCTCCTGACCTTCCTTGATCGGTGGCAGCTCCTTGTCGGAGCTGAAGAATTTTTCCCGAACGGCGCGCTGTTCTTCGGTCAGCGCAGGTTTTCCTGTGTTTCGGGAATTGACGATCAGCATTGTCGCTGCAGACGATGCAGCGGCGACAGCCAACAGCAAGGCAATCAGGACAGGGCGGCTCACCAGCGCGGCTCCATTTTCTGGCCTTCCGGAACGCCCTTGACCTCAGCGTTGAAGAACTTTTCCCGCCGCGCCTGCGCCAGGTCCTTGTCGGTCTGCTCCGTCTGCAGCCAGGTTCCCATCATCGTCATCTGCTGCGAGACGAGCCCACGAAGCTTCTGCATCTGGGCAACCTGTTGAGCGGCAATCTCGTGGCCGACCTGCAAAGCCTTCATCTGCCCATCGGCGGTTTCGGACATCGACCGCAGCGAGGACATCGTATCTTCCTCGCTCTCGAACTGGTCGGCCGTGAGGCTCGCCGCTTTCAGCGAGCTGGCGATCGTGTCGCGGTTGGTGTTCGACCAGGATTGGTAGGTCGAGGAGAACGTTACGTTGCTCGGCAAGTTGGTCTTGAGATCGGCATAACTCTGAAAGCGCTGCTGAAGAACGTCGTCCGCATTCCCCATCGAAAAGGCGATACCCTGTCCCTGGTCGACGATACTGCGCAGCTGGTTGAGATCGCTTTCGACCTGCCCCCAGACATGGTCAGGAAGCTGCGCAGTGTTTTGTAGCATGTTCTCGTAGATCTTCAGCTGGTTCTGGATCTGCTCTGCAAGCTGGCTGATCTGGGTCAGCTGATTGTCGACCTGGATGCCGGAGCTTTTCATGAGATCCACGAGCTGCGCATTGTTGGCGAGCTGCGTCCATTCCGTCGCAGCGCCGGTGGCTGTACCGGCTTGCACTGAGCCTGCAGCTCCTATTGTGAGAGCGGCGGCCGCCAAGCAGGCGAGCCATCTATTCGAACCTGAGTAGCGATGCGGCATCGTGAACTCCTCTCGTTTCAAGCCAGTGGATCGGCCAGTCGTGGCCATGTTCGGATTTCAGTGTGCGGATGCGTTTGAGGTCCTCTTTGCCCGACGCGCCGACAAAGCTCAGCGCGATCGGCCCAAGCGACATGTCGAAGAGCCGCCGGCCTTCCGGCGTGGCGACGTAGTATTCGCGCTTCGGCATGGCGGTAGCGACGATCTCGATCTGCCGCTCGTTGAAGCCGATGCGCTCGTAGAATTCACGCGTCCCCGACTCGCGAGCGGCGCCGTTTGGGAGGCATATCTTTGTCGGGCAGGATTCCTTTAGTACGTCTATGATCCCGGACCGCTCGGCATCGGAGATCGATTGGGTCGCAAGAACGACGGCGCAATTCGCCTTGCGGAGCACCTTGAGCCACTCGCGAATCTTGTCGCGGAACACAGGGTGGCCGAGCATCAGCCACGCCTCGTCGAGCACGATCAGGCTCGGCGACCCATCCAAACGCTTTTCGATCCTCCGGAACAGGTAGGTCAGCACTGGCACGAGATTGCGCTCGCCCATATTCATCAGCTGCTCGATCTCGAAGGTCTGGAACGCGCCGAGTGTGAGGCCGTCCTCCTCGGCATCGAGGAACTGGCCCATCGGGCCATCGACGGTGTAGTGATGCAATGCGTCCTTGATCTCGCGCAGCTGCACGCCGCTGACGAAATCCGAGAGCGATCGACCGGATGCGCTCGCCATCAGTCCGATCTGTCGAGAGATGGCGTTACGATGATCGGGTGTGATGGTGACGCCCTGCAGGCCGACCAGCATCTCGATCCATTCCGTCGCCCAAGCCCGGTCGGCATCACTTTTGAGTTCGGACAATGGGCAAAAGGCCAACGCCCTCCCCTCTTCCGCATTGTCGCCGCCGATCTCATAGTGATCGCAGCCGGCTGCGAGCGTCAGGGGCAGAAGTGAACTGCCTTTGTCAAAGGCGAAGATCTGCGCATTTTCGTACCGGCGAAACTGTGCGGCGATCAGGGCGAGCAACGTCGACTTGCCAGAACCGGTCGGCCCGAAGATCAGTGTGTGGCCGACGTCATCGACATGCAGGTTCAGACGGAACGCCGTCGATCCGCTCGCAACCTGCATCAAAGGCGGGGAATTCGGCGGATAAAACGGGCATGGGGAGATCGGGCTTCCGGACCAGACCGAGTTCAGCGGAATCAAGTCGGCGAGATTGCTGGTGTTGATCAGCGGCTCACGGATGTTGCAATACCAGTTGCCCGGCAAACTACCGAGATAGGCGTCGGTGGCGTTGAGCGTTTCGATCCGCGCCCCGAATCCTTCCGCCTGGATCAGCCGGCGGATCGCTTCGGCCTTCTCCTGCAGTGTTTGGCGATCGCTGTCGAACAGCACGACCACGGGCGTATAATAGCCATAGGCAACCAGCTGCGACGAGGCCTGCGCGATGGCATCTTCGGTCTCGGCCACCATGGTCATCGCGTCCTGGTCGACGGATCGACTTTGTGTCTGGAATATCTGGTCGAAGAACGGCCGGACCTTCTGCTGCCATTTCTTGCGTGTGCGTTCGAGCTTCTGTCGAGCTTCGTCGGCATCGAGAAAGATGAAACGTGACGACCACCGATAGGTGAGCGGCATCAGGTCAAGGCTGTTCAGAATGCCCGGCCAACTTTCGGCCGGCAGACCGTCGATCGCAACGACGCCGAGGAAACGGTTTTCGACCTTTGGCGTCAGTCCGTGTTCAAGCTCCGCGGTGGCGATCCAGTCGAGATACATCGGAACGTCGGGAAGCCGGATAGGATGGCTTTCCCCGGTGGTGCAGAATCGGGCGAACTGCAGCAGCTCGTCATATCGGGCAATTCGATCCCCTCCCCTTTCGACCGTTTCGCGGGTTTCCATTCGCCGGATCGAAAGTGTGTTGGCAAAATACTGCTCAAGCTCTCGCACCGCGTTCTTGAACACGAAGAGCACCGTGTCCGCGTAGGACTTCTTCCGGCTCTCCTCATCCGAATAGATGTATTTGCTGAGTGCAGTCTTCTTGGACTCGAGCGGCCGGTAGGTTAGGATCAGCGCATGCTTGCTCTCGAAATGCCCCTGCTCGCGCGCGAAATGCGCCCGACGCTCGGCGTCGATCGCGCGGGTCACCGGATCGGGGAAATGGCAACGGTCTTCCGACGGATAGTCGACCGTTGGAATGCGGATGGCCTCGACCTGGATCATCCACCCGCTTCCGAGCCGCGACAGAACGGCATTGATCTGCCTCGACAGCTCGTTGCGCTCGAGGTCGGTCGCGCTTTCGGAGTCCGGGCCAGCGAAGTACCAGCCGGCCATCAGACTTCCGTCCTTCAAGAGGAGGACACCATTGTCGACGAGGCCGGCATAAGGAACGAGATCGGCGAAGGACGGGCCGGTCACCCGGAAGCGTTTGAGAGCTACCATGGCCGCCTCCTCAGTACCGGCGCCACGGCGAAGTGGTCGCCTTGTAGGTGGACTTGTAGGATATGTGCCTGATATAGACCTGCCGCATGAGCGGGTCCGATTTCGCCATCATCCTGAGCGCCCCGACGATGACGATCCAAACGGCGATGCCGAAGAGCGCCGAATAGACCGTGAGGACAACGAAGATCAGGATCACCGCTGCAAGACCGGTGATCAGCACCAGCTCCCGGTCGGCGCCCATCAGCAGGTTTGGGCGCGACAGCGCGCGATGGATGCGGTTGCGCCGCAGGCCGGACAGGGACTCAGCCATGATCGCCCTCCCCTCCTCCGTTCGAACCAATTGACGTGATCTGCTCGTCCGTCAGCCCGATCGAAGCGCCGGTCGCACCGAACAGGCCCACGATGTTGGTGGCGCCGAGCAGGATGCCGGCGACGAGAACGACGTACACAAGTCGCCGCGCGAAATCGTTGAGCTCGCCGCCGAAGATGAGCATGCCGCCGGCAATGGCCACGGCTGCCAGCGCGATTGCACCCGCGACCGGGCCTGTGATCGACTCCTGGATCTGTTGCAGCGGTCCTTCCCACGGAAGGCTGCCGCCGGAGCTGGCAAGCGCCGGCGCGACCGAGGCAAGTACGATTGGCGCGGCCCAGAGCGCGGCGGCGATGAGGGTATGCTTACGCGACATGGCGTGCCTCCTGTTCTTCGGTGAACTGATCGGATTCGATCTCGTACCGTCCGTTGATGAACCGCTCGATTTGGATGATGTCGCGAACAAGCCGGCCGCGGGGCGTCCGCTCGATCGAGATGACCAAGTCGACGGCCTCTCCGATCACCTCGTGCATCGGCTGCTGGCTTGCCTCCGCCGTGAGTTGTTCAAGACGGCGCAGCGCTGACATGGCAGTGTTTGAGTGAATCGTCGCCACACCGCCAGGGTGGCCAGTGTTCCAGGCCTTGAGCAGTGTCAGGGCTGCGCCGTCGCGGACTTCGCCGACCACGATCCGGTCGGGGCGCAAGCGCATGGTGCTCTTCAAGAGCCGCGCCATGTCGATCGAATCGCTGGTATGGAGGAGAACGGCGTTTTCGGCCGCGCATTGGATTTCCGCGGTATCCTCAAGAATGACGAGACGATCCTCCGGCGCAGATTTGACGATCTCGTCGATCACCGAATTCGCAAGCGTCGTCTTGCCCGAGCCCGTTCCCCCGGAAATGACGATGTTGAGCCTTGCCGAAATCGCGCTGCGAATCGTCGACGCCTGGTATTCGGTCATGACGCCGGTGCGGACATAATCTTCGAGCGGAAAGAGGCGTGACGCGCGACGCCGAATGGTAAAGGCAGGCTTGGCGACGATTGGGGGCAACAGACCCTCAAAGCGGTGGCCACCAATTGGCAGCTCGCCGGAGATGATTGGCTGTTCCGTGTCGACCTCTGACTGAAGCGCGTGCGCCACTGTGCCAATGACCATCTCCGCGGCAGCGGATGACATCTCGCCAGCGGGCGCAACGCCGTGACCGAGGCGTTCGATGAACAGCTTTCCGTCCGGATTGAGCATGATCTCGACGACAGTCGCGTCGTCCAGGGCAACACAAAGCTGATCGCCGAGCGCCTCCTGAAGTTTGCGGACAAGCCGGGGATGAGAGCGAAGCTGGTTCACGGATTTCTCCTTACGCTGCCTGGCTGAGAGGGCTGAGTTCAGAACGATAATTGGAAGGACGGAGCCTGAGGAACGTCTCCGTATTGGCGGGCAGTGTGCCCGCCACGGCCATCGTCACGCCGATCTTCTTCGGCTTGCCCAAACGATGCAGCGGCCATCCGACGCGGCCAAGGATGCGCTCGAATCGAAGATCGGTCACCGTGACAATCTCGGTGTAGCCATTCGCGAAGCACCATTCGATGATGCCGGCGAACATGGTCAGCGTGGCTTCATGGATGGAACCGTCGCCCCTCCCCTCAGCAAGGGCCGTGTCGACGCAGAAGCGAGAACTCTCGATCATCGCGGCATGGCCGTTAAGTTGACCGTCGGGGAGAAGCGACGGGAAAACGTTCGCCACCATTGTCGGACCAAGCGTAGGAAGGAGCCTCGCGCACCCCGCCAGTTGGCCGGTCTCGGCGATCGCAAGAACATAGGTCGGCCGAAGCGCGTCGAATCCATCCGACTCGCACCCCGCCGTTACGTCGACTTCCCAACCCAGGCGATCGGAGAAGACCCGCGCACGAAGCTGGTAGTGGATGTGAAGGAGGTGCGCCTCCTGGAGTGTCCGGGGCATTGAGAGCGCGAGAACCTGCATGATTTTCTCTGTCGTTGTTGGTCGGCGGGAAATCAACACAGATTTTGACAAGCCGACAGTTGTATAATCCTACAAGTCGCACTCGCGACGGTCGGTCAGGACAAGCGACAAGGAGCGATCGGGCGCGGCCTTATGCAAAAAGCGGCGAGTTGTAGGATTCACAGTAAAACAGAGCATGAACGCGGCGGGCCACACCGCTTGCTAAACACATGAAAACGCAAGAAAAAGAATTTATGAGCGTGCAAGCCGACGATTGTGCGTTAACCCTTTGTTAACCTTAAATCTCTTGCGGCTCGACGAGAATCGGGAGATAGTTGCGAAAATTATGGCGATGGGGCCATTTTTTCGAAAGTTTAGCCTCCCAGGAAATAGTTTGCAAAATGAGCCATCAGCAGCCCAACCGGTTTGATATCGAGATAGCCCAGCAAGGGGCGAAGATCTCAAATGCGTTGCATATGCTGCGCAGTCAACAATACCCGCCAGATGCTCGCAAGGGATTGCGCAAGTTCCAACTTGGGGAGGTCGCTGACTTCATCGGGGTCACCCAAAGCCATCTTCGACAAATTCATTCGGAAGGTAAAGGCCCCGAGATAGAATCGGTCAGTGGACGGCGCTACTACACAGCTGACCAGATGTTGGAGCTTCGCGATTATCTTGAGGCCAATAAAAAATCTGACAAGAGATACTACGTTCCCCGTCGTCGTGAAGGTGAGCCGATGCAGGTCGTATCGGTCGTGAATTTCAAGGGTGGAAGCGGAAAGACTACGACCGCTGCGCACCTTGCACAATATCTTGCGCTCACCGGCCACCGCGTACTTGCGGTCGATCTCGATCCACAGGCATCGCTAACGTCCCTTTTTGGAATCCAGCCTGAACTTGACGATACCGCATCTCTGTACGAGGCGCTTCGTTTCGATGATGAGCAGAAATTTATCTCCGAAGTCATCCAGCCAACCAACATTCCTGGCCTAGATGTCGTTCCTGCAAATCTGGTCTTGCAGGAATACGAATATGATGTGCCGCTCGCAATCTCCTCAAGAAAGGGAGAGGACGGTCGGTTGTTCTACATGCGCATCTTCAATGCGCTAAAGCAGGTAGACGACCGATATGACGTGGTTGTCATCGACTGCCCGCCACAGCTGGGATACCTGACAATCACGGCGCTTATGGCCTCGACAGGCATTCTGATCACTATCCATCCCCAGATGCTAGATATCATGTCGATGAGCCAGTTCCTGATGATGTTGGGCGGCATAATGGGTCCGGTCGCAGAGGCCGGCGCCGAGATGCGGGTCGAGTGGTTCCGCTATCTCGTCACACGTTTCGAGCCGACGGACATCCCGCAAGCACAGATGGTCGGGTTCATGCAATCAATGTTCGCCCAGCAAATGTTGCGAAATCACGTTCTAAAATCCACGGCCATTTCTGATGCTTCTATAAAAAAACAAACTCTGTACGAGGTAGAGCGAGGCGATTTCGTCCGGTCTACCTATGACCGCGCAATGGAAAGCTTGAACGCAGCAAACGGCGAAATCATGGAACTAATCCACGGCGCATGGGGGCGGAAATGACGCACTTGTCAGCCGTTTTTTTGCAGAGTTTTGTAAGACATTTCAAACCTTTGTCGACGTTGAAAGCGAGTTTGGAGGCCGGCTATGGCACGTGAAAATCCATTTGCAAAACTGGACATGGCTTCAATCGCGTCTAACCAGACACCGACAAAGCCTGGCTACGGTATGACGGGTGCAGCGAAAACGGTCGTCCGGTCGATCGAGGACTTGGCCGAGAATACCAAGAAGCTTATGGAGGGCGAGGTGATCGTGGACCTGGATCCACGGGTGATTGACGTTTCCTTTGTCGCCGATCGTCTTTCAGACGATGGCGAGGAGTACCAGGAGCTCAAGCAGGCCATTAGCGAGTCCGGCCAGTCGACGCCCATTCTGGTTCGACCCAGTTCGTCAGATAGTCAGCGCTTTATGGTTGTCTTCGGTCACCGGCGTTTAAGAGTCGCGAAAGAGCTCGGAATTCCGGTCAAGACAGTTGTCAAAAAACTGGACGACATCACGTCCGCAATCACCCAGGGCCAAGAAAATTCCGCTCGATCAAACCTGTCGTTCATCGAGCGTGCGTATTTTGCACAGAACCTGCTCGCGTCCGGAATGACTAAGGATGTGGTTCGATCGTCACTCGCGATCGATGACGCGATGCTCTCAAAGATGCTCGGTGTCGTGGAGACGGTCCCAGCGTCGATCCTCAAGGTGCTCGGAGCGTCCAAGAAGATTGGGCGTGACAGGTGGTTGAGCCTCCGTCAATTGCTTCTCGCCCCCGCCCTCTTGAAAGTTGCCATCGAGCGTGCGGCAGCCGTGGAGTTCATTGCGCTGGCTGAGGACAAAAGGTTCGATGAACTTCATGACTACCTGAAGCGGTACAAGGTCAAATCGGCTGCAAAGAAGCCTCAGGCTAGCGCGTCCGGGAAGGATTGGACGTCGAGCGACGCTTCACTGAACTTTGTAATGAACGCCAAATCGAAGAAGGTTGCGATCGAGCTTTCGAATGTCGAAGCGAAGCCTTTCAGCGAGTGGCTTTCAGTACACATGGATCGTTTGTACGACGAGTACAGAGGGTCGAAGCAGGAAAACAACGGAGACTGAGCCGCAAAAGAAAAAGGCCCCCAACCGGTAAACCGTGGAAGCCTCTCTCGTCATCTCTAGCAGGATCGAGAATCGCATTTCCCGGAATCACAGTCAAGAGTCTTGGCGCCGATTTGGTGAGCGGATTTCTTTTGCCTAACCGAAGGTGAGAGAAAAATGCAGACGGGACATGTAACGACGCCCTTTGGGCGGCGGGCGGTGTCGCTTGCCTTGGTCAAAGGCCAGATGGCGATCGCGGGTTCAAAGCCCGATGCACGTATTGAAAAGTGGAAAGTGTTTCGAGACGTTTGCGAGGCGCGCGAACGCTTCGGCCTTCAGGACAGAGCACTGGCCGTTCTCGATGCGCTTTTGACGTTTTATCCCAATGGAGAGCTCGAAGCTGAACATGGACTTGTCGTGTTTCCTTCCAACGCGCAGCTATCCGTACGAGCTCACGGGATTACGGAATCGACACTCCGCCGGCAACTCGGGGCGCTTGTCGATGCCGGGCTTATCCATCGCCGCGATAGTCCGAACGGCAAGCGTTACGCACATCGCAATCGCGCGGGTGAAATCGAGCAGGCATACGGTTTTGATCTGACCCCGCTCTTGGTTCGCGCCAGGGAGCTAGCAATCTTGGCACAGGACGTCGCCGCAGAACGCATGCGCTTTCGGAGAGCAAAAGAAGCTCTCACGATATGCCGACGCGATGTCCGCAAGCTGATCTCGGCTGCGGTCGAGGAGGGTGCGGCGGGTAACTGGGGTAAGGTGGAAACGGCATATATTGATATCCTCGCGCGACTTCCTCGCTATCCAGACAGAGTACAGGTCGAATCGACACTCGATGAGATGGGGCTTCTGCGCGAAGAGGTGCTCAACATTCTGGAAACTCAGCTAAATGCTGAAGATTTGCTTGGCAATGCCATTCAGAATGACCGCCACATACAGAATTCAAAACCCGAATCCATCAATGAACTTGAACCTAGCTCTGGAAAAGAGCAGGGCGAAAGCTCGACGGAAAGAGCTCAGACCGAGATTGAGACGGAAGGACGTCCAAAGGCGAAGCCTGAGCCGATCAGGGCCTTTCCGCTCGGCATGGTTCTTCGTGCCTGCCCGCAGATTGCCGATTATGGTCCCGGCGGGCGCATAGAACACTGGCGTGAGCTCATGAAAGCCGCCGTCGTGGTGCGTTCCATGCTGGGTGTCAGTCCGTCAGCCTACGAGGAGGCCTGCAACGCGATGGGGCCGGAAAATGCTGCGGTGGCAATGGCGTGCATTCTCGAACGATCGAGTTTGATAACTTCTGCTGGTGGTTATCTTCGGGATCTCACCAAGCGCTCTCAGCGCGGGGAGTTTTCACTCGGCCCGATGCTGACTGCGCTTTTGAAGGCGAATAGTGAGAGCACTCGGCGGGTAGGGTAATAGCCGGGGGCTCGAACCAACTTGTCAGCCGTTTTTTTCTATTGTTTCCTCATGCAAAACAAGCTGTTATCGGAGTTGATATGCGGATAATTGGACGTGCTTTGCCAAAGTCTTTACTGGCTGAGTGGGCCCTTGCGGTGCCAGATCAGGAAGAGATCGACCTGCATCCAGCCGATGTTGAAGCATGTGCATATGTTTGCGAATGGCGAGCGAATCGGGTTCACCATTCGCTATTTCGCAAATAAGTTGTCCGACATGACCCCCACACATATTAAATGGCTGCACAAAACTGACGAAGTCATCAAAACCGCTGACGACGCAGTAGTTGAGATCTGGGAGCTTAACCACGAGGAGGACGTCGACGTTCTATCCGCGTGGGCAAAGCACTTCCGACAGCACTATTGCCTTGACGAAGAGCTTGCAGATCTTGTTTCTGGAACAGGAAAGTCGAATGCCGAATTCCTGACCGAGATCAAATTTCCAAGCGCCAAGGTCGGGTCGGGACCCGCTACGCGGTCCGGCGATTTCGGCGAGATTCTCGTTGCCGACTATATCGAGTTCATTCTCGGCTACTGGTGCCCTCGTGAGCATCGTTACGAAAACCGCATCAACGCAAACGTTTCTGATAATGGCACGGATGTGGTGGGCTTCCGCTTCGTTGCTGAAAAACCCAATCCGAAGGACGAGCTTTTCGTCGTCGAGTCCAAGTCCGGCTTGCGGCCCACCAAGGAAAACCGGCTTCAGAGAGCTGTCAACGACTCTGCAAAGGATCGCTTACGCGAGGCAATGACGCTCAGCGCGCTCAAGAAGCGGCTGCTCCGGAAAAACAGAGAATCCGCTCTAAGAGTGGAGAGGTTTCAAAATGAGGCCGATCGGCCTTTTACACGATGGAGCGGAGCGGTTGCTGTCCTAGACGTGGAAACGGCAGCGACCATGGAACTGGATAAGACCGATGTCTCAGACCACCCGAACAAGGAAAACCTGAAACTGGTTGTGATCAAAGGCATTTCCATGATGGACCTCGTACACGCACTTTACGAGAGGGCAGCAAATGAAGCCTGAGGCAACCGCACGACAAGTTCTCTCGACCGTTCGGGCAACGGCAAAGATGCACGAATTCCGGGTCGCGGCGGAGGACTTTATCGAATTACGCCGTGATCCAGCTTCACTCTATTCTCTGGCAGTGGGAATTCTCGGAGATGCTGCCGGTGCCATCGCAGACCATTTTGTCGATTCAAGTATCAGCCCACATCCGCCTACCTGGGCGGAGGATACATCGAGCAACGAAAACGTTCGTTTTGCCGCAACGTTTTTTGATTCCTATCTCGAAGCCCAGTTGGATGGCAGCATCTCGATAGAATTTTCGCTTCTGTGTGCTGCGGCTTATTATCTGTCTGACGCTATTGGAAATGCCGTCGTAGTGGTGAAGCGTTCTGACGAGCCTCCTGCCGACATCGGAGGCGGGCTGGCACTTCTCGCAAGTCGGATATTGCAGAACCGTCTTGAGCCAATCGACACTGCGATGTTTCATGCCGCATTTGCAAACCGCCTTCTTGAATTGATCCGTGCACATTACGCTCTTCAAGAGGAGGATGAGAGTGCGATTGCACATCTCTGCCAGATGCTACGCGATACCGTTTACGAGATCGGGACCGACCGTGAGCTGCTCTACGCCGATATCGTAACCGCAATCTGCGCCGGCAAGATCCGAAACTCGTCTCGCAATACGCTTCCGCCTGCCTCAGGATTGTCTTTAGAGGCGTGGTCATCGGCTCTCCTGAAACCGGGTTTTCCGATGGAACTATGGCCGGCGCAACGACGGATCTGTGACGCCGATTTGTTGAACGGGCGGTCCGCCGTCATCCAGATGCCGACAAGTGCCGGGAAGACGCGAGCGACGGAACTTATTATCAGAGCGGGGTTCCTGTCCGAAAGGACTTCACTCGCGATCATAGTTGCGCCCTTTAAGTCTCTTTGCCACGATATTCGCTCAGATCTCGTCCGAGCCTTCCATGGTGACCCCATTCTCATGGACGAAGTTTCCGACTCCTATCTCATGGACTTCGGAATCGAGCAGCTGTTGGCCCAAAACAGCGTGCTGGTTATCACGCCAGAGAAACTCCTCTACATGCTGCGACGCGCCCCGGAGTTGGCCGAGCGGATTGGTCTGATTATCTATGACGAGGGACATCAGTTCGAGGGCTTCACACGCGGGCCGACTTATGAGCTCCTTCTGTCGTCTCTACGAATGATGTTGAAACCGGAAGCGCAAACAGTTCTGATTTCTGCAGTCATCGGAAATGCCGACCAGATCGCGGCTTGGCTGATCGGCGATGCTTCGGCGATCGTAGGAGGGAAGGGCCTCCTGCCTACGGCGAAAAGTATCGCTTTCGCAAGCTGGCAGAAGGAGCGAGGCTGGCTTCAGTATGTCAATCCGTTGGATCCTGATGAGGACGAGTATTTCGTTCCCCGGATCATCCAAGAACTTCCGCTCGAAAAGAAGAGCAAACGAGAGCGTGATCGGGTGTTTCCTGACCGTGATCACCCATCAGAGATCTCGGAGAGCGTTGACATCGGTCTCTACCTCGCACTTCATCTCGGCATAAACGGTAGTGTCGCGTTGTTTTGCGGCCAGAAGTCGAGCGTATCGAAAATCTCCCACCGAGTGGTGGACCTATTCAGCCGAAAGGTCGAGCTGGAGAAACCAAGCAGCTGGTCTGACGAAACGGAACTGAATCGCCTCGCAGACCTCATCGCGATGAACCTTGGGGATGAGGTCGATGCGGTCGGCGCTAGTCGTCTGGGTATTCTTTCCCATCATGCAAGCACGCCGCATGGGGTCCGCCTGTGCGTCGAACATGCGATGAAGGCGGGCCACGCTCGGATCGTGGCTTGCACGTCGACGTTGGCTCAGGGCGTCAATTTTCCGATCAAGTATCTGGTCGTAACCGCCACGCAGCAGGGCAAGGAAAAAATCAAAGTCCGGGATTTTCATAACCTGATGGGCCGCGCCGGGCGCGCCGGAATGCACACCGAGAGCAGCGTGATATTTTCTGCTCCCCCAATCTATGATGAGAGGAAGGACAGGTACAAAAACTGGCGTTGGGACGCAGCCAAAAAGCTGCTTGACCTGGATGGTGCAGAACCAAGCCAAAGCAGCATTCTGCAAATCTTCGAGGACTATAAGCAAACGGTCGGCACGCCAATCGTGCTTGCCGTCGATCTTGTCGATGACAACCTGGCGTTTGCCGACGACGTGGCGATCGACACGATCGTTCAGGGAGCCCTAAAGCAGTTCCCGAACGTGAGCGCGTCCGAATTCGGAGACTATCTGCAGGGGAGGGCGCGGGCGATTCAGAGTATCGCAATGTACCTTGCGCAGCACATCGATTTCGAAGCGGAGGATGCTGTCGCTGCCGCCGAGCGGTTGGCCGCGAACACTCTCGGTTACCATCTCGCTGACGATTCTATCCGCCCTCGGGTCGTTGCGCTGTTTCAAGCAACCTTGAAATCGATTCAAGACAACACCGACGCGGCATATCGCTTACTTATTAAGAAATCGCCTCTGCCGCCCGCTGCGCTTCGCAAGCTCAGCGCCTGGATCGCAGAAAGCACTGACCAGCTAGCGGAAGCAGTCAAAGACGGGAACCTTCTTTCGCTGGTGATCGAGCAGGCGATCCCGCTCGCTTCAGCAAAGTCTCTCGCGTCCTTAAGTGACGGGGCGATTATTCCCACCATCCTGGCAGCATGGACGGAAGGAAAATCCTTCGGTGAAATCCGGCAGATTCTTGTGAAGGACGATATCCGCGTGAGCGGTGACCATGCGACGGCCGACCATGTTGTCACGATATGCGAAGATGGCTTTGGCTATCATCTGGCAATGATTTTGGCGTCAATCGTGGACTTGCTCGAAACGATTGAGCCGAGCCTCGTCGATGCTGTCACCCTGCTTCAGAGGCAAGTTAAAAACGGCCTGCAGACAGAAGCTGCTCTTGCGTTCTATGAGGCGGGATTTGCGGACCGCGTGATCTCGCAATTGCTGGCCGAGGCGTTTCCGCATGTTAGTGATCGCTATGGTGCAAAGGCTGCCTGCCGAGACAACATCGGTGAAGTTGCCGCGTTTCTTGATGCCTATCCGGAGTATTTTCGCGAGGTAGCGCAAGAGCTGGCAAATCTATAATCCGCTGGCGAGGCGATGAAGTTTGAGTCCTGCTCTTTCGCCATGGGCGAGGAGGGCGGCCTATTAAAGGCCAGATGCTTCAGTAGGTTGACGCAGGAACGATCTCGCCGCCGTTGATAGTGCTGGGATTGCTTGCCTTAAAGCAAGCGCGCCGCGCGCCCGCTTCGCCGCGTCGCAGTGTTGTAATAGCTCGATGCCTGTTGAACCGAGCGATGGCGTGACTGCTCCATCGCTTCGGGGAGCGGAATGCCACGATTGGCAGCTTCCGTCAGATATCCTGATCGCAGCCCGTGCGCCGAAAACTCTCCGACCTCGAGCCCGGCCATTGCCACCCGCTGTTTGATAATGGCATTGACCGACTGCGGATCAATCGCCCGCTTCGAAACAGTCCCCCATCGCCCGATCGCCCGAAACACGCTGCCGCTGTCGATCCTGGCGGCCGTCATCCAGGCGTTCAGTGCCTCGACCGGTCGGCCGGTCAGATAGACGACGTCGTCCCCCTCGCCACTCGTGGTCTTGGTGCGGCCGAGATGGATGGACAGCGAGGGGAGGGGAGGCCCGCCCGGCACCTCGACCGGTGCCTCGACAGTCAGATGCTCGCGCCGCAAGCCGGCGATCTCACTACGCCTTCGGCCGCCCGAGGCAAAGGCGACCATCAGGATCGCCCGGTCGCGAATGTCGCGCAGGCTATCGTCGCCGCAGCTTGCCAGCAGTTTCGCCAGCACGTCACCGGTGACCGCCTTGGCGCTCTTGCGGCGCCGCGTTCGTGGGACGGCGCGCACGGCAAGCCGAATGGCGGACTTCAGTGCAGGGGAGGTGAAAGCGCCGTCAAAACCACGCCATTTCGTCAGCGTCGACCAGTTCGCCAGCCTCCGGCGCACCGTTGATGGCGCGTGCGGGCCAAGGGATTTGAGAAAACCCTGGCTCCGGAGGCTTTCGTCGACATTGACAGGCATGCCGTGATCGGGATCGGTCTCGCGGCGCTGCGGGTCCCACAGATGATGCGCGACGAATTTCAGCAGCAACGCTTCGGGCGCCGGCCAGGGCAGTGATCGGCCCGTGGCCGCAAGACCCCAGGCTTCGAGATAGGTCAGATCCGAAGTCAGGGCGCGCAGTGTGTTGTCGCCCATGCCCTGGTTGACGAGATGACGCAGCGTTTCGACGTCGTGATCGGTGAGCAGCTCGGCGAGCTCGTCGCGGCGCTCGATCGGCAACACGGCGGCGATGGTGTCGAGTTCTTCGGCACGTCGCTCGACGGCGGTCAGTGATTTTTTGGCTTTGGCCACAGGCGCTCCAAAAGGACGGTTTCAACGGCGCTGAGGCCGTGCTTCGCATCGATTCTTGCAGATTTGCGGGTCGAAATCAATCTATCATCGATAACCTATACTTATCGATGGTTATAACCTCAACCCCCAAGCATACCATGTGAGGAACCGCAATTTTTGTATAGAGTTCCTTTAGCAAATCATTTACCATGATTTCAATGACTTACGATCTCACGAAAATCAGCATGACGACCTTTATGCGGCCGGCCTTCGACGCCGGTATTGCTCTGACGCGTTTGGACGAGCGCATCGCCCGCTCGCCGGTCGGGCAGGGTTTTATCGAGCGCAGCCAGTTCACTGACGCCTGCGCCTCGCTGTGGATCGACGGCGAACTCGTCCATCTCGAAGACCTCGTCCTCCACGACGCCACAAAAGATGTTCGCACACCCACCCATGAACTGACAATCGCCCGCGACGTGCTGCGAACCCGTCGGCGGATCGCCGGCCAATTCCCGGATTGGGCCCTCTCTGCAGACGGCATCCGCTCGCTGCGGAAAACCTCGGAAATCGGGTCGGGCGGCGGGGACGCGGCGACGACGGCGGGAGTTGTTCGGCCGGCGGTGGCGATCGACGCGGAAGGGGAGAGGGAATATGTCGATGACATCGAAAATCTTCCCGGCATCGACTACGCCGCCATCGATGCCGTGCTCGCCCGATCGGAAGCGGCGATCGCAAACGCGACAAGTCCCGGCCGCGGCGGCGGGGCCGAAAAAGATCCGATGATCTATGATCTCGATTGGGACGAGGATTCAAGACTCGACGAATGGCGCGGCGTGCTGCGGCAGGCAGAAAATCTGCCGGCGGTGCTGCAGGCGATCGTTGCCCTCGATGCCTGGAACGAGCTCTCCGTCCTTCAGCATGCGCCCTGGCTCGGCCGGCTGTTTTGCGCCTCCATCCTGCGCCAGGCCGGCGTCACCACCGGTGCCCATCTCGCCGCCATTAATTTCGGCCTGAAGACCATTCCCGTCGATCGGCGCCGGCATCGTGATCGGGAGACCCGGTTGCTCGCCACTGCTCACGGCCTGATCGCGGCGGCCGAGCTCGGTCTGAAAGAGCATGACCGGATGGCGTTGGTGCGCACCATGTTTGAGCGAAAGCTGGGCGGACGCCGGACGTCTTCAAAGCTGCCGGAGCTGGTCGAGCTGGTGATGGCGAAACCATTGGTGTCGGCCGGGATGGTGGCGATGGCGCTCGATGTGACGCCGCAGGCTGCGCGGCGGATTGTTTTAGAGCTCGGCCTCAGGGAGATGACGGGAAGGAGGAGGTTCCGGGCATGGGGGATATTGTAGATTAACGTCTCCGAACAAGGTTGTACTTCCTGATGCTGTAATAACCAATTGATTGTGCCGCCCTCGAATGTAAGGATGGCTACATTAAATCGTGGGGGATTTCATAATTGGCAATGAGCGCAGTTCAGGTCTGGAACCCTGACGACTGGGAATTATTCTCTCTTAATCTCCTTCAGCATCGGCATGGCGCTTTGAATGTGCACAAGATTCCTGCCGCACATCAGGGCGACTTTGGGATTGATTTCTACTGCACAAAAGAGGCCGTTGCATATCAGTGCTACGCGGTGGAAGAGCCAATAGATATCTCAACCCGAGCTGATAGGCAAAAGACCAAAATCACACGCGATCTGGCAAAGATCGTTGCCAACGAGATAGAGATAAAAAAGCTATTTAACGACGTTAGGATCAAACACTGGATTCTTCTTTCGCCCCTGCATGACAGCAAAGAAGTCAACCTGCATTGCTCAAAAAAGACCAAGGATATGCGCGATAAGCAATGTGGCGTGTTAGATGACGCGTTCGAAGTTGCTATACATGATTTGACGCTCTTTCCAGCTGCGGTCATAGCCAACGGCCTCACCTCGATATCGAGTGTGAAGCTTTCCGTTCCTGCCCCATCAACGGAGGAGGTGGAGGCTTGGACCGCAGGTTCGTCCAATTTGCTGGCTAACGCTCATCATAAACTTCTAAAGCGCACGTCCCCCGAGAATATCGGCGACGCCGTTGCAGATGCAACGTCGGCATTCCTGCAGGGAAATGCTTTGCTTGACGCACTGCGCAGCGGGTCACCAGACCTTCATGAGAAAGTCACCATTGCCATCAAAAGCCGAGCTCGACGAATTCAGTTCGCTGGTCCGCAAGGCGGACAAAGTGCGAACGGCATTTTGCACGCAGAACTGGACTCGTTGATCTCCGCCGTCCAATCGGCGGCGCCGAACCTTTCAAATGAAAACGCCGAGCAGATCGCTTACGGTGCAATCTCCGAGTGGATCATGCGTTGCCCATTGGATTTCCCGGATGTCTAACGGATCCGCCTTCCGAAATGCAGTTCTTAGCGGCACATTTACGTACACGCCGAGACCAGACCCCGTGCCCGCTGATTTGAGAATGTCGTGGGGACTTGCGGTCCTCTTGCTTGCGCTCCTCTACAGCAAGGGCAAGAAATCGAACTTTCAAAAGCTTCAGTTCCTCGCCCACTCGGTGCGTCTTCCGGAAGGAAGAGAAGAGGTTAGAGGTTTGCTTGCAGGGCAATATCGACCCTCTGAGGTATCGGTTCGAGTCGAACCGTCTCTCAATCGAGCCGTGTCCTTGGCCTATGGGCTCAAGCTGGTGAAGATTGAACGTGGAGTTTCCGTGACGTTGACAGATAGCGGGAAGACCACAGCGGAGGCAATCGCAAAGGCCGGCGATCTGCTTGAAGAAGAACTCAAGTTTTTACGTGAAGTGGCACCGCGAATGACCGATATTCTCATGAAGCGCGTATGGCGGTTGGAGGACCTGATATGACGATGAGGTTTAGGCACCTCCGCCTGCGAGCCGTGACGTCTGATGGAACGTATGGAGCCGACGTCAAATTTGGCGATGGTCTGACCGTATTATGGGCTGATAATACCAAGGGAAAATCGACCTGCATGCAGGGGATGCTGTACGCGCTTGGCTTAGAAAAGATGTTGAGTCCACGCAGAGAGGTTCCTTTGCCGCACGCAATGACGTCTTACTTGAACCGCGACGACGGTCAGCGTGTCGACGTTGTGGAATCCCGGGTGTCGCTCGAAATTGCAAATGGCCAAGGGCAAGTCATAACAGTGCATAGGGCTGTTAAAGCACCTACCGACAGCAGACTGATAACAGTCGATTTTGGGGCTGCTCTTACGGATGGGTCCAAACCCCTTCGAACCCAAAACTTCTTTGTTCTTGATGGCGGCGCAGCCCAACGCGAAGACGGTTTCCATTTTTTTCTCGAGCAGTTTCTGGGGTGGGAGCTGCCGCAAGTACGTCGCTACGACTCACCGGAGACAAAGCTGTACCTTGAGACCGTCTTCCCACTTTTCTGGGTGGAACAGAAATATGGATGGTCAGCGATCCCGGCTGCAATTCCGACCTATATGCGCATCCGCGAAGTTCACAAGCGGGCGGTTGAGTTCCTTCTCGATCTGGATGTCCATAAACTGGAGATGCAGCGCGAGCGACTATCGGAGCGGATTACGGCGAACGCTAAAGAATGGTCTGCGGTACATGAGGAAATAAATAGGTTCGTGTCCCGCAGCGGGGGACGGGTTGTTGCGCTTATGGAAAAACCTGTAGCGGATGATGGGATTTTGGATCGCGCTCACTTGGAAATTGCTGAAGGCGGCAACTGGATCCCAATATCGACAATAGTGGCACGCTATCGTGCGATAGCAGCGGAGTTAGGTGCCGTATCCGTTCCAGAGGTTAGCGAACAGTCGGCAGAGGTTTCCCGTCGTTTGCACCAGCGGATCGAAGAGGTTGATCGCCTAAACGCCGATAGGATTCGCCTTCACGGAATCAGACAGTTGAAGTCGGCGGACATGCTCTCGTTACAAAGGCGGATCGATACGCTCGCGGACGATCTTGCGAAAAACCTGGATGTGCAGAGGTTACAACGATACGCCGGTGTTTCGGCAATCCTTACACCGGATCGTTGCCCAACCTGTGAGCAGGCGCTGATCGATACTCTGCTTTCCCAAGACGCGCTTTCTGCTGTCATGCCGATTGCCGATAATATCGAGTACATTCGTTCGCAAAAGAAAATGTTCGAGGATATCCTGGCGCGCGAGGCTGCCGACGACGAGAGCAGAGCCGATCAGCTTAATGCGATCAATCGCGAACTTGCCGATCTCTATGCGCAAATTAGATCACTTCGTTCGGAGCTTGTTGCTCCGGGTTCAAATCCATCCGCTGCGGCTATCGAAGATCGTATCCGCGCTGAAGCGAAGGTCCGCGACCTGGAGGCACTTGAAGGGGTTTTCGAAGACGCTATCGATAGATTGACGTCGATTCAAAAGGATTATGCATCGATACTGCTCGAGCAAGCAAAGCTCCCGAAGGACAAGCTTTCCGCAACTGACCGATCCAAGCTCACCCGCCTGACAGCGTTGCTCCAGTCGCAAGCCGGCGAATTTGGATTCAGCACCTTTTCGGCGAGCGAACTGGAGATTTCCGACGACACTTACCGACCCGAGAAAGAAGGCTTCGAGATCGGATTTGAGACGTCGGCAAGCGACGCGATCCGTTTGAAGTGGGCGTATCAATTAAGTCTGCTTGAACTCGCGTCGGGCTTCCGCACCAATCATCCGGAGTTGCTGATTTTCGATGAGCCCCGTCAGCAATCTTCGTCGAAGGTTAGCTTTGAAAGCTTGCTCAGACGAGCATCGAAGGCGCGTGATCGAGGGCAGCAGGTGATATTCTCGACCAGCGAAGATTTGGAAAGCCTTCGCCAAATCACCACCTCGATGGAATGCCATCATGAAATATTCCCCGGCTACATTCTTCAGAAGGTCGGATAGGCACCCTCGTCGCTTGGGAGTATGCGAGGGAACGGAATTCTGCCGGCTGACTGGGCAGCTTCAATCGTCGCATTCGCTCCGACACCAGGTGGGCGCACTTCCCGCTGTTCCTGCGTCCACGTGATCACTGAATGAATTTGTTTGTTTCGAGCAAGAAGCGCAGAGCGGAAGGGGTTAAATCAAAAACCTGCCTTGAAACCAGAGCCCCGTCAGGATGTGCTTGGATGTGTTCACCGGTTTCAACGTCGTAATAATTCAGGGCGACTTCCGCGGGCCAAGAAAAATTCGGGTCAAAGGGGATCTCCGCATATGGATTGAAATACACCTGTAACCCGTCCAGATGGGTCTCATGATGAAATAGTGAATGCTGTATCCGCGTATCGGCGCCGCCTATCTGACCACCACCGTCACGCCGCATCGTCATGAGGTAGTTCAGGGTGCCAAGCTGGAAACGATGTGTCCCGAGTTGCCAAAGCCTCGAACTCGGATCTATCTGATCCTTGTTGGTCACCCTATAGCGGGTTGACTTCACGAGCCTTTCGATCTGACTTTCGACGACGGCCTTTCCAAAAGTCCCAACCGTCGAGAAAAAAACGGCGCTGATTTCCTTGAACGAGTCATTTGTGAAAACTCCCATTTCGACCGGCGCGCCCGAAGCCTTGAGGAGAGACGCTATGCTTCCCTGCTTTCCCTGATCGGGGCCTTCCAGCACCAGCGGTGCCATGCCAAGGGACCATGTTTATGAGTTCGTTGTTTTGGAAGAGCGACATTTTGCTGTCGAAGGGCGCGATTGCAATGACAAAGGGGCGACCACGCACATGGCTCAGCGACGAGTAGGAGTGCTTCTTGCCATTGGTGCCACGATAAAGGCCCAACTTATCCCTGATCTTTCCAATGAGTTTTAGCGCGCCACGCGTTTTAAATTCCTGCGCGCTGAA
Source organism: Rhizobium sp. NZLR1b (assembly GCF_019685155.1). NCBI lineage: Bacteria > Pseudomonadati > Pseudomonadota > Alphaproteobacteria > Hyphomicrobiales > Rhizobiaceae > Rhizobium > Rhizobium sp. NZLR1b. The sequence goes on from NZ_JABDWC010000025.1 coordinate 92,564, forward strand.
GGTGTTCTGCTGCTTGGTGGTCGGCGGTTGATCTGAAACGACTGCCTCGACGTTGAATTGGTAGTTCCCGGGTCCTTTGACGAAAAAATCTGGCGCTGACTTCGAAAAATCGACACTACAGCCCAAATCAATCAAAGCCCTATTTAAGTATATCTCCCAGATCGAGGAATTGAAGGTTGATTGAAACTCCTTGATAAACTTATGACGTTCGCCCTTTCGTTCCAACAAGCCAGTTGCCCAGCTTTGGATGACCGGGATAACCTCAGCGTATACTGGGTCAGCGCGAATGAGACGAAAGTGATCGTGGAGTTTCGCTTCCGGGAATAGGGGATCGAACAAGTCCGACATTCATACGCCTTTGTGAGTTTTGTTTGGTGCCGCTTTTCGCTCTCGCTGCGTGCCATCAAAACCTAAGCAGTGATAGGGGTTGGCCCTACTCAGTGCATAGTTCGCAGCGGTTTTTTGAGGTAGCTCATGGTCAGAGCATCCCGATGCGCGCAATAAAAGACGTCGATGATCTCCAAGTCCGAGGTGATCGTCGCCGACGCGCTCGCGGGAGCCGGGATCGAGTACGCCTATGAACTGCCCTTGCTCGGCGGCGACGGAGCCGTCGCTATCCCGACTTCACCATCGAAGATGCTTACACCGGCGATACGTGGTTCTGGGAACATCTGGGAATGCTCGGCGACGCCAAATACGATCAGAAGTGGACCGCGAACCTTGCTTGGTATCGGAGCAAAGGCATCTTTCCAGGTGAGGAAGGCGGCGGTCCGAACGGCACGCTGCTGACGACAACGGAGATCGAAGGCATCGATCGAGCCCAGATCTCGCGCCACATCAAGAAGATAAAGAGCGGCGGCTAACCATCCGCTGCTGGAGGATCAGGACGAGGTGGACCGGCGCGCCTACGCAGCCAGTTGACCATGGCGTTCAAGGAGCCGCATCAGGATGGCGTTCGCGTACTGGCATCGCGTGATTTCTATGAGATGGGTTTGGCGGCTTACCGCGAACGTCGCTGGGAGGACGCGGAATCTGCTTTCAAATCATCGCTGGCGTTGATCCCGGACGACGGACCATCGCTCACTCTACTAACCCGCGTTGAGGGAATGGAAACGGCACACCTTTCTGTGGACTGGGACGGTTCGTGGCGTATCGCAAAATAGCATTGGTGCAACTGGCGTTCGCGATGATGTGGGGCAGAGAATGACGGTAGTCCTTCCGGACGCGTGCCTCCGTCGTGTAATGTTTGTCGTACTTTCTTACCGCCACGAGCAACGTCATACTCGGATCGACAAGCCGGCTAGTGAGGGATTAAATTTCACACGGGCTAAAATGAAGTTCCCGATCGCACTCACTTGTTGCTAATGGTCGTGCACAGCTATCAAATGATCTGCGGCCGCCAAGAGGCACGGTTGCGAGCCTATGCCCACACGTGCCAGTATCGCAGTTCGCGAAGAGAAACCGGTCATAACGTCTCTTCTCCAGTTGATCAAGCTCGCAGAAAGGAATTCAGATGGCTCAAGCTCTTCACCCCGCAACTGTCGACCATTTGCCGGGGTTCATCACGGAGCCTGGACAGACCGACTATCTGTTCGTGGGAGTTGTCATCTTCCTGGTCCTCTTAGTCTTGATCATAGGCAATCTTTATTTCCAGCTCCACGCGGTTCCGGAGCGGATGGCACATCGAACAAGCAAGGTGCAGATGGAGATTGTGGCTGTATTGGCACTTATTTCGCTCTTTACGCATAATCATCTTTTCTGGATCGCGGGCCTACTGCTGGCCTTCGTGCACATCCCGGACTTTTCCACTCCGCTGTATTCCATTGCGCAATCATTGGGCAAACTCTCCGGCCGCGACGCTGCAACAAGCGACGACCCGGCGCTGCTTCTCAATGAAGCCCAGAAGCTGGAAGTGGAAAACCCAGTTAGCGGAAATCATGGCGGGGACAACTGACTATGTTCGAACTAATACTTTGCTCCCTTCTGACCGTCTTCCCTGACTACCTCTATCGACGTTATGTTCAGGGAAAACGTATCGGCCATGAAATCAATCTTTACACTATGTGGTATGAATTGCGGTGGGGCATATCGGCATGTCTGATGCTCACCATTTCTCTCATCACGATGATCTTTTATTTTCATCCCTCGACCAAAAGTGTCACAGCTGTGTTCCGTACAGTGACTATCTTGCCTCAAACGGTAGGGCGGGTTGACGAAGTCTTTGTTGGTGTCAACGAAAAGGTTGACGCCGGTGCACCTCTCTTCCGGCTGGACGACGCGGAGCAGAAAGCAGCTGTTGAAACGGCACGCCGAAAGATTGCAGAACTTGAGGCTGAAGCCAAAGTGACCGCGACGGAGCTGGCGACAGCAGACGGACAAATCCAAGAGGCGCAGGGTGCGCTCCAAGTGGCGGTCGATGAGTATGAGCTGAAGGCCCAACTTCTAACACGGGATGCCGTTGCTAAGCGCGAAGTCGATCGTCTTGCCAATACGGTCGAGAGCCGCAAGGGTTCGTTGAGTGCCGCCGTCGCCAAAAAAGAGACATTAAGGGTGAAGATCGAGGTCTTGTTGCCATCACAAAAGGCAAGTGCCGAAGCAGCACTCGCGCAGGCACAAGTAGAGTTGGATAAGACATTGGTGCGCGCCGGCATCGCGGGTACTGTACAACAGTTCACGCTCCGGAAGGGGGATGTCGTCAATACCATGATCCGGCCGGCTGGGATCCTCGTGCCGACAGAAGCGGGCCGTGGGACGTTGGTTGCTGGCTTTGGACAGATCGAAGCGCAGGTGATGAAACGTGGTATGATCGCGGAAGCCACTTGCATCGGGAAGCCCTTCACTATTATCCCGCTTGTCGTGACTGACGTGCAGGACGTTATCGCGGCTGGCCAGCTTCGTCCGACCGATCAACTGGTCGACATTCAACAATTGGACCAACCAGGAACTCTGACGGTCTTTCTTCAACCTCTATTTGAAGGAGGGCTGGACGATATCCCGCCGGGCAGCAGCTGTATCGCCAATGCATATACCAACAATCACGAAGCGCTGGCCGACAAGAATATCAGCAGTTCGAAATGGCTGTTCCTGCATGTAGTGGATGCCGTGGGACTTGTGCACGCTATGATCCTACGCATGCAGGCGCTGCTGCTCCCGGTTCAAACTTTGGTCTTTGCGGGCCACTGAGTTCAGATTGCTCCCTGCTGACCTTTGCTTGGCGGGGAGCTTTCACCGAAGTGTTTTAAATCGGCTCCGAGATGCTCCACGCTAATAGTTCCCTGACGAGTGACGTTGAAAAGAATCTCAGGTTCGTGTCTGGATTTTTCATCGATTGGTGACAGTGTCCTTAAGAATGCCGCTCAGTTCGTCGGCTTCGCTCGGCAGGTGTTGCCTGGTCGTCTGATCAACAACCGATTCCGGTAGGGCGATTCCAAGTCCAATAATCCCGCCAACGGACATCCCGATATCTGTCGATTTTCTGAAGATCCTGTCGCCAACGCCTTCATTCCAGTCATCAATAGTCTGGCCTTCTTCCAGTCGTCCGCCAATTAGCCTAACCAGTTCGGGGCTGGTTGCGAACTTCCCGTGATTGAGGCTATCATTGCTCCCATGTTTGGTTAAATCGATAACGGTGATGTCGTGTGCTGCAAGCTGCGTCTTGTAAGGTTCCGCTGTTGGATCGATCGCGCCCAGTCTCGCCGTGCTGCCCCAGAGTCTTCGCGAAAGCGCAAGCGCGCGATCGTCCCGCGAAACTAGCAAAGTGAATTTTGGTCTTGGGCTGCCCATGTCATCGATTTCATTCGCGAATACGTCCACGTCAACATCCGGCGCGGCCAGCATGACGTCCTTAATCTTCAGCGGTAGCTGGTGATCGCGAATCGCCATTTGACGGAGGGTTTCTAACGTCAACCAGTTGCCCATTGAATGGGCAAGGATCGTTATCTCAGCGACGTTTTCATCCTTTGCCAGTAGATTGAGTACCTGCTCCAAACCGTCACGCGAAAAATTGGTGCTTTCACGATCGTAGCCATAGGCGAAAATGCTGCCGCGGGAGGGCCATGTGAACAACACCGGCACGAGCGGTGTGCCAGCGTCGTGGACAAACTGCGCTGAGCGAAATACGGCATCGTCGAAGCGGTTATTGAACCCGTGCACGAACACCAGAACGCGTCGTTTCGGCGTTAGAGCGGTATCGGACCGAACCCATTGCCGAGCGCCCTCGAGATCCAGTCTCTCTGCCTTTACTGTTACGAAATCAGTGGCGGGGTTGCCGGGCGTCTTTTGGGGCCATTCGACATCGCCGCTTTTGTGGGCTTCGCCCGGTGGGATGGAGACCACAACATTAGCAAAGCTCAATGCCCTGCCGCGCTCACCCGAGAACATTTCACCTGAGGCATCTGTCTTACGGGTCGTGGCCACCAACAGGTCGACTTTGGAGGTGCTGGGAATTTTTTCTGATATCGGAAGCAAAACATGTTCGGGTCGTCCTGCACATGCCGCCATTATGGCAAGCAAAGAGCAAGATAAAAGCACTTGACCAAACCTAATCTGCATTATCGATACTCACAGCCGAGTGAAACTGTTAAATGAGAAGTTAATCAACGCAAGAGTTTGATAATAATGCAGAGACATGCTTATCGCTTTGGTGTCATTACCGATCCGAAACGCTTCTTGCATAGGTGTTATAGGTACAAGCCTCGGTTTTGGTTGCCTTGTGGCATTTCCCTTACGATCGCGGGCTAGTTGATCAAGAGCACCAAACCGGCGGCTCCACACACGGCGATGTCTGGATCCTATACTATCAGTAAGCATGGGCGGATGGAAATATCCGTCACGTTTTCGTTCTGGGAAGTGTCGTTCGGGACTGCGCGAAGCTGCTGTTGCGAAAATGGCCGCTCTTAAAACTGATCGGGCGGTTCAAGACTACGTTGACAGCCCCGCTTCGACGAATGGTAGAATGGGGCGCAACGCGAAGCGTTGCGCGGTCAAACTAACCGATACTTTTGATCGCCGACCGGCCGGAGGAATCATGGACACCCCACCAATCATCAGCGACTATGCTGATGCGATCCAAACCTCCTTGGCCCCGGTATTTCTGCTTGCTGGTACCGCCGCGTTTGTGAGTATCTACTGTATCCGCCTCGGGCGGGTCTCCGACCGAGTTAACGAGATCGCGGACAAACAATCATCAGGTGAGAAGTCACGACAACAGCTTATCTACCTGCAGACACGAACACTGGCTCTTGAACTGGCGGTTATCCTTGGCGTTGTAGCGGGAATCTGCACCTGCGCGGCAATTTTGAACCTGCTTTCTGGCGCACTCGCGATCCGTCTTCGGCCTGAAAACTTGTCGTGGTTCTTTGGTGGTGCCATCGTCTCGCTGATGCTTTCGCTAGTCTCGTTCCTATTTGAACTCTTGGCCGCTGGTCGGAGCATGATTCTGCAAATCCGTAGAGACCGTAACGGGCAAAACAGAACGCAGGCATGAAGGTAGGCTCGAGGCGCGGCATCCCTGCGGTCGGCGCCGCGCCCTGATCATCACCGGAATTGCTGACGTCGATCGAGTGAAGGGCCCGCTTCGTGTTATGCAAATGCTGATGCTGCTTGTGCCCTAGTCCTCCGAGGCGAGTTCCTTAAGAGCTGGCTCGGGAAATCTGCACAGCTAGGATAAGTGGAATTTCTGCCTGACTTCGGCTTAGATGCCGGGAACAGGAGAGACCATCACGAGACGACCGCGCCGGAACCACAGCCCGGCTTTCAAGGCAAAGGTGGCGCTCGCCGCCATCCGAGGTGAGCAGACGCTGGTGGAATTGTCCCAGCAGTTTGACGTGCACGCCAACCAGATCAAGCAGTGGAAAGACCAGCTCCTTGAGGGGGCGACAGGCGTTTTCGGTGATGAAGCGAAGGCGGAACCGGCGGGTCCAACCGTCGATGTCAAAACATTGCACGCCAAGATCGGCGAACCGACACTGGAGAACGATTTTTTATCCGGTGCGCTCGGCAAGGCGGGATTGCTGGGCGGAAAGAAATGATCGACCGCACGGCATAAGCTATCCGTCGTGCGCCAGGCGAAGCTACTCGGCTTCAGCCGTGGCAGTGTCTATTATCTGCCTCGTCCAGTGCCAGACGGCGATCTTGCCCTGATGCGCCGTATCGACGAACTGCATCTCGACTACCCTTTTGCCGGAAGTCGGATGTTGCAAGGGCTCTTGAGAGGAGAAGGGCTGGAAGCTGGGCGGCTGCACGTCGCCACGCTGATGAAAAAGATGGGCATCGAGGCGATCTATCGTCGCCCTAACACATCCAAACCAGCGCCAGGTCACAAAATCCATCCCTACCTCCTGCGAAAGCTGACGGTCACCCGGCCCAACCAAGTCTGGGCAATGGACATAACCTACGTTCCGATGGCTCGCGGTTTTGGGTTCTGTCGCAAATTTTTAGCAAGGTCGCAGAACCAGCTGACGCTGGACACACCTACGCAGCGAGTGAAGCGAATTGCTGAAATGGCGATTGGCCACTGGGTGAAAATTGGCCCTTGCGGATCATG